>NZ_JBMRGI010000013.1:0-141470 GCF_049384345.1 Stenotrophomonas sp. CASM110
GCGTGTCCCGGGCAGCCCTGCCAACCCGACCCACGCCATGAAGCCCAACGAGGCAACGCCTTGAACCTTACAGCGCCTCGAAAATACCCGCCGCACCCATGCCGGTGCCGATGCACATCGTCACCATGCCGTACTTCTGCTGGCGACGACGCAGGCCGTGCAGCAGGGTTGCGGTACGGATCGCGCCGGTCGCACCCAGCGGGTGGCCCAGGGCAATCGCGCCGCCCAGCGGGTTGACCTTGGCCGGGTCCAGGCCGCAGTCACGGATCACCGCCAGCGACTGCGCGGCGAAGGCTTCGTTGAGCTCGATCCAGTCCAGCTGGTCCTGGGTCAGGCCGGCCTGCTTCAGTGCCTTCGGGATCGCGGCGATCGGGCCGATGCCCATCACTTCCGGACGCACGCCGGCCACCGAGAAGCTGACGAAACGGGCCAGCGGGGTCAGGCCGTAATCCTTGATCGCCTGCTCCGAGGCCAGCAGCACGGCGCCGGCGCCGTCGCTCATCTGCGACGAGTTGCCGGCGGTGACGGTGCCGCCGAACTGGCCGTTGCGGAACACCGGGCGCAGCTTGGCCAGGCCTTCGGCCGAGGAGTCCGGGCGGGGGCCTTCGTCGGTGTCGGCGATCTTGTTGCGGGTGATGATGCGCTGGCCGTCGGCCAGGTCCGGCAGGTGCGAGACGATCTCGTACGGGCTGATCTCGTCCTTGAACTCGCCGTTCTGGATCGCGGCCATGGCCTTCTGGTGCGAGGCCAGGGCAAAGGCATCCTGGTCTTCGCGCGAGACCTTCCACTCTTCGGCGACCTTCTCGGCGGTGATGCCCATGCCGTAGGCGATGGCAACGTGGTCGTTGTCGAACACGCTCGGCGCCATGGCGATCTTGTTGCCCATCATCGGCACCATCGACATCGACTCGGTGCCGCCGGCCAGCATCAGGTCGGCGTTGCCCAGGCGGATCGCGTCGGCGGCCTGCGCCACGGCCTGCAGGCCGGAGGAGCAGAAGCGGTTCACGGTCTGTGCGGCGATGGTGTTCGGCAGGCCGGCCAGCAGCACGCCGATGCGGGCCACGTTCATGCCCTGCTCGGCTTCCGGCATGGCGCAACCGATGATGGCGTCATCGATGCGGTTGACGTCCACGCCCGGGGCCTGGGCGACGACGCTGCGCAGCACGTGCGCAAGCATGTCGTCGGGGCGGGTGTTGCGGAACATGCCCTTGGGCGCCTTGCCAACCGGGGTACGGGTGGCGGCGACGATGTAGGCGTCCTGGATTTGCTTGGTCATTGCAGTGATCTCTTGAATTTTTTAGCCGGAGTGCCGACCAACGGTCGGCACCCACCGGAAGCAGGGATGGGCGATCAGTTACGCAGCGGCTTGCCGGTCTTCAGCATGTGCGCGATGCGGGCCTGGGTCTTTTCCTGCTGGGCCAGTTCGACGAAGTGCTTGCGCTCCAGGGTCAGCAGCCACTCTTCGTCGACCAGGGTGCCGCGGTCGACCTTGCCACCGCACAGCACGGTAGCGATGCGCTCGGCGATCTCGTAGTCGTACGGGCTGATGAAGCGGCCTTCCAGCATGTTGACCAGCATCATCTTGAAGGTGGCGATACCCACGTCACCGGCCACCTGGATGCGGCGTGCCGGCAGCGGCGGGCGGTAACCCGCTTCGGCCAGGGCGCGTGCTTCGGCCTTGGCGATGTGCAGGGCCTCGTAGCTGTTGAACACCACCTTGTCGGTGCTGCGCAGCAGGCCCAGTTCCTTGGCGTTGACCGCCGAGTTGGACACCTTGGCCATCGCCACGGTCTCGAAGGTCTTCTTCAGTTCGGCGAACACGTCGCCGCCCGGGCCCGCGGCCTGCGAGGCGCGCACGGCCAGTTCCTTCAGGCCACCACCGGCCGGCAGCAGGCCGACGCCGGCCTCGACCAGGCCGATGTAGCTTTCCAGGAAGGCCACGGTCTTGGCGCTGTGCATCTGGAACTCGCAGCCGCCACCCAGGGCCAGGCCGCGCACGGCAGCCACCACTGGCACCAGCGAGTACTTGATGCGCTGGCTGGTGCGCTGGAAGTTGGCAACCATTTCTTCGAACTGGTCGACCTTGCCGGCCTGCAGCAGGCCCAGCGCGCCGGCCAGGTCGGCACCGGCGGAGAAGGGTTCCTTCTGCTGCCAGATCACCAGGCCCTGGAAGTCCTTCTCGGCGCGGCTCACGCATTCCTGCAGGCCGTCCAGCACCTGGTCGGACACGGTGTTCATCTTGGTCTTGAAGCTGACCACGGCGATGCCATCACCGTCGTGCCACATGCGCAGGCCATCGTTCTCGAACACGGTCTCGCCCGGCGCGAACGTCTCGCCCAGCAGCGGATCGGGGAAGCGCTGGCGCTGGTACACCGGCAGCGACGAGCGCGGCAGCTTGGCGTTGCGCGACGGGCTGTAGCTGCCTTCGGCGGCATGCACGCCGTCGCGGCCATCGAACACCCAGTCCGGCAGCGGCGCGTTGCTCATGCTCTTGCCGGCGACGATGTCATCGGCGATCCACTGCGCCACCTGCTTCCAGCCGGCGGCCTGCCAGGTCTCGAACGGGCCCAGCGACCAGCCGTAGCCCCAGCGGATGGCCAGGTCGACGTCGCGCGCGGTCTCGGCGATGTCGGCCAGGTGGTAGGCGCTGTAGTGGAACAGGTCGCGGAAGGTCGCCCACAGGAACTGCGCCTGCGGGTGCTGGCTCTCGCGCAGCTTGGCGAACTTCTCGGCCGGGTTCCTGATCTTCAGGATCTCGACCACTTCCGGCGCGGCAGCGCGATCGGCCGGACGGTAGTCCTGCTTCTCCAGGTCCAGCACCACGATGTCCTTGCCGACCTTGCGGAAGATGCCGGCACCGGTCTTCTGGCCCAGTGCGCCCTTGGCGATCAGCGCGTCCAGCCACTTCGGCGACTTGAAGAATTCATGCCACGGGTCATTCGGCAGGGTGTCGCCCATGGTCTTGATGACGTGGGCCATGGTGTCCAGGCCGACCACGTCGGAGGTGCGGTAGGTGGCCGACTTCGGGCGGCCGACCAGCGGACCGGTCAGGCCGTCCACTTCATCGAAGCCCAGGCCGAACTGCTGGGTGTGGTGGATGGTGGACAGGATCGAGAACACGCCGATGCGGTTGCCGATGAAGTTCGGGGTGTCCTTGGCGTACACCACGCCCTTGCCCAGGGTGGTGACCAGGAACTCTTCCAGGCCTTCCAGCACGGCGGCGTCGGTGGTGGTGGCCGGGATCAGCTCGGCCAGGTGCATGTAGCGCGGCGGGTTGAAGAAGTGCACGCCGCAGAAGCGGTGGCGCAGCTGCTCGGGCAGCACGTCGGCCAGCTTGTTGATGCCCAGGCCCGAGGTGTTGGAGGCCAGCACCGCGTGGTCGGCCACGAACGGCGCGATCTTCTTGTACAGGTCCTGCTTCCAGTCCATGCGCTCGGCGATGGCCTCGATGATCAGGTCGCAGTCCTTCAGCTGCTCCAGGCCGGACTCGTAGTTGGCCGGAGTGATGGCTTCGGCCAGCGACTTGCTGGCCAGCGGTGCCGGGCTCAGCTTGCCCAGGTTGGCGATCGCCTTCAGCACGATGCCGTCGGCCGGACCCTCCTTGGCGGGCAGGTCGAACAGCACGGTGTCGACGCCAGCGTTGGTGAGGTGGGCAGCGATCTGGGCACCCATGACGCCGGCACCCAGCACGGCGGCGCGGCGGACTAGCAGGGAATTGGACATGGTGTAGGGCCTTTGTTGGTCAGCAGTTACTGGGTGGAATCAAAGGGAAGCGGGCAGGGCGCTGGCGCGAGCGGCGGCGCGGAACCCGGCTTCGGCGAAATGGATCAGTTCGTGGGCGGCATGGGCACGATGCGCCGCTTCAGTGACACCGGCGGGACGCTTGATCAGCCCGAAGTCGGCCATGGCATAGGTGAGCGAGCCGGCCAGGAAATCCAGGCGCCAGTACAGCTCTTCCTTGCTCAGGTCGGGTACGCACTCGCCGATGGCCTTGCCGAACGCACGCAGCACGTGGCCGTAGTGGTCGGACAGGAACTTGCGCAGGTTGTCGTTCTTCTCGGCGTAGGCGCGGGCGATCACGCGCACGAAGGCACCGCCGTTCTGGCGGTCCTGGGCCAGCGCCAATGCCGGCTCGACGAACGCGGCCAGCACCGGGCGCAGCTGCCCGGGATGTTCGCTGCGGGCGCGTTCGAGCTGCGACAGGCGGGCGCCGGTCATCTCGTCCATGCGGCGGCGGAACACCTCGTTGACCAGGTTTTCCTTGGAGCCGAAGTGGTAGTTGACCGCTGCGATGTTGACGTCGGCCTGGCTGGTCACCTGGCGCAGCGAAGTGCCGGCGAAGCCGTGCTGTGCGAACAGCTCCTCGGCCGCGCCGAGAATGCGGTCCTTGGTCGAGAAGTGGGCGGGTTTGGCCATCGGCGGGCGGACCTTAATCAAACGATTGTTTGATACTAGGACCAGACGGTAGCGTATGGCATTTTGCAGTGCAGCAAAAATGGCCCGGACGGTCAGAATCCACTCAGCTGGGTGAATGGGGTAGGGGTCGGATCCCCGCAGGGGCTCCGACCCCGACACTGGGCCGGAATGGGGTCAGAGTCCCTGTGGGGATCTGACCCCTGCCATGAGGGTTTGCCGGCCGGCGACCGGCACTACCACGCCAGCGCTTTATCTTTTACAATTCGCCTACGTTTATCAGGCTAAGCCCGCGTCCCGACGCGGGTTTTTTTCATGTTACCCTTCGGGCCATCAGCGGCCCGATTCCATTGGAGACATCCCATGGCGCTGGAGCGCACCCTTTCGATCATCAAGCCGGACGCCGTTGCCAAGAACGTCATCGGCGAAATCTACGCCCGCTTCGAGAAGGCCGGCCTGAAGGTCGTGGCCGCCAAGTACAAGCAGCTGTCGCGCCGTGAAGCCGAAGGCTTCTACGCCGTGCACCGCGAGCGTCCGTTCTTCAACGCGCTGGTCGAGTTCATGATCTCCGGCCCGGTGATGATCCAGGCCCTGGAAGGCGAGAACGCCGTCCTGGCCCACCGCGACCTGCTGGGCGCCACCAACCCGAAGGAAGCCGCGCCGGGCACCATCCGCGCCGACTTCGCCGAATCCATCGATGCCAACGCCGCCCACGGCTCGGACTCGGTCGAGAATGCCGCGATTGAAATCGCCTACTTCTTCGCCGCCACCGAAGTCGTTTCGCGCTGAGAGTAATGCCGTGAACGAGGTCGTACAGTCCCCCGCCATCCAGCCGCTGCCGAAGTCGGCACCCACGGCTGGCAAGCAGAACCTGCTCGACCTCGATCGCGCGGGCCTGGAGAAGTTCTTCGTCGAGGTTCTCGGCGAGAAGAAGTTCCGTGCCCATCAGGTGATGAAGTGGATCCACCATCGCTACGTCACCGATTTCGATGAAATGACCGACCTCGGCAAGGTCCTGCGCGCCAAGCTGCAGGCCCATGCCGAGGTGCTGGTTCCGAACATCGTGTTCGACAAGCCCTCCGCCGACGGCACCCACAAGTGGCTGCTGGCGATGGGCGTGGATGGCAAGAACGCCATCGAGACCGTGTACATCCCGGACAAGACCCGCGGCACGCTGTGCGTGTCCTCGCAGGTCGGTTGCGGCCTGAACTGCACGTTCTGCTCCACCGCCACCCAGGGCTTCAACCGCAACCTGACCACTGCCGAGATCATCGGCCAGGTGTGGGTTGCCGCGCGCCACCTGGGCAACGTGCCGCACCAGATGCGCCGCCTCACCAATGTGGTGATGATGGGCATGGGCGAGCCGCTGATGAATTTCGACAACGTCGTGCGCGCCATGAGCGTGATGCGCGACGATCTGGGCTACGGCCTGGCCAACAAGCGCGTGACCCTGTCGACCTCCGGCCTGGTGCCGCAGATCGACCGCTTGTCCGCCGAGAGCGACGTGTCGCTGGCAGTGTCGCTGCATGCGCCGAACGATGCGCTGCGCGAGACCCTGGTGCCGCTCAACAAGAAGTACCCGATCGCCGAGCTGATGGCCTCGTGCGCACGCTACCTACGCGCCAACAAGCGCCGCGAATCGGTCACCTTCGAATACACCCTGATGAAGGGCATCAACGACAAGCCCGAGCATGCCCGCGAATTGGCCCGCCTGATGCGTCAGTTCGACAACGCGGTGCAGGCCAAGGATTCGGGCAAGGTCAACCTGATTCCCTTCAATCCGTTCCCGGGCACCCGCTACGAGCGTTCGGAAGAAGCGCACATCCGCGCCTTCCAGAAGATCCTGCTCGACAGCAACGTGCTGACCATGGTCCGCCGCACCCGTGGCGACGACATCGACGCCGCCTGTGGCCAGCTCAAGGGCCAGGTGATGGACCGCACCCGCCGCCAGGCGGAGTTCAACAAGACGCTGCAGGCGGGGAAGGGGAGCGATGCCGCGGCCTGACCGCCTCTGGCTGGCGCTTCTCGCAGGCGTGCTGGCCGTTGCGGTCGGCGGCTGCAAATCCCATCCCAAGGCCAAGCTCGGCCCGAGCCAGGCGCCGGTCTATTCGGTGGGTGACCCGGAAAGCGTGCGGCGCGAAGTGCGCTGGCGCGACCTGTTGACGCTGGCGACCCGCGACATGCAGGTCGGCAATCTCGATGCCGCCGAGCGCAAGGTGCGCGAAGCACTGAAGCTGGCGCCCGAGGCGCCCGATGCGCTGGTGCTGCAGGCCGGCATCGATGACCGTCGTGGCCGCACCCGCCAGGCCGGTGAGAACTTCCGCAAGGCCGCCGAACTGGCGCCGCAGCGCGGCGACGTGCTCAACAATTACGGTGCCTGGCTGTGCCAGCAGGGCCAGCCGGCCGAATCGCTGGTCTGGTTCGACCGCGCGTTGCAGGCGCCGGGTTATGCCACCCCGGGAGAAGCCCAGGCCAATGCCGGCAGCTGCGCACTGGACGCGGGCCAGCTTGAACGCGCCGAACGCGACCTGCGTGCGGCGCTCGTGGCGGCCCCGGCCAACCCGGTCGCGCTGGAGTCGATGGCCCAGCTGAGCTACCGCCAGGGCCGCTACATGGAGGCCCGGGCCTTCGCCGAACGTAGGATTGCGGCTGCACCCGCAACGCGTTCCGTGTTACAACTTGCGTCTCAAATCGAAGTGAAGCTGGGCGATCGGGCGGCATCTGATCGTTATCTGCAGCGGATTCGACAGGAATTTCCGCAGGACGCGGGCTCCTAACTCCAGGGTTGATGCATTGTGATTGATGACCAGACTGTGAGCGCTCTCGAGACTGCGGCCGGCTGCGGCACCCGCCTGCGCCAGGCCCGCGAAGCGACCGGACTGACCCTCGAAGATGTCGGCTCGCGCCTGCGCATGCCGGTCCAGGTGGTCAAGTCGCTGGAAGAGGAACAATGGCAGAAGCTGGGGGCGCCGGTGTTCGTGCGTGGCCAGCTGCGCAGCTATGCGCGCCTGCTCGACGTGGATGTCGGCCAGCTGCTGGAACAGGCCCAGGTCGGCCCGGTGGTTCCGCCCACCCTGGTCAGCCATACCCATACCCCGCGTGCGCGCCGCATCGCCGAGAACCTCGGTCGCCGCGTGCTGTATGTCGGCATCACCGCGGTGCTGGCGGTGCCGGTGTGGTTCGCCACCCGTGGCCACTTCGACGGCAGCGCGACCCCGTCGCCGAGCACCGCCTCGCTGGATGTGATCCCGGCCGCCGTGCCGGTTACCCCGTCCACGGCCGGTGCCGAGGCTGTCGCGCCGGCCGAAGCGGCCACCGCCCCGGCCAGCAAGCCGGCGGCCACCCCGTACGTGGCCTCGCTGGCCCCGGTGCCGCGCCCGGCGCCGGCTCCGGCGGCTGCCGGCAACGCGCTGGAAATGCAGTTCAGCGGCGACAGCTGGGTCGACATCGGCGGCCCGGACGGCAGCACCGTCGAGAAGGCGCTGATCAGGTCCGGCGAGACCCGCAGCTTCACGCCGGGCCAGGTGACCCGGGTGACCCTGGGCAACGCCTCGGCGGTCCAGGTTCAGCAGAACGGCGCTATCGTCGATCTGACCCCCTACCAGCGAGCCAACGTGGCACGCTTTCAGGTATCCTCTGAAGGCTCCGTTGTCCCGGTTTCGCACTGAGGCGCGGTTTCACCACCTTCGATAATCCCAATGGTCCCTCCCGACGGGCGGGGCGAGAGTACGCATGGCGATCGACGATCTGCTCGACGAGCACGAACAAAGTGAACGCGTCCGCAGCTGGCTGCGGAAGAATGGCGCCAGCATCCTCGGTGGCGTAGTCATCGCCATCGGTGCCATTGCTGGCTGGCAGTGGTACCAGAAGGATCAGGGCGGCAAGCTGGCCTCGGCCAATGTCGAGTACCAGAAGGCCCTGCAGGGCCTGCAGCAGAACAAGCTTGACGACGCCGCCAAGGCGGTCAAGGCGCTCGAAGCCGGCCCGTCCAGCATCTACGGCGACCTCGCGGCGCTGCAGCTGGCCAAGGCCCAGGTCGACGCCGGCAAGAATGAAGAGGCACTGGCGACCCTGCGCAATGTGAAGGTCGAAGGTGACCTGCAGCGCGTGGTCGACCAGCGTGTGGCCCGCCTGCTGGTGGCCACCGGCAAGAGCGACGAGGCCATCAAGCTGCTGGGCAGCGCGACCGACAGCAGCAGCCTGGAAATCCATGGCGATGCGCTGATGGCGCAGGGCAAGCGCGATGACGCCCGTGCACAGTACGAGAAGGCGCTGAAGACGCTGGACGTGGCAGCGCCGCAGCGGCGCCTGCTGGAAACCAAGGTTATGGACGCCGGCGGCACCGTCGCCGCCCCTGCGGAGTCGGTTTGATGAGTCAGAAGGTCATGATCACCCGCGTCGCCACCGTGCTCCTGATGGGCATGGCCCTGACCGGCTGCAGCACCATGAAGGGCTGGTTCGCCGGCAAGGACGCGGCCGCGAAGAAGGCACAGGAACCGGCTGAGCTGGTCAAGTTCGAGCCGACCGTGAAGGTCAGCAAGGCCTGGTCGGTCAACCTCGGCAAGGGCGAGCGCCGCATCGGCGTGCGCCAGGGCCCGGCGGTCGCCAACGGCCACGTGTTTGCTGCCGCGATCACCGGTGGCGTGCACGCCATCGACCTGCAGACCGGCAAGAAGGTCTGGACCTGGGAGCCGAAGAAGGAAAAGAAGAAGGCGAAGCTGCGCCTGTCCGGCGGCCCGGGTGTCGGTGAGAACCTGGTCGTGATCGGCACGCTGGATGGCCAGGTCATCGCGCTGGATATCAACGATGGCAGCGAGAAGTGGCGCGCCCGTGTTCCGGGTGAAGTCATCGCCGCGCCGGCCGTGGCCCAGGGCATGGTCTACGTGCGCAGCAACGACGGCCGCGTTACCGGCTTCGATGCCGGCAACGGCACCCAGAAGTGGTTCAACCCGAGCGAGCTGCCGGCGCTGACCGTGCGTGGCAACGCGCCGGTGGTGACCGGCCCGGGCGTGCTGTTCATCGGCAAGGACGAGGGCGCGGTTGCGGCCCTGGCCCAGCAGGATGGCCGCACGCTGTGGGAACAGAACCTCGGCAACGGCGAAGGCCGCACCGAGCTGGAGCGCATGGCCGACGTCGACGGCGCTCCGGTGCTGGAGGGCAACACCCTCTATGTGAGCAGCTTCAAGAACCAGACCATGGCCATCGAAGGCCCGACCGGTCGCCCGCTGTGGGCGCGCGACCATGGCGGTGCCGGTGGCGTGGCGGTGTCGTCGGGCAATGTGTTCGTCACCGACAACAAGGGCGGCGTGTTCGGCCTGGACAAGGCCAGCGGCGCGGCCATGTGGTCGCAGACCGCGCTGGCCCGTCGATCGCTGACCGGCCCGGCGCTGCACGGCGACTACGTGGTGGTCGGCGACTACAAGGGATACGTGCACTGGTTGCAGGCGTCCGATGGTGCGATGGCGGCACGGGCAAAAAGTGGCGGCGACGCCCTGCTGGCCCAGCCGGTCGTCGCAGACGGGGTGCTGCTGGTGCAGAACGTTGATGGCAAGCTGACCGCCTTCCGGTTGGCAAATTAAAAATTGGAGTAATCGCGATGCTGCCTTTGGTCGCCCTGGTTGGACGGCCGAATGTCGGCAAGTCGACTATTTTCAATGCGCTTACCCGCACCCGTGACGCGCTGGTCCATGACCAGCCCGGCGTCACCCGCGACCGCAACTACGGTGTCTGCCGGCTGGACGAGGACAATCATTTCCTTGTCGTCGACACCGGCGGTATCGCGGAAGAGGAAGAGGGTCTGGCAGGGGCTACCACCCGCCAGGCCCGCGCCGCTGCGGCGGAAGCCGACCTGATCCTGTTCGTGGTCGACGCCCGTGAGGGTACCTCGGCGATGGACGACGAGATCCTGGCCTGGCTGCGCAAGCTGTCGCGCCCGACGCTGCTGCTGATCAACAAGATCGACGGCACCGACGAGGACACCGTGCGTTCGGAGTTCGCCCGTTACGGCTTCGGCGAGATGCTGACCGTGTCGGCCGCGCATCGCCAGGGCCTGGACGACCTGCTGGACGAAGTGATCCAGCGCCTGCCGGAAGAAGGCAGCGGCGAAGAGCTGGACAACGATCCGAACCGCATCCGCATCGCCTTCGTCGGCCGCCCGAACGTGGGCAAGTCGACCCTGGTCAACCGCATCCTCGGCGAGGAGCGCATGATCGCCTCCGACGTGCCGGGCACCACCCGCGACTCGATCGCGGTGGACCTGGAGCGTGATGGCCGCGAGTACCGCCTGATCGATACCGCCGGCCTGCGCCGTCGGTCGCGCGTGGACGAGGTCGTCGAGAAGTTCTCGGTGGTCAAGACCATGCAGTCGATCGAGCAGTGCCAGGTGGCCGTGCTGATGCTCGACGCCACCGAAGGCGTGACCGACCAGGACGCCACCGTGCTCGGTGCCGTGCTCGATGCCGGCCGCGCGCTGGTGATCGCCATCAACAAGTGGGATGGCCTGACCGAGTACCAGCGCGAGCAGGCCGAAACCATGCTGTCGCTGAAGCTGGGCTTCGTGCCGTGGGCCGAGTCCGTGCGCATATCGGCCAAGCATGGTTCGGGCCTGCGTGAGCTGTTCCGCGCGGTGCACCGCGCGCACGAATCGGCGAACAAGACCTTCACCACCAGCGAAGTGAACAAGGCGCTGGAAGTGGCCTACGAGACCAATCCGCCGCCGACCATCCGCGGCCATGTCTCCAAGCTGCGTTACGTGCACCCGGCCGGTTCCAACCCGCCGACCTTCATCGTGCACGGCACGCGCCTGAAGGAGCTGCAGGAGTCGTACAAGCGCTACCTGGAGAACTTCTTCCGCAAGCGCTTCAAGCTGATCGGCACGCCGGTGAGCTTCATCTTCCGCGAGGGTACCAACCCGTACGAGGGCAAGAAGAACGTCCTCACCGAGCGGCAGGTCAAGGCCAAGCGGCGCTTGATGAAGCACGTCAAGGGCAAGTGATTCACGAGAAGGCGGCCGCAGGGCCGCCTTTTTCGTTGCGGAGAATGGGGTCAGATCCCATTTCCTCCGGAAAAGGGATCTGACCCCGGGTGCAGGGCGGGCGCTACCGCAGGCCTGCGGTGGACCCGTAGAGCCGAGCATAGGCTCGGCTCTACAGATGCTGGTCAAGGCGGCCTGCCGCCACGTGCGCGATAATGCGGCCATGAGCATCCAAGAGCTTTCCCCCGCGCAGGCACGCGAGCGCCTGGCCCATGGCGCGGTGCTGATCGATGTGCGCGAGGCGCACGAACGGGCCGGCGGCATGGCCGAGGGCGCGCGCGGCGTGGCCAAGGGCGAGCTGCAGGCCGACCCGGCCGCGCATCTGCCGCGGCACGACCAGGAAATCCTGCTGATCTGCCAGAGTGGCAAGCGCTCGGCCGATGCCGCGCAGTTCCTGCTGGAGGCCGGCTACACCCACGTGGCTTCCGTGACGGGCGGCACCGTGGCCTGGCGCGAGCAGTGGCTGCCGCTGGTGCAGCCGCTGGCCAGCGCCGCCGACCGCGACTTCTACGATCGCTATTCGCGCCACCTGCTGCTGCCACAGGTGGGCGAGGCCGGCCAGCGCCGGCTGCAGCAATCACGCGTGCTGGTGCTGGGCGCGGGTGGGCTGGGCGCGCCGGCTGGTTTCTACCTGGCCGCCGCCGGGGTAGGGCACCTGCGCTTCGCCGACCATGACCGCGTGGAGCGCAGCAACCTGCACCGGCAGATCGTGCATACCGAAGCCAGCGTCGGCCAGTTCAAGGTCGATTCGGCGCGCGAGCGGCTGCTGGCGTTGAACCCGTCGATCGACGTCGAGGCGGTGCCTGAGCGGGTCACGTCCGAGAACCTGGATGCGCTGCTGGCCGGGGTGGATGTGGTGCTGGATGGCTCGGACAACTTCCCGCTGCGCTACCTGCTCAACGACGCCTGCATCAAGCACGCCACGCCGCTGGTGTATGCCGCCATCGAGCGCTTTGACGGCCAGGTAAGCGTGTTTGACGCTGGCCGCCAGCGCGGCGTGGCGCCGTGCTACCGCTGCCTGTTCCCGGAGCCACCGCCGCCGGAGTTCGCGCCGAACTGTTCCGAGGCGGGTGTGCTGGGCGTGCTGCCCGGCCTGGCCGGCGTGCTGCAGGCGACCGAGGTGCTGAAGCTGCTGCTGGGCATCGGTGAGCCGCTGGTTGGCCGCCTGCTGCGCTTCGATGCGCTGGGCATGCGCTTCCGAGAGACCGGCATCCGGCCGGACCCGCACTGCCCGGTGTGCGCGCGGGGTGTGCCGTTCCCGGGATATATCGATTACGCCGCGTTTTGCCGGGGGGGCTCTCTGTAGAGCCGAGCCCGTGCTCGGCTGCTTCCCGCATACAGCAGAAGCAGCCGAGCGTGGGCTCGGCTCTACAGCGACGTGCAATGGTTTCGGGATGGTGCGCGGGGTTTCTCCTGGCATCGTTCTACTTCCAAGACAATCCGGCGCAACATGCGTGCTATTGCCGTCATCGGCATTGCTCTATTGTTGAACGCGATTCTGGATCTTGGGGAACACACCGCATGGCGGTAGAAGCAGCGACCAGCGAGCTGGTCAAGGTCGTCGCCCTGTTGGGCGCGGCGGTGGTGATGGTGCCTTTGTTCCGTCGGGCCGGCCTGGGCTCGGTACTGGGCTACTTCGCCGCTGGCCTGGCGATCGGACCGTTCGGGCTGGGCTGGTTCTCCGACCCGCAGGCGATCCTGCATACCGCCGAGCTCGGCGTGGTGATGTTCCTGTTCGTGATCGGCCTGGAGATGCGGCCCTCGCACCTGTGGAGCCTGCGCAAGGAAATCTTCGGGCTGGGCACGCTGCAGATCGTCACCTGTGCGCTGGTGCTGACCAGCATCGCCAAGCTGTTCGGGTTGCCGTGGCAGGTGGCCTTCATCGGTGCCACCGGCTTTGTGCTCACATCCACCGCAGTGGTGATGCAGCTGCTGGCCGAGCGCGGTGACATCGCGCTGCCGTCGGGGCAGAAGATCGTCTCCATCCTGCTGTTCGAAGACCTGCTGATCGTGCCGCTGCTGGCGCTGGTGGCGTGGATGGGCCCGAGCGCCGGCAGTGCCGATGGCGAGGGTTCGCGCTGGCTGTCGGTAGCGATCGGCGTCGGCGCCATCGTCGGCCTGGTGCTGGTCGGCCGCTTCCTGCTCAATCCGCTGTTCCGCGTGCTGGCCGAATCGAAGGCGCGCGAGGTGATGACCGCTGCCGCGCTGCTGGTGGTGCTGGGCGCGGCGCTGCTGATGCAGCTGTCCGGCCTGTCGATGGCGATGGGCGCGTTCCTCGCGGGCGTGCTGCTGAGCGAGTCGACCTTCCGCCACCAGATCGAGGCGGACATCGAACCGTTCCGCGGCATCCTGCTGGGCCTGTTCTTCCTCAGCGTGGGCATGGCGCTGGACCTGGGCGTGGTGGCTGGCAACTGGCAGCTGATCCTCGGCCTGGTGCTGGCGCTGATGGTGGCCAAGGCGCTGTGCATCTACGTGGTCGCGCGCATCATGGGCAGTGACCACGCGCAGGCGCTGGATCGCGGCGTGCTGATGGCGCAGGGTGGCGAGTTCGCCTTCGTGCTGTTCTCCGCTGCCGCCTCAGCCGGCGTGATCAACCTGGAGATCAATGCCAACTTCACCGCCGTGGTGGTGTTGTCGATGGCGCTGACCCCGCTGGTGGTGCTGGTCTACAAGCGCATCGCGCCGAAGCCGACGGTGAACATGGACGGCGTGGACGAGGCCGAGGGTCTGTCCGGCAGTGTGCTGCTGATCGGCTTCGGCCGCTTCGGCCAGGTCGCCAGCCAGTCGCTGCTGGCGCGCGACGTGGACGTGACCATCATCGACAACGACGTGGAGATGATCCAGAGCGCCGCGCGTTTCGGTTTCAAGATCTATTACGGCGACGGTACGCGACTGGACGTGCTTCATGCCTCGGGCGCGGCCACCGCGCGTGCGATTGCGGTGTGCGTGGACAAGGCCGAGGCCGCCGACCGCATCGTCGAACTGGTGTCGCACGAGTTCCCGCAGGCCAAGCTGATGGTGCGCTCGTTCGACCGCGAACATTCGCTGCGGCTGATCCATGCCGGCGTCGATTTCCAGATCCGCGAGACGTTTGAATCGGCGGTGTTGTTCGGCCAGGCCGCGCTGGTGGAACTGGGTGCGGATGAAGACGACGCGGTGGAGATTGCCGAGCAGATCCGTCGCCGCGATGCCGAGCGTTTCGAGCTGGAGATTGCCGGTGGTGGCTTGAATGCCGGCGCCAAGATGGTGTTCGGCAATTCAGCCCAGGGCGTGCCGACGCCGACGCCGTTCACCGCGCCGAAGCGGGCAAGCAAGACGTTGAACCCGCAGGACGTGCCGGAAGAGGAAGAATAACGTTTGCGGGTCGGATCCCTTTCCAGCGGAAAGGGCTCTGACCCGCTACGTCGTGCTGGGGTCAGAGCCCTTTGCCCGTGGCAAAGGGATCCGACCCCGTCAGGACCCCATCCTGCGGTGGGCGAGGGGGCCTGAATCAGGGACAATAGCGTCCCCGCCGCCCCACGCCTGCCCCCGATGACTGATTCCGCCGCCCCGCATCCTGCCCGCATCCTTGATGGCCGCCGCATCGCCGAGGACCTGCTCGACAGCCTGAAGGTGCGCGTCGACGCCCGCGTGGCCGCCGGTGGCAGCCGCCCGGGTCTGGCCGTGGTGCTGGTCGGTGGCGACCCGGCCTCGACCGTGTACGTGCGCAACAAGCGCCGCGCCGCCGAGAAGGTCGGCATCGAAGCGCATGACTACGATCTGCCGGCCGGTACCACCGAGGCCGAGCTGCTCGACCTGATCGACCAGCTCAACGCCGATCCGAAGATCAACGGCATCCTGATCCAGCTGCCGCTGCCGGGCATCCCCGATGCGCGCCGGCTGATCCAGCGCATCGACCCGCGCAAGGACGTGGACGGCTTCCACCCGGAAAACGTCGGCCACCTGGCCCTGCGCGAGTTCGGCCTGCGCCCGTGCACCCCGCGTGGCATCACCACGCTGCTGGGCCACACCGACCAGCCGGTACGCGGCCGCAACGCCACCATCGTGGGCGTGAGCAACCACGTCGGCCGCCCGATGGGCCTGGAACTGCTGATTGCCGGCTGCACCGTGACCAGCTGCCACAAGTTCACCCCCAAGGACGTGCTGGAACAGGCCGTGCGCAACGCCGACATCCTGGTGGTGGCGGTGGGCCGCCCGGGCATCGTGCCGGGCGAGTGGGTGAAGCCGGGCGCGGTGGTGATCGACGTCGGCATCAACCGGTTGGACGACGGCCGCCTGGTGGGCGACGTCGGGTTTGAGGCCGCCGCCCAGCGGGCGAGCTGGATCACCCCGGTGCCGGGTGGCGTGGGCCCGATGACCGTGGCCACGTTGATGCAGAACACCCTGGAAGCGGCGGAAGCGCTGAGCTGACCATTTTGGGTGGGTGCCGACCGTTGACCCGCTCCTGGTAGGTGCCAACCTTGGTTGGCACACATTCATCGGGGCCATCGGCCCATCTGGGGTGCCGGTGCCGGACGGATCGTGCCAACCAAGGTCGGCACCTACCAAAGGCGGTTCCGTGGGGGTTCCCAAGAGGCGCGTGGCCCCGGTCCGTCGCCCTGAACCGATCGCCGCCGGCGCGACACTGCGTCGCATCTACCCCCTGCCACGCGACGCGAAAACAGGGTAAAATGTCGCGCTTCCCCACATCTCGGGTATGCCGATGCTGCGCATCCAGGCTGAAGCACTCACTTACGACGACGTCTCGCTCGTCCCCGCCCACTCGACCATCCTGCCCAAGGACGTCAACCTCGAAACGCGGTTGACCCGAGACCTGAAGCTGAAGCTTCCGATCCTGTCCGCCGCGATGGACACCGTCACCGAAGCCCGCCTGGCCATCGCCATGGCCCAGCTCGGTGGCATGGGCATCATCCACAAGAATCTCAGCCTGGAACAGCAGGCCGCGGAAGTGGCCAAGGTCAAGAAGTTCGAGGCCGGTGTCATCCGCGACCCGATCACCGTCGGCCCGGAAACCACCATCCGCGACGTGCTGGCCCTGACCCAGGCGCACAACATCTCCGGCGTGCCGGTGGTGGGCAGCGACGGCCAGCTGGCCGGCATCGTGACCCACCGCGACATGCGCTTCGAGACCGAGCTGGACGACCCGGTCCGCCACATCATGACCAAGAAGGATCGCCTGATCACGGTCAAGGAAGGCGCCGCGTCTGATGAAGTGCTGCAGCTGCTGCATCGCAACCGCATCGAAAAGGTGCTGGTGGTCAATGATTCGTTCGAACTGCGTGGCCTGATCACCGTCAAGGACATCCAGAAGAACACCGACTTCCCCAACGCTGCCAAGGATCTGTCGACCCGCCTGCTGGTCGGCGCTGCCGTCGGCGTGGGTGGCGATACCGATCGCCGCGTGGAAGCGCTGGTCGCCGCCGGCGTGGACGTGATCGTGGTCGATACCGCGCACGGCCACTCGCAGGGCGTGCTGGACCGCGTCAGCTGGGTCAAGAAGAACTTCCCGAACGTGCAGGTCATCGGTGGCAACATCTGCACCGGCGAAGCCGCACTGGCGCTGCTGGACAGCGGCGCGGACGCAGTGAAGGTCGGCATCGGCCCGGGCTCGATCTGCACCACCCGCGTCGTCGCCGGCGTCGGCGTGCCGCAGGTCACCGCGATCGATCTGGTGGCCGAAGCGCTGCAGGACCGCATCCCGCTGATCGCCGACGGTGGCATCCGCTACTCGGGCGACATCGGCAAGGCGCTGGCCGCCGGTGCCTCGACCATCATGGTCGGCGGCCTGCTGGCCGGTACCGAAGAATCGCCGGGCGAGACCGAGCTGTACCAGGGCCGTTCGTACAAGAGCTACCGCGGCATGGGCTCGCTGGCTGCCATGGAGAAGGGGTCGAAGGACCGCTACTTCCAGGACGCCGCCACCGCCGACAAGCTGGTGCCGGAAGGCATCGAAGGCCGCGTGCCGTACCGCGGCCCGGTGGGCGGGATCATCCACCAGCTGATGGGCGGCCTGCGTGCCACCATGGGCTACGTGGGCTGCGCCACCATCGACGAGATGCGCAGCAAGCCCAAGTTCGTGAAGATCAGCGGCGCCGGCCAGCGTGAGAGCCACGTCCACGACGTGACCATCACCAAAGAGCCGCCGAACTACCGCGCCTGATGCGCTTGCGAACTGCTCTTGCGATTACGGGCAGCCTGCTGATGGCAGGCTGTTCGTTGTCCGAACCGCCGCCGCGCTCCGGGTCTCCGGGCGCGGCGGTTTCGCAATTGCAGGACGTACAGGCGTGCCAGAACGCGTTCTCGCTGCCGACAGGCTGGCAGGTGCAGGCCGCCGGCGAGCAGCGCTGGCTGCTGAAAGGCACCGGCGAGCGCCCGCTGCAGGTCATCCTGCGGTGCGTTACCGATCTGGGTGACAGGCTTGAAGATCCTGTGGTCACCGCCGAGCTGGGGCCCTTGGAGCCGAAACGGATGAGCGCGCAGTCCGCGTTCTGGGGCAACGCCGTGGATTCCGGTTACCCGATGCACGCCTTTCAACGGCGCATCGTGCCTGGCACCGAAGTGCAGGAAATCGCCGAACTGCCGCGCGCCGACCGCTCCAACCCCAACGCACCGCACGGCCTGCTGATGCTGCGCTGGGACGAGGAAGACCCCTCACATATTCAACAACGCGAGGCGTTCATCGCCACGCTGACGCAGAGCCTTGAAGCGCCGGGCGCTGCGAAAAACACCACTGGAACGGCACCATGACCAACATCCATAACGACAAGATCCTCATCCTCGATTTCGGCGCGCAGTACACGCAGCTGATCGCCCGCCGCATCCGCGAGCTGGGCGTCTACTGCGAAATCTGGGCGTGGGACCACAACCCGGCCGAGATCGCCGCGTTCGGCGCCAAGGGCATCATCCTGTCCGGTGGCCCGGAATCGACCACGCTGCCGGGTGCGCCGGCCGCGCCGCAGGAAGTGTTCGACAGCGGCCTGCCGATCTTCGGCATCTGCTACGGCATGCAGACGCTGGCCGCGCAGCTGGGCGGTGCTACCGAAGCGGCGGACCAGCGCGAATTCGGCCACGCCGAAGTGAACGTGATCAACCCGGATGCGCTGTTCAAGGGCCTGAGCGACCACGGCGGCGAGCCGAAGCTGAATGTCTGGATGAGCCACGGCGACCACGTCTCCGTGGCACCGCCGGGCTTCACCATCACCGCCACCACCGACCGCATTCCGGTGGCCGCCATGGCCAACGAAGAAAAGCGCTGGTACGGCGTGCAGTTCCACCCGGAAGTGACCCACACCCTGCAGGGCCAGGCGCTGCTGCGCCGCTTCGTGGTGGACGTGTGCGGCTGCCAGACCCTGTGGACGGCCGCCAACATCATCGACGACCAGATCGCCCGCGTGCGCGAACAGGTGGGCGATGACGAAGTGATCCTGGGCCTGTCCGGTGGCGTCGATTCGTCCGTGGTGGCCGCGCTGCTGCACAAGGCCATCGGCGAGAAGCTGACCTGCGTGTTCGTGGATACCGGCCTGCTGCGCTGGCAGGAAGGCGACCAGGTGATGGCGATGTTTGCCGAGCACATGGGCGTGAAGGTCGTGCGTGTGAATGCCGCCGACCGTTACTTCGCCGCGCTGGAAGGCGTGAGCGACCCGGAAGCCAAGCGCAAGATCATCGGCAACCTGTTCGTTGAGATCTTCGACGAAGAGTCGAACAAGCTGAAGAACGCCAAGTGGCTGGCGCAGGGCACCATCTACCCGGACGTGATCGAGTCGGCCGGCAGCAAGACCGGCAAGGCGCATGTGATCAAGAGCCACCACAACGTGGGCGGCCTGCCGGAGCACATGAAGCTGGGCCTGGTGGAGCCGCTGCGCGAGCTGTTCAAGGACGAAGTGCGCCGCCTGGGTGTTGAGCTGGGCCTGCCGCGCACCATGGTCTACCGCCATCCGTTCCCGGGCCCGGGCCTGGGCGTGCGTATCCTGGGCGAAGTGAAGCGCGAATACGCCGAGCTGCTGGCCAAGGCCGATGCCATCTTCATTGATGAGCTGCGCAAAGCGGACCTGTACGACAAGACCAGCCAGGCGTTTGGCGTGTTCCTGCCGGTGAAGTCGGTGGGTGTGGTGGGTGACGCGCGCGCTTATGAGTGGGTGATTGCGCTGCGGGCCGTGGAGACGATTGACTTCATGACCGCGCACTGGGCGCATCTGCCGTATGAGTTCCTGGGGACGGTTAGCAACCGGATCATCAATGAGTTGCGGGGGGTGTCGCGGGTTGTCTATGACATCTCTGGGAAGCCGCCGGCGACCATTGAGTGGGAATGAGTTGAAAGAACGAGGGCGCCCAGAGGCGCCCTTGTTCTTTATAAATTCAGACTTGGCATCAATCTTAACTGTTATCTAGTCCAGAAACTGCTCTGATCCATGCCGCCTGCAAGTTACCCGCCGATCCGCCCTGCGCTGTCTGGCTTGCCGTTATGGAACATGGCGACTAGCTCGCGAACATCCTCTCTTCTCTCGAGAAAGAACGCGTCCTTCGTGGACTCGAGGGCGGCTACCGCCTGTTTGATGTCCGGTTTGACGCTTCTCAGCATTTTATCAATGTGAATCTTGTTGTGAAGATAGTTGCTGGTTGATTCATGCATGTGCTCAAAGAACATTCTCAAATGCTCCTGATTCTTGCTCACTCCAAATGCTCGTGCGTACAGCTGCGCGCTAACGAACGTCGCGCTGAAGTAGGTCGCATTCTTGGTAATCGAGTTATCGCCTCGTACCTTGCTTGTCCATTTCATGCCGTTGGAGAAGTCTTCGATCGTGCGGCCTGAAATTAGCTCACTCTTTGCGCGTTGAATCCAATAGTGATTGTCGTTCTCAAATGGTTTTTGGATTCTGTTGTAAAGGTCGCGGACAAATGAGTTGACGCTGCCTCCAGATATTTCATTCAGTTTGTCAAAGCTAATTAGATTTCTCGCGGCGTCAATATAGCCTTGATTGGCTAGCGCGATAATCATGTCGCCGATTCTCTTCCCTACCGCTTGGTCCTTGAACGAATCAGTGACGATCTTAATTATCCAGGAGGCTGAATTGCAAACTATGGCGCCACTCGATGTTGTTGTTTCTCCTGGAATGCTCTCCAGGAGACGATCATTATTACTAATGAATTCAATTATATCGAAGTTCTCGCAAATCGCTTTGATTCTGCCTCGCTCTGCTTTTCCAAAGGCTGCTATCAGGACGAGCACTTTAAGTTCGTTGTCATTGAATTTTCTTTCGAAGAGCGCGCTGGTTCCTATTTGTGAGCGGTAATTCGTAAAATAATGATATGCGAAGTTAAGTAAATTATTTTCCCTGTTGTATTTTGCAAGGCCTAGATTATTAAGGCCTGAGTTAAATTCAATTTCCTCCTGTCGCGACAGTTTGTTTTCAATTGTCGTCTCGGTTACGTCGCCAAGTCTATTTGAAATTTTGAGTCTGAATAAATCGGCGTCTCCCTTTGTTGCGCAGATTACAATTCTGTTGCTTGGGTTGGTCTTTGCATTTAATACTGCATCGAGAGATGCTGTGTCGAGATAATTTGAGTCAAAGAAGAATATGTGATTATTCTTGGTTGAAAGTAAATTTGCAACCGATGGTGAGAAGGAGTCGCTTGTCGCGAAGTAAGAAGTAGTGTAGTCATTTATTGACTCTATGCATTGAAGTAGGAGAGTGGTCTTTCCACTGAACCTTCTTCCTGAAACCAATACAACTGGTGAGTTCTGCACTTGGCGGACTATTGCCTTTACCTGCTCTCTGACTGGGAAGAGGCGAGGGCATAGGGCTGCCCTTTGATCGCCCATTGTCAAAAGGAGCGGTCCGCCATTTGCAATAAGATTGATCGTTTGATTCGCGTTGATTTCTGAAAAATCATCGATCTGTAGCGATCGATCTGGAGTCGAAACGGCAACGTCTTCGAGTGTTTCAACCAGCCATTGAGCTATCTGCTCATAGTTATCGAAGAATATTACCTGCTCTATTCCATAGTCAGCGAGTTTGATTTTCTCCGCAAGCGTTGGTTCGCCCTTCTTTAAAAAAATGGACTTGGTGAATGGGGTTTTTTGGGCCAGGCTTAGGATATCAATCTCGCTGTCCAGTGAGCATCCAATGAATAGAAAAGAGGATGCCTCCGCGTGCTCTTGTATAAATGACAGCATGCTTCGGTTTGACTCGATGGCCTTTGCATATTGCGCCCAGGTGAAGGTCGAGCTGCCGTCAGTATAGGCGCATAGATCCTCTACGTCACCGTGGATTTTGAAGAGGCAGCGGCTGGATGAAATATACTCGCGCGCAACATCTCTGTTGGGTAATATCTTTGTAAGTCTTACTGGGCAGCTCTCGATGGCGTCATCGATGTTGAAGGTGAAAATGTGAGGCCATTTGAGTTGGATGAGTTTTCCCTTAATTGTTTTGGATATATCGACTTCAGAGAACATGTTCCTCAAATATGTTCTCGTGCTAGCTGGTTCGATATAATCCTTCATGAATAGAAGGTTGAAGGCCGTCTTGAGATCGGAAATCTGCAGTATTTCAGCGGCGGCCTTTGGGTCTTGGCATTTCTGGCTTGCCATGTTGACAATTTGCTCTGTCAAACCCTTGGCGTCCGGTACCCTTCCTTTGCGTGCGCGCTCCCCCTTCGTAAACCCGCTGCCGAAGAAGGGTATGAGCCTCGAGCTGGCGTAGATTCGTCTAATCTTCTCAGCCGACTTAGGGTCTTTAAAGTGAAGTTGTTCCATTGCTTAGCGCTCCATGAAGACGCGCCAATCCTATCTTGCGCTGGAACCACTTACAAATTTCTTTGGGAAAGATCAACGACCTGTGTAGTGATCACCGCGGAACTATGGCTCCTCTAGGGCCCTGGGGGGACTTTCCAAGGTCCGGCTCTCCCTCTTCCAACATCGACTGTGCTGCCTGTTGTTAGCCCTTGCCCTTGTCTCTGTATGCCAATCGAGCATCTCAGCAGCCCGGTAGTCTGGATTTGGTCTTGAGGATTCGATTGGATCTAGGGGTGCTTAGCCTTTGAGGGCGAGATCATGCTCTGCGGCCACTGGCGAGGCCCCAGCCTCAGGTTCTCATTAGCACGGCGATTTGGAGTTCAATCCCCAACGAGACAAAGATTGGACGTGAAGAAGCACTTCGATGGAGCGCGAGCCGTGGTATGGATGAGCGTCAGCGCACTGCGCTATGTTCCGCGTCCCGATCGCGATGTCGAATTGCGCGAGCGGATCGTGGAGCTGGCACGGCGACACAAGCGCTACGGCGTGGTGATGATCTGCCTGAAGGTGCGTCGGGAGCAGTAGCCTGTGAATTGCAATGGGTGGAGCGCCTGTATCAGGACGCCAAGTTGCAGGTGCGCCGATGCAAAGGGAAGAAAGCGCTGCCGGGCGAGCGCCAACCGTTACTGCGGCCGGAAGCAGCCAATCAGGCCTGGTCGATGGACTTCGTGTTTCGATCGCAGTGCCGAGGGGCGTGTAAATAGGGCGCTGACCATCGTCGACGATGCCACGCACGAGGCGGTGGCGATTGAGGTGGAGCGAGCTATCTCCGGCTACGGCGCGGCACGGGTGCTAGACCGGCTGGCACTGACGCGAGGCCTGCCGCAAGCCCGCACCGAGATCGAAACCGGGCGGCGAGAATACAATCAGGAGCGATCGAAGAAGATCCTGGATGGTCTCACATCTGCCACCTATGCCCAACAGTCGGCGGCCAAAGCCGCTACGTGAAATCTGGACTCCAAAGTGTCCCGCCACTGAAAGCGGGGCGGGGAGGGGGGGGGGGCGTCGGATGTAGAACTGATTTAATCAATCAGAAAAAGGCTTGCTCTTCGGTGTAAGGTCGTCCGCATGCGACGGTAGAGAGTGCAGCGAGCAGTAGAGAACGAACTGCTTCCAATTGGGCATTGCCGCCACTAGGAGACAAGGCGAAGGCTCCTACGCTAGGGAGGCGGTGAACGGAACCTCCGCCGAGCGCACTTGGATGCCGCACGAAAAAATTTGGGTTGGGAGGTGCATCAACACCACCGATGCCATTTCCGGGGAACAAAACATATGCACCACGAGATCCCAGAATTCCGTCGCGATACGTATGCATCTTGAAGAGATCCTCCTGCTTGTGCACACGACTCAGCTCGGCTTGGTAGTTGCCGCTCGGGGCATCTTGGTCTTCATCCTCGGCGTCATCGAATAGTTCATCCGTCTGTTGCTGTTGAAGTCGATACTTCGCATCAAAGTGCAGCCAGTGAGTAACTGAATCCGGCCGGACTTGTGCAATTCTTAGGCTGAAATCAGGTGCAAACGATGAGGTATAGCTGCCATCCCAAGTCAACTTCGGCGTCTTGGGTCTCACAAAACGGCGGTTGTAGAATAGGGAGGCACGAGCCTTCTGGCCATCTGCGGTAGTGAATTCAAAGCGACACTCGCTGCGTCGTCCCTTGGAAAGCTGAACCCGCAAGCCGTCGGCTGAGACTATGAGAAAGTTCCCCCCTCCAATCTCTGAGCAAACTTCAAGTAGGAGCTCACGAAGCGTGAAGAAGCACCAATACTCGTAGATCTCGTTGACCGGACGAATATCCCCCACTAGGCCGTCGGCAATTTCCGCCCCTTCCCTCCAGGCTAAACCCAGTGACATCCGAAGCGAAAGGTCGTATCGCAGAAGATCTTTGTAGCCGCGTTTGCGAAGAAGCGTTTGCGAGTTGGTTGGGATCTGTGTGAGTGGCCCCACCTCGCGCCACATGGAGTGCTGCAATACATCATCGAGAGCGGTGGACCAAGCATTTGCCTCCCGTGCTGACGCCCTTCGACTTCGGCGTAGCATGCCGCCCTCAACGCGACGCGCTAATAGGCTGCAATGCTCTAAGAATGCCTTGGCATAGCGGTTCTCAGGGGTGTCATGTGACTCGAAGCTCTCCCGCTGCGGAAGCATCGACGGGGTAAAGCCGCGCAACAGTCTTGCCAGAGGGCCTCCGCGGCAAAGATCCGAGTATTCGACGTCGTCCGCTAAGAGTTCGGGATCCGCCTCTACTATCTCGCCAATCGCTACGGTCTCAACACGCTCGCGCATGCTTCCGTGCGGATCCGATAGGATTTCCTCAAGGGATGCGGGCAACTTGGTAGAACCCATTACGTGTCGCATTAGGAAGTGCAGGGCCGCCTCGTTCGTCGCTAGATCCTCTGCTTGGTCGAATGAAAGTGACACCGGACTATCGTAGGAAAGCAGAAGTTCTGCCGCTTTTTCGGATAGGCTGTCGAGCAATTCCTTGAATTCGTCGAAGTAACGCAACTTACGGCACGCAACCTCGGCGCGAAGCTCACCGCCAAAAACAGGACTTAGATCGAGTACCCCTGCGTGCGACCGAAGGCGCAACTGTCCCGTTACTACAGTCCGGCCATCCACTTCCTTCCAGCGTCGAGGTGGATCAGATCTGTAGGCGTTTGAAAGTCGTTGCGCAAAGGGCCACGCAGGGTTTTCTGCAAGTCGCTGGCACGCTTCATCGAGCGCAAATGGTGTGAGCACATCTACGTAGTAGTCGGTATCTTCGCGAAGTTGAAATTTCTCGAAGAGGTGCCCTGCATCGCGCCAACACATGGGCGGAATTCCGCCCGAGAGCACCTGGTCTTCTTGGAGCTCACCTTCACCAGACAACAGAGACTCAGCTTCGATCACAGGCGCAAGAGGCCCCGCCGCTCCAAGCGCAGCTTCGACGTCGATCCAGCAACCTGCACCCAGATCAAAGCGTGCGCGGTGTAGAGTAACGTAGCTCATTTTACCTCACGAAGGAGACGTAATTCCGCGACAGAAGCCGCGAGTGCATTTCCTGGAGCTTCTGCCTGCACCGGGAAAACTCCTTGCCCGTGGGGAGCGTCAAAGCCTCATCAGTCTCGATGCGAGTAGCGGGTTCTGCACCGATCGCGTATTTGGCGGGCGGATTCGAATCCGCATGAGCGCCCCCTAGAAACGAGTGCAATGCCTTCAAACTGTCGCCTAGTGCCGAACGATTTCCGTGGATCTTCGGAAGTACCTTCTGGAACAAGGCTCGATCCAAGCCTTCCACCCAGCTTTCCATCGCGACAGAAGGCGTTGCTCCGTTCGCAATCTGTGCCTTGATCCAAACATGCATGTAGGCATGTACTTCCTTGACCACCCGATAGCCGAACTCAAAGCCTGTAGGCGCTAGTAGCTTGAAGCATCCATCCAGTACGCGCAGTGTCAGCGATTTAGCAGCATCCACATCGGCCTGTGGCACGCCATGCTTAATAGCCAGCGAATTCAATAAATCAGCGGGGTTCGAGCTTCGTAGCTCGCCTTCCTCACGTTCGTCTATTGCTTCCCTAAGGAGCTGATCGGCATGGATCAGGTCGATCTGGGTGTCGACAGCTTCACCTTGTACGTATTGGCTGGGCGTCAGTGCCTTTATTTCCAGGACATGAGCGCGATCCAGCACCTTCGGCGAGAACATATAAGTCGTTTCGTCGATATTCACGGTACCCACGTAGAACAGGTTGTGAGGTAGCTTCAGCGGCTGATCGTTGGTTACGAGGAGTTTTGCGGATTCCGCTTCTGCAGTGGTCGCGTCCTCAATCTCCAGTAGCTCGCTGATAACGGCAACTGAGTGTTTGTCGATGATTGGTGCGCTCTCGCCATCTTCCAGGATCGAGGAGGCCTCCATAAGCGATAGGAACGGCGCGAAGTAGCGTTCGACGTGCGACAGGTTCATTTCGTCGAATACTAGAAAGTGAGGAATACTCGTCGCATTCGGATGGCACGCGCGCAAGATGATCCGCAAGGTCTCCGTAATCTCGTAGCTCTCATTGGTCTCTGTTCCGCCTTCACGGATCCTCAGCTGGCCGAAGGGCGTTCTATACCCCAGGAGTTTTTTCGGTGATGTCCAATCAGGCCCAACCGGCACCAACTGGAAAATCTGACCTTGCACCTGTACGTCGTAGTGCTCTTGTAGCTGTTCAGCCAAACGCAGTGTGGAGCGCGATTTCCCGGTACCCGATGCCCCAGTGAGGATTACGAAAGGCTTGGCTGCGAGAGCAGCCACTAAGTCTAAAGAGCTCAGCTTTCCAGTCGGTTCGGCTGCCTCCGCCGCCTCCATTGGAACCGGGTCTAGTCCTATCAAGTATGTCTCTGGCGCTGCAGGCTCGTCTTGAAGGTCGATGTCAGTGATCTCACCAACAGAATCAACAAAAAGGGCCGCGAGCTCTCCTGGTTTCAGTTGATAGTCAGAGATAAATCGATCACGCAAGGCCTGGAAGCGGGAGGCCGGTGTCGTTGCTGTGCTGATGAGCGGGTCCAAATCTACCTTACGGTAGTTCCAGACAGCAGTTTCGCCCAGGCTGGGCCGGTCAACTCGCACCGCCTTCAATAGCAGTGCCTCTAGATGTGCTTCATGTCCGGCTCTCAGCCCTGCTCGGCGTGGATCATCGGTAGTGAGTTCCACCACGTTCTGCCAAGGATTGCCGCCGATGGTGGACCCCGTTCCGTTGGAGATGTACTTTCCGCCGCGAAATCCGGCACGGCTCGCTTCCCGGGAAACGAACACGTTGAAGATCTGCTTTTCAGCGCCGATCGTTATTCTATTGTCTAAATTGACCCCGGCGAGTTCCTGTGTGGCCTGAAGATAGGGGGCTTGGTTTTGCGTGATGGCAACATGCGGAATTCCGGCAAGGGCAAGTGTGCGTTTCAGGATCAAAAAATCCATCAGTGCAGCTTTTGCGCGCGTCTCAGCAAGCGCTGCGATGCTTGCCTGGATGCGAGCCGCCGTAAGATACTTTGCCATAACATTCCCTATTGTTCTTTAGCGTTAGCTCAGCTCTGCCAAACGATCAACCATCGCCTGACAAAACTCTTTCTTGATGTCGATGCCGATTGCCCTGAATCCATGTTTGCGCGCGAAAAATAAGCTGGTTCCGCTGCCTCCAAACGGATCCAGAACCACCCCTCCGGTCGGCGTGGTTGATAGGATCGGAATGCGAACGAGCTCTTCCGAAAAACGGGCCTTGTGGGCATGGCCTCGGCGGGCTGGAGGAATCTCCCAAGTGTCCTGGGGGGGCAGGATGCTCCCGCTTTCAGATTTACGGCCGACCGCCTCCTTGTCGAAGTAGTACCAGCGCGACTTAACCAAGTGAAACATGTATTCGTGCGACATCGAGCATCTGTCCCGCACTTGGTCAGGAATTGGGTTGGGCTTCACCCACACATTATCGTTTCGAACGATCCAATCCTTGTCCTGCATGGCTATGGCGAAGCGATGTGGAATCAGGAGGAGCTGCTTTGGTTTGCAAAGAAGGCCGTCGCCGGAGCGGTCTTGAGGCCGAAGACCAAAGCGCCTTGCACTCTGCTTCGATTCGCCACTCTTATGCTCTCCCTTGCCGCTCCAATATGTGTCGCCAAGGTTTACCCAAAGGCTGCCGTTTTCGGCAAGGACGGGCTTGGCGGCATCAAAGCATGAAACGAGTTGAGCGATGAACTCGCGGGGATGTTCCTCAAGCCCGATCTGCCCTTTGGCTCCATAGTCGCGCTGCCCATAGAACGGAGGTGAAGTCACCATGCAGTTCACTAAAACACCAGCTTCGGCCAAGTGCTTCAGCGCTTCGCGTACGTCCATGTTGAAGATCAGGACGTTGTCGTCGGCGTAATAAGCCACCTTGCGTAGTGCTTCATTGGTGAACGCTTCAGTGCTGGCCACTTTGGGGATAAGTGCCTGGCTCGCCTTAGTGGGCTTCGGTTTATTTTTTTTTGCTATTTTGCGCTGTGGCAATGGTGAAGAACTTTGTTTGGTGGATGACTTGGAGCTCGTCTGGGCGATCTCGGTTGACGCAGCGGACGATTTGTCCGCGCAAAGGGTGTCTCTTCGCATATCCATATTGTGGCTACTCACGCGGTAGCGCTACTTTGGCCCTTGCCGGTAGCATGAACTTCGCACTCGGACTTAGAGGGAATCGATATGTGGTTGCTTTCGCAGTAGTTGGCGACCAAGACTTCGAGCATGTTTACCATGCTCCGTTGCTCATGGTCTGCGGCGGCTTTTAGAGCTCGCTTGAAAGAGGGCGCCACCCTTAAATTGAGGGTGTCATTCTTGATGTCGTCAAACTTCATGGCGCCCCGCAATTGCCTGTGCAGTTGACGTAGTGTAGTACAGCTTGCTCGCCTTAACCATCCGCTGCTGGCCGATTGCGGTCGATCTACAGAGGTTTCGTGCGTCTCCGCTTCGGGGATCGCGCTGCTCAGGGTTCGCTATTCGCTCATCCCTAATGGGGCTGGCACTCGCCAGCCTCCTAGGTTACTGATGCTGCGGCCCGAATTCCTAGATTCGGGCCTGCATGCTTCGCTTGCTGGCGGTCGGCACACAGGGATGGACGTTGCCTTGTCCGGACCTCTCCCCTGACTTCTTCGTGTTACCCGGGACCATGGCCCGCTCCGTGTGCCGTCAAGGTGTGCACCGGACCGGCGAATTGGCTAATCGCTGACGTTCAGCGCTTGGCAGGCATGTACCCGCGCTTGATCATGCTCTCCAGTGGTCGTTGCGCGATGCTCGAAGTAGCCTGGGGGGCCGCCTGGTGCCGTGGCGGGCCGTGATCGAGCAGCGCCTTAGGTCTCACTCCGGCCTAACCTCCCGGCAAGCCCACTCAGCCAACCCCCGGCAAGCCAGAAACAACCCATCAACAACCCCCTCATCCAGATGCCGCTCCGGCTCCGCTGCCACACGGCAGCGGTCCGCCGCGTGCAGCACCTCCAGCACCGTCAGCAGCCCCACCAACGCGCGCTCGGTTCTCGCCAGGCTTACGCGGCGGCCGGGTGATACGTCGTTCTCCGGCCAAGGATGCCCATCAGCCCCCTCGCAGCCGCGCATGCGCTTGAGGATGCCGAGCAGGGAGTTCAGGTCGGGCAGGGGAGTGTCGTCGTTGATGGGCTCAACAACGGTGTACGAAGAGAAGGTGTCGGATTCGTTCATGGCGTCGGCTTCCGTGGCTGTGCTTAACAGCGCCACCGTGAAGAGGTGGCGGACGATGCGTGGCTGCAAACCGGGACGAAGCAACGAATGACCGGTGGGTCCGAAGACCCCCACGCACCGCCCGCCAGATAGGCCGACGGATTGCCCGCCGGCACCGGTTAAGGACGGTGCCGACGGGCAAGCGTAAACAACAGTCGTTGCTCATCGCGGGTTTGCAGACCCGGAGCCACCCGTTGTCGGTGGCACGCCATGGTGTTTACGCAGTCGCTTCGAATGCCAATAGAAATTCGCGAAGGAATCGCGGAATCCGAGAGCGAAGAACTATTGTCGCACGCACCATTCGTGCGGCACGCGACACCGCCGGACGCATTCGCGCAGCTGCTCTGCTGATGGCGAATCAAACTGGCGCAATCGCCCACGCCACAAGCGAATAGCGCGACGGTCTTCTTTGCAACAGTTCTTAGTCTGCTTCGGCAGGCAGTGGCACCCGACAGACCGCACACCACGAAAATCGGTTCAAACCCGACACCGCCAGCGAGCCTTGCGGCTTCAACCAGCGCGATCCTCACCCGCATTCCCCACCAGCAACTCAATCATCGCCCGCGCCGCCGCCGACTGCCGCCTGTGCGGCGCATAGATCACCGAGAACGGCCTCGACCGCCCTCGCAGCTGCGGCAGCACTTCCACCAGCTGCCCACGCCGCAGCCGCTCACGCACGATGAACGCATAGCTCTGGCAGATGCCGATGCCCTGTTCGGCCAGCGACACCACGCCCAGCACATCGTCGGAAGTCTCGATGGACGAACGCGGCAGCCAGTCCACGTCGCGCCCGCCGTCGCGGAAGATCCACGGCGCCAGCCGCCCGGTGCGCGGCATCACGAAGGGCAGGCACAGGTGCTGCTGCAGGTCGTCCAGCGTCTGCGGCGTGCCACGGCGCTGCAGATAGTCCGGCGCGGCCACCAGCAGCAGCGGTGCGTCCTCCAGCTTTCGCGCTACCAGCCCGCTGTCCGGCAGCTGGCCCAGGCGGATGGCCAGATCGAAGCCCTCAGCCACCAGGTCCACGTTGCGGTTGGTGATGTTCAGTTCCACCTGCACCTGCGGGTACTGCTGCGCAAAGCGCGCCAGCACGGGCGGCAGCCGGTAGTGGCCATAGGTGGTGGGCACGCTCAGGCGCACGCGGCCGGCCAGCGCACCGTCCTGCGCCAGTACGTCGCGCTCGGCGTCGTCCAGCAGGCCGAAGGCGGTGCGCACCTGTTCCAGATAGAGCCGCCCGGCGTCGGTCAGGCCCACGCGGCGGGTGGTCCGCTGCAGCAGCTGCCGGCCCAGCCGCGCTTCCAGGCGGGTGACCGCGCGGCTCAGCACCGAGGGCGTGGTGGACAGCGCCACCGCGCCGGCCGTGAACGAGCCGTGCTCGACCACCGCCAGGAACACCTCCACATCGCCCAGGTAGTCGAACTTGCGGCTCATTTGGCTCTCCGGCGAACAGATGTTTTGCGATGGGGCCAATTTATCGCCGCTGGGGCGATGAATAAAGTGGCCGCCATTCCCCCGATAGGAGCTACCCCATGAACCTGAAGACCCGACTGGCCGCAGCGCTGGCCCTGACCCTGGCCGCCACCGGCGCGCATGCCGCCAACGTGCTGGTGGTGCTGTCCGACGAAAACCACCTGGATCTGAAGGACGGCAAGGTGCTGTCCACCGGCTTCTATCTCAACGAGCTGATGCAGCCGGTCAAGCTGCTGCTGGACGCGGGCCACGAGGTGACCTTCGCCACGCCGCAGGGGCGGGCGCCGACGGTGGATGCGTCCTCGGTGATGGCGGCGTACTTCGGCAACGATGCCGCGCAGCTGACGGTGCACAAGGAGCTGCTGGAGAAGCTGGCGCTGACCTCGCCGACGGCCTCGCCGGTGGTCAGCCTGGCGCGCGTGGAGCAGCAGGGCTACGCGCGTTTCGACGCGGTCTATATCCCTGGTGGCCACGCGCCCATGCAGGACCTGCTGAAGAGCCCGACGCTGGGCCGGCTGCTGGCCGACTTCCACCAGCGCAACAAGACCACCGCGCTGGTCTGCCATGGGCCGATCGCGCTGCTGTCCACGCTGCCGGATGCGGCGGGGTTCGTGGCAAAGCTGGAGGCGGGTGCGACGCCGGTCACGCCGAAGTGGATCTACAGCGGCTACCAGATGACGGTGATCAGCAACCAGGAAGAAGAGCAGGCCAAGCCGCTGCTGGGCGGCGGTGAGATGAAGTTCTACCCGCAGACGGCGTTGCAGCGGGCGGGGGCGACGTTCAGCAGCAATGCCACGCCGTGGACCGGGCATGTGGTGGTGGACCGCGAGCTGATTACCGGGCAGAACCCGGCTTCTGCGCTGGAGGTGGGGCAGCGGTTGGTGGAGCGGTTGAAGTAGGGCGGGTTCTGCATCGCATGCGGTGCCGTGGCAACATGGTCGGCTGGCCTCGTCCTTCCGGGCGGGGCCGGTTTTCCACGGAAGCTCTAGAACACAACATGCGAACGTCCTTCTTCATTCTCTCCGCCCTGTGCCTTGGCCTGCTGCCTGGCTGTGCCAGTGGCCCGGAGGAGCACGCCTCAAGCCGCGAGATCACCAGTGCGTTCGTGGCCGACGACGGCCAGCTGTACCTGCTGCCGCGCTATGACGAGCCGATGCGCTTCAATGCCGCGCCGTTCCGCGAGTACCGGGCGCTGATGGACAGCCCGCTGCGCGAGGCGGTGGCCTGCGCGCAGATGTACTTCCATGAAGACTGGCGCGACCCGGCCAACAAGTCCAAGGTGCACGGCAGCTATGCGCTGCTGCTGCGGCCTGAGCAGGTAACGGCGGAGCAGGCCGCGCAGTTCAAGCTGGAGCGGATTGAGGTCCCCCCGCGCGAGGCCAAGGCCGTGGAGGAGCGGGCGCGCTACTACCTGCCGATGGACCGGACCCGCTACGCGCTGGCGTTTGACCGGGCCTGCAATCTTTCAAGGAAGGGCGGCAGCTATTACAGCGCACTGTTCGAGGGCGATGGCGAGCAGGTGCAGTTGCCGGATGCTGCGGCACTGGCGGAGAAGGGGAAGCTGGCACAGCCGATCAATGCGCGCGCGCAACGGATCCTGCCGGAGAGGGAGGACAAGCCGGGTGTGGGTTCGGCGGCGGGCAAGGTGCTCGGCGCGGCGCTGATTCCAGTGGCCGTTCCGGTGTTTGTGTTGAGCCTGCCGTTCCTGGGGCCGGATCATTGGAAGTGAAAAGGCGTTGAGGGAGAGTCATCCACGCGTGGCGTGGATCTACTTGGGTATCGCCTGAAAGTTCATCCTGGAGATCTGTGTGCCTAGCACGCTGGAAACTGTTTTGAAGACTGTAGGTTTCATTGTCCTCGCAGCCCTTCCGCTGGTGATCCTCTGGTTCACCCTTCGGCGGATGTCAGCAACTGCTCGCTCGTCCGTGAAATCGGGGCTGCATTTGCATGCCCCGCGCCGGATTTCCGGCAGGTCCATGACCTTGGTGATGGTGGATGGAAAAGAGGATCGGGAGCACTACTTCTTTGATGCGGCGTCCTTTTACCTGCGACGTGGGCCGGTGCCTACGGCGGTTCCGCTCTCGCAGATCACCTCAGTCACACGAACGTCCGACAAGATCTACGGGCGCTATTTCTGGCGGGTGTGCTTCAGCAAAGCATCGGGCAGAAAGTGCGTGACGTTCACCAACAACCTGACGCTGTTCAATCGCGATTTCCTGCTGTTCCTGGAGGCGGTGCGGAAGGCCAATCCACTGGCGACCGTTGATCGGGTGGGCATCCTCTTCTAGAGCGTGTTTGAAGTTCGGTATGAACAGTGTTACTGCAATGGCATCACAGCGCGCAGCCCCTGTGTAACCGATGTAATCGATGAGAAATGGGCGTTTGTTGCGCGGTATCTGATACCGAAGCATTCTCATGCGTGGCAGTGCAAGCATGATCTGCGATGAACACGCAAAGCCCGTAACATGGAACGAGGTCCGCTCGTTCCTGCGCGCGACGCAAAGCGTGGGCCTTGGTACCTGTGACGAAGACGCATTTGAGATAATTGTCGAGACGACTTACGTTTACGGCATGCGGTCAATCTCTGCGGAGTAGTTCATGATGATGTGCCGATCCACGCTGGACGTCTCCCTGATTCATGCCTATGCGCTTCCTCTCGGCATATGCGTGGCAGCAGCCGTGGTTCTGATCGCAGTATGGCTGGCACCCCGCTCTGGCGGGGTGCCAGCCAGGAATATTGCGCTCGGCTCGGCGCTGGCCGTTGTTGTCGTAGTTGCCTTTGGCCTCGTATATCAAGCGCGGACAGCGTACATCGCCATTACAGATGGCCAGCTGATTGGGTCAGCAGCGTTTGTCCGACTGCAGCTCCCGCTTTCCAGTGTCGCGTGGCAGGACGCTTCCGATGCTTCAAGGATCACGCTGCCTCACCGGCAACTTGGGACCAGCACCGGGGGCGTTGAACTTGGCAAGTTCGGCATGCAGAACGGTCGCAACGTCTTCGTGCTGCGCACGGATCGTAGCTCTGTTCTCGTCACAGCCAGAGGGGATATTGACTTGATTCTGGACCGGCGTCTTTACGAACAGCTCAAAGCATGCTTGGATCAGGTGAGTGAGACCGGCGGCCATCGAGGAACACTGCAATGATCAGCAGGAAGTACTGGTTTACCAGGAAGAAGTACGGATGGGGCTGGGGGATGCCGTGCGCGTGGCAAGGCTGGCTTGTGTACGCAGTCGCATTCGGCTTGCTACTGGCGGGTCCGTTTCTGTTCTCTCCATTTCGCGAGCCCATCGCGTTTCAGCTCTACACGTGGGCCGTGGTGTTGGTGCTTGTCCTTATCTGCTGGATGAAAGGCGCCCCGCCCGGTTGGCGGTGGGGGGAGTAGAACGGCCGCAGAAGCTATTTTCGGACGTGTTCGATCCGCTGGGCAAAGCATGGATGCATTGCCCTTGTGGGAGTCGGACAGTATCGCCAGCAGGCCACGGCTGCGCCCCCTCTGAGGTGTACCGTCCGTTTTGAAAGAACGCTGGACACTTCCCTCGGCGGCTACCCAACGCGTTCTAGCCGTTAATTGACCAATGTAGCGTCGCTGAAGCGGGGCGCCGGCAAAGCTACACTGACCACCTACGCCCAATGGAAGCTCGCCCATGCTCAGTGGAAAGGTCGCGGTGGTCACCGGCTCCACCAGCGGTATCGGTCTTGGCATTGCCACCGCCCTGGCGCGGCAAGGTGCCGATATCGTGCTGAATGGCTTCGGCGATGCGGCGGCCATCGAACGCGCCCGTGCCCGCCTGGAAGCCGAGTTCGGCGTACGGGTGGTGCATGACGGTGCCGACCTGTCCAAGGGCGAGGCGGTGCGCGGGATGATCGATCGCGCCGTTGCGACGATGGGGCGCATCGACATCCTGGTAAACAACGCGGGCATCCAGCACACCGCGTCGATCGAGGAATTCCCGGTCGAAAAGTGGGATGCGATTCTGGCGCTGAATCTCTCGGCGGTGTTCCATGCAACGGCGGCGGCCTTGCCGCACATGAAGCAGCAGGGCGCCGGCCGCATCATCAACATCGCGTCGGTTCACGGCCTGGTCGGCTCGGTGAACAAGTCCGCATATGTGGCGGCCAAGCATGGCGTGGTGGGGTTCACCAAGGTGACCGCGCTGGAGAATGCGGGCAGCGGCATCACCGCCAATGCCATCTGCCCGGGCTGGGTGCGAACGGCGCTGGTCGAGCAGCAGATCACTGCGCTGGCCGACCGCGAGGGCACAGATCAGGAGACCGCCGCCCGCGCGCTGCTGGCCGAGAAGCAGCCCTCGTTGCAGTTCGTGACGCCCGAGCAGCTGGGCGAGATGGTGGTGTTCCTGGCCTCGGACGCAGCAGCGCAGATCACCGGCACGGCACTGCCCGTGGATGGGGGCTGGACGGCGCGCTAGCTGGCTGGCTGTGCCTTACGCTGCAGCATCGGCAGCGCCACCAGCGTTACCAGAATGGTGAACAGCACCAGCGACGAGCCGACCGTGCCGAAGCCCAGCCCGCCCTTTTCCAGCGGCTTGGTGAGCAGGTCGCCGAATGTGGCGCCGAACGGGCGGGTGAGCACGAAGGCGCTCCAGAACAGGATGACCCGGTTGATGCCCTTGATGCGGCTGGCCAGTGCGGTAAGCGCGATGAGGCTGCCGATCAGCAGTGCGCCGCCGGTGAAGCCCAGCCCGGAATCGTCGGCGAGGAAATCACCCAACGCGGTGCCGAGCGTGTTGGAGAACAGCACGGCGGTCCAGTAGAAGCCTTCGGCGCGGCGCGATGCGATGTTGCTGACCGAGATCGACTTTTCCGACACCCGCCAAGCCAGCAGCACCAGCGCCAGGCAGCCGGTCAGCAGACTGGCGCCGGTGGCGTAGCCCAGGCCGAGCGTGCGGTCGATCAGGTCGGACAGGGTGGTGCCGGCAGTGCTGGTCGCCAGCACCACCGACCAGAACAGCACCGGATGGAAGCGCCGCGCCGACAGTTGCAGGCCCAGCAGGCCGGCGAAGATCGCCAGCAGGATGGCCGAGCTGGCCACGTAGCCCAGGTTGAGCGTCATCGACAGCAGATCGCCCGCAGTCTCGCCGAGGGTGGTGGCGGCGATCTTCATCACCCAGAAACCGAGGGTGACCGCCGCCACTTTGCTGTGCAGGGAATCTGCGTCTGAAGCGCGCATCGAACGTCGCCTGGGGAGCCCGCGGGTGATGCTGTGGCGGGCGGCGTCGGAGTGCAGTCGGAACCAGGTTTGGCGAGGGTGAGCGTGGGGGCGGCGTTCAGCCGGCGCTGGCGGGGGCCGAAAGGCGCGCCAGCAGGGCGCCCCAGTCGGCCACGAAGCAGCCGTCGCGGCCGCGGTTGCATTCGGTGATCCACGCGTCCATCGATTCGCTCCGTGCGCGGTAGCCGCTGACATCGCCCAGGACGGCGAAGTGCAGGCGGTAGTTCACCAGCATCTGCAGCCATTGCCCGGCCATGCCGGAGCGCAGCTCGAAGAAGTCTGCCGAAAGGCGCTGCACCGGAACGGCGATCCACTTGGCCTGGTGCCCAAGGGCATCGCCGACCAGGTCGCGCAAGGCGTTGCCATCCAGCAGCGGGCCTGTATCGGCGCTGCGCAGGACGCGGGTGCTGCCGATCTGTTCTACATGTGTGTGCATCGTGCGCTCTGAAGTTCGTATCGTCCGCCCAGTATGGCCATGGGAGAGGCCAACAGTAAGCAGATGCAGCATGAATCTGGCGAACGAACGCGCTAGGCTGCGCCGGGCGCCCGCACGAGGCGGGTTCACGATACCGGGAAAGGGCATGGCAGGGTGGAAAGGACGTTCGTTGTTGGTGGCGGTGCTGGTGTGTTCTGGCCTGCCGGTTGCAGCCGCCGAGCTGTGCACGGTCAGTGCCTACGGTGACGGGCAGGGCAACCTGGTGGTGCTGGGCGCACCCGCTGCGGCGCCGGCCACAGGCCAGCGCTATCTGATGCTGGACGGGCGACGTGGCGCCACCGGTGATGCCAACGCGCCGGTGAGCTGCAGCGGCAATGTGGTCAGCTTCAGGTCACTTGCGGGAGCCACGCAGCGCTGGCAACGACTGCCGACCCGCGATACCGAGACGACCTTCAGCAGTGCCGGAACAAAACTGGTCGGGCAGCTGATCGAACCAGTCGGTCCGGCCGACCCCAAACGGCCGTTGGTGGTGCTGGTACACGGCTCGGAACGCACGATGGCGGTGGCGGCCATCTACCAGCGCATGCTGGTGGCGCAGGGGATTTCGGCCTTCGCTTACCAGAAGCGTGGGACCGGCGATTCGGAAGGGGAGTACACGCAGAACTTCGAACTGCTGGCCGACGATGCGGCGGCGGCGCTTGCTAAGGCACGTGAGCTGGCAGCGGGGCGTTTCGGCCGGGCCGGCTACTTCGGTGGCAGCCAGGGCGGGTGGATCGCACCGCTTGCGGCGACGCGCTCGCAGGCGGATTTCGTGGCGATCGGTTTCGGGCTGGTGGTGTCGCCGATCGAGGAGGACCGCGAGCAGCTGTTCGACGAGGCACGCCGCATGCAGCTGGATGCAACGGCGATGAAGCAGGTCGGCCAGCTTTCAGACGCGACCGCGCAGTTGATGCGCACGCATTTCAATGAAGGGTTCGAGGCGCTGGCGAAGGTGCGTACGCAGATCGGTGCCGCACCGTGGGCAAAGAACATCAGCGGCGAATACAGCGGCGACATGCTGCGCATGAGTGACGCCGACCTGCGCCGGATCGGCCGAGCGCGCTTCGACAACCTGGAGCTGATCTGGGACTACGACGCCGAGGCCGCGCTGCGTCGCCTGAAGCTGCCGTTGCTGTGGGTGCTGGCCGAGCAGGACCGGGCCGCGCCGATTGCCGCCACGCGTTCGATCCTGTCGCGCCTGCGCGCGTCGGGGCAACCGATCGACACCTACCTGTTCCCGGATACCGACCACGGCATGGTCGAGTTCCGCACCGATGCCGAGGGCAACCGGGTGTCGACACGGATCACCGACGGCTACCTGCGCCTGCTGGCCGATTGGATCAAGCAGGATGTGCATGGCAGTTATGGGCGGTCGCGCAGATTGAGCGAAATGAAAAAATAGGGAGCCTCGATTGCGACCTATTTTTCTGAAGTAGGCATGGTAGTTGATCTACGTCGTTTTCGCTCCCGAGCCACGCTCCTCACTACACTCTCTGCCATTCTTCCGGTTTCCAAGTAGTACACCTCGGCCGTTATTCTGTAATTTGAGAAGAACTCTGCAAGTTGACGATGTAGCTCCGTTGCCCATCTCAATCTTTGACCATCCTGCGAGAAAAACGCTTCTAGAGCCTTGGCATCAGTGAGTAGATGGAAGACATTGTTTCGCAGAATTCTTAGGGAATTAGCGTGCTTCTTGAATAGGCTGTTCAGTTCGTCTAGCAGCGGAATCGCTTCCTGAAAAGAGTGATGGCGCCTTCTCTGAAGTAGTAGTCTTACCCCGATCGACTGAATGCCTTCCATTGTTGAGTGCAGATATCCCAGCCATGACAGCAGGTAGACGCGGAGTCCTATTCTCTTCAATCGGCTCAGTCCCTTATGCTTCTCTGCGTAACGGACGGTTGAATTGTAGTGTCCGAGCATCACGTCGGCCGAGAGAAAGCATTCAGAGTACAGTGTTAGTATCCTGTCCTGAGACTGGTGGGGCAGGCCACAGCCATCCGTCAGGATTCGATTTACATCCTGGTTCTTGCTGATTGCAATGTCTGCAACGTAATACAGGCCATAGGGGGCTTGAATTAGTTCACCTTTGATGATCCCATCTTTCAGCCATACTCCGAGCTCGGGGCGAGTCGAGGTCGGGTAGGCATCGCGCCTGCTGTCCAAGAAGCATTCAAGACGCCATCTGTCAAATCCAGTGGTCTCTCCTTGATCTCCAAAGTCAAAATCAACTTGTCCGTCAGGTAGATCCAGCCAGATTCCGCGGCCATGCCTTTGGTAGCTCACACCTCCGACGAGCTTTCCCTCTCGGGGATCGGTCCGAAGGGTCCACTCGTGGCTGCTATATGGCATTTCAATGCCAGATTCTCTCAGAATCTTTACTGCGTACGATACTTGCTTCTGATAGTCGCGAATGAGATTCGCGAAGGCTAGTTCCATGGTCTGTCGTCAATGATTGGCGATGTCTGATTCTGGTGAATCTATTCTGCTCATCTCGGCTTCGCAAACACATCCAGCCCCTTGCCGGTTTCCAGCAGCGACTTCAGGCTCGACAGCACGATCGGCCAGCCCTGGCGGATGCCGGTATCGATGCCGCTGCCGGGTTCCAGTTCCTCATGGGTAACCGTCAGCCGCACCATGTCCTGGTAGGGCACGATGTCGAAGGTGACGCGGCTGTAGGCAGCGGGATTGTCGGCCTGCGAGGCGGCGGCCCAGGTGATGACCAGCCGCGAGGGCGGGGTGCTTTCCACCACTTCGCCGACCAGCTCGACCGAGCGCGTTTCATTTGCACGCACGTGCTGCCAGCGCGAGCCCGGTTTCCAGTCCGAGACGTTCTCGTGACCCCAATAGCGACTGGCGATCTCGGGGCGGGTGATGGCCTCGAACACCTTCTGTGGGGTGGAGGCGATATAGATCACGTGGATGAAGCGGGTTGACTCTGCAGACATCGTCATTCTCCTTCCAGTTCGCGTTTCAGGTCATGCAGCAGGCTCAGGCGCTGCTGCTCGAACTTGCGTACCCAGCGTTCGTAGACTTCATGCAGGGGCACCGGGTTGATGAAGTGCAGCTTCTCGCGGCCACGGCGCACGGTACTGATCAGGTTGGCGTCTTCCAGCAGGCCCAGGTGCTGGGTGACCGATTGCCGGGCCATGTCCAGGTGTTCGCACAGCTGGCCCAGCGTCTGCCCGTTGTCCTTGCAGAGCAGATCCAGCAGCGTCCGGCGCGTGGGATCGGCCAGTGCCTTGAACACCTTGTCTGCGTCGCGCAGGTGGTCTACCGCCATGGGGAGGTCTTCAATTCCAGTTGTCGATCCTGACGTCGTGTGGGTTGGGCTGGCCCTTGCCGGTTTCCAGCAGTGCCTTCAGGCTCATCAGGAACACCGCCCACTTGGTGCTGCAGTGGGAGGTGAACTCGACACGTTCCTTCCAGCCTTCGTGGGTGAACAGCACGATGCAGTAGTCGCCTTCCTGCTTCAGCGCGAAGCGCGCGTGGGTGCCGATCCATTCGGCGGGGCCGGCGTGGAACCGCCACAGCACGAGCTCGCCTGGAACAAGCTGCTCAAGCTTCATCTCCATGGCGCCGATTTCCTGGCCGTTGTTGGTGAAACGGACCTTGACCGTGCCACCGGCTTCGCGGTCGCCGTGCGCGTCTTCGGCCCACCAGGCGGCCACGCCTTCGGGGGTGGCCAGCGCCTGATACACCTGGCTTGCGGGGGCCTTGATGCCGACCCTGTGTGCGATATCCACCATTGCAGGTTCCTCGCGATGGGCTGGCAAGCGCCGCCCTTGAGTTGACTATATGCAGGTAAATGCCTGCATGTCAAACCCCGCCACGAACGCCCGGGCGTGGTAGTGCCGGCCGCTGGCCGGCATCCCGGTGGCGTTGGGTGCGTGCAGTTGCCGGCCAGCGGCCGGCACTACCGGGGCGATGGCTCAGTTCTCCGCGTCCTGAAGGGCGGCATGCAGTTTGTCGGTGATCCGCTGCAGTGCGGCACGATCATCCGCGGAGAGATGGTCGAGAAAATACCGGCGGACACCGGCAGCGTGTACCGGCCGTGCCGCGCGCAGCTGCGCGTGACCTTCTGTGGTCATGCGGATCACTACGACGTTTTCGCTGTCGGTATCGCGTTCGATCAGGCCACGGCCCGCCATGCGGGTCAGCTGGTGCGAGAGGCGCGTCTTGTCCCATTCCAGGTAGTCCAGCAGTTCGCGCTGGCGGCGGCAGCGATCCTTGGACTGGTTCAGCTCCATCAGCACGATGAAGTCGGCCCTTGAGAGCCCGGTGCTGCGGGTGATGTCCTGGACGATGCGGCCGGAGGTGATTTCTGCCATGCGCCGGAAGCCGCGCCAGGTGGCCCATTCGTCGGGTGTGATGCTGGGGGAGGTCATGGACGAACGTTGCCGGGCAATGGTTGACATGTCAACCCTTGCGGCATACGGTTGACGTATCAACTAACCTGGATCGCGCCATGCAGCACCCTCCCCGTATTGCCGTCATCGGCGCAGGCCCCGCTGGCCTCACCGCTGCGCTCATCCTGCATCGGGGCGGTCACCGCGTGAGCGTGTACGAGGGCGAAGCATCCGGGCAGCAGCGCACACAGGGCGGCACGCTGGATCTGCACGACGATTCCGGGCAGGTGGCGCTGCAGCGCGCGGGCCTGCTGGAGGCCTTCCGTGCGGTGGCGCGGCATGAGGGGCAGGAGGCGCGGATGGGCGACCCGTGGTCCGGGGAGATCACCACCGGCGGGTTCGGGCCGGAAGGGAGCAAGGACAAGCCGGAGATCGACCGCGGCGACCTGCGCCAGCTGCTGCTGGACGCGCTGCCGGCGGACACGGTGCAGTGGGGCCACAGCCTGACCGCGCTGGTATCTGCACAGGCGAACGGCCACGGCCTGCGATTCGCCAACGGCGTGCAGCGCGAGGCGGACATCGTGATCGGTGCCGATGGTGCGTGGTCGAAAGTGCGCGCGGCCTTGAGTACGTGCCAGCCGGTGCCCACCGGCATTACCTTCTTCGAAGGTTGGATCGCACAGCCTGCTGCGGACATCGCAGCGATGGTCGGGCAGGGCAGCCTGTTCTGCTTTGGCGGCGAGGAGGCCTTGTTCGTGCAACGCAACAGCCGCGATCGGCTCTGCGTGTATGCGGCGCTGAAGCGCTCTTCCGAATGGCTTGATGCACAGATCGCGCAGCACGGCATACGGACGCTGGTGACAGGCTGCTATACCGGGTGGGCCACGAACCTTCGGCGCCTGCTGGAGGCCTGCACGGACTTCGTGCGGCGGCCGATCTACAGCCTGCCAGCGGATTTTTGCTGGGCCCCGCGCGATGGCGTGACCTTGATCGGCGATGCGGCGCATCTGATGCCGCCGGTGGGCGTGGGCGTGAACCTGGCGATGCTGGACGCGTCGGATGTGGCGATGGCGTTGTGCGCGCGGCCGGATGCGATCAGCGCGATGCGCGACGCCGAAGTGCTGGTGCGTGAACGCGCCCGCGCCCTGATGCCGGATGCGATCGAGGGGTTCCAGCGCTGGTTCACTACCGGAGGGGATGCTCCACGCGGTTGATGAAGCATCGAGTCTGTACGCACCTGCGACACTGGGAACAGCAGCAGATTCCTGGCGGCGCGCTGGAAGTCACATGGACTTCCGACTGCTTTGGTCCGGTACAGGTGGCCACGCTGGGGCACGCGCTAGACTGGTTGAACCGGCCGATGCTCCCCCTGTTTTCCAGGGTTGGGGAGCGTGGTATGACAGGAGCGGAACGCATGACTGAAACCGGAAAGGACGCCTTGAACATCCGCCGCGCCAGCGCGGCCGATGCACCCGCAGTGTTGGGGCTCTTTGACGAGGTGATCGAGTGGTTCGTGTCGATCGGCAATGTGCAGCAATGGGGCAGCGAACCGTGGTCGACGATGCCGCGCCGGATTGCCCAGGTCACCGAGGCGTGCGCGCTGCCAGGCGCATGGGTGGCGCAGAACGAGCAGGGCGACGTGCGGGCGTTCCTGGCACTGGGCGAGTCGATGCCCTATGTGCCGGCCCCCACCGGGCCGGAGCTGTATGTGCGGGTTCTGGTGGCCTCGCGTGATGTGCGCGTGCGTGGCATCGGCCGCCGCCTGATGGCGTTTGCCGACGAGCAGGCGCGCGCTGCCGGTGTCGACCATCTGCGTGTCGACTGCTACGCCGGAGGCAGCGGCGACCTGGTGCGCTTCTATGAATCCTGCGGGTATACGCGCATCGCGCCGTTCAACGTGGACGGCTGGCCAGGCATGCTGCTGGGAAGGACGCTCTGACACGGCTGCGTCATTCCGTCGCAGCCTGCGTGCAGGAAACGATACACCGGTTCGGCGCTAGAGTAGGGTCATGACCTGCATCGGATGGCTGTGTCATTCCGCTGCCGGTTCCTGATGACCCCTCCAGGAAGGTGCAACGCATGTATTACAGCAGTGGCAACTACGAAGCTTTCGCGCGCCCGCGCAAGCCGGCCGGTGTGGATGGCAAGCGCGCCTGGTTTGTGGGCTCGGGCCTGGCCTCGCTGGCCGGCGCCGCGTTCCTGGTGCGCGACGGCCGCATGGCCGGTGAGCGCATCACCATTCTCGAGCAGCAGCAGATTCCCGGCGGCGCGCTGGATGGCCTGAAGGTGCCAGAGAAGGGCTTCGTGATCCGCGGCGGCCGCGAGATGGAAGACCACTTCGAGTGCCTGTGGGATCTGTTCCGCTCGATTCCGTCGCTGGAAATCGAAGATGCCAGCGTGCTGGACGAGTTCTACTGGTTGAACAAGGACGACCCGAACTATTCGCTGCAGCGCGCCACCATCAATCGCGGCGAAGATGCGCACACCGATGGCCTGTTCACGCTGACCGAGCAGGCCCAGAAGGACATCATCGCGCTGTTCCTGGCCACCCGGAAGGAGATGGAGAACAAGCGGATCGACGAGGTGCTGGGCCGCGACTTCCTGGACAGCAACTTCTGGCTGTACTGGCGCACCATGTTCGCGTTCGAGGAATGGCATTCGGCGCTGGAGATGAAGCTGTACCTGCATCGCTTCATCCACCACATCGGCGGCCTGCCGGATTTCTCGGCATTGAAGTTCACCCGGTACAACCAGTATGAATCGCTGGTGCTGCCGCTGGTGAAGTGGTTGCAGGAGCAGGGCGTGGTGTTCCAGTACGGCACCGAGGTGACCGACGTCGACTTCGATCTGCAGCCGGGCCGCAAGCAGGCCACGCGTATCCACTGGATGCGTGATGGTGTAGCCGATGGCGTGGATCTGGGCGCCGATGATCTTGTTTTCATGACGATCGGTTCGCTGACCGAAAACTCGGATAATGGCGATCACCATACCGCGGCGCGTTTGAACGAAGGACCGGCGCCGGCCTGGGACCTGTGGCGCCGCATCGCCGCGAAGGACGAGGCCTTTGGCCGCCCGGATGTGTTCGGCGCGCATATCCCGCAGACCAAGTGGGAATCGGCGACAGTGACGACGCTGGATGCGCGCATTCCGGCTTACATCCAGAAGATCGCCAAGCGCGACCCGTTCAGTGGCAAGGTAGTGACCGGCGGCATCGTCAGCGTGCGCGACTCGCGCTGGCTGATGAGCTGGACGGTGAACCGCCAGCCGCATTTCAAGAACCAGCCCAAGGACCAGATCGTGGTCTGGGTGTACTCGCTGTTTGTGGATACGCCGGGCGACTACGTGAAAAAGCCGATGCAGGAGTGCACCGGCGAGGAGATCACCCGCGAGTGGCTGTACCACCTGGGCGTGCCGGTGGAAGAGATTGATGCGCTGGCCGCGACCGGTGCGAAGACGGTGCCGGTGATGATGCCGTACATCACGGCGTTCTTCATGCCACGCCAGGCCGGTGACCGCCCGGACGTGGTGCCGGACGGCGCGGTGAACTTCGCCTTCATCGGCCAGTTTGCCGAATCGAAGCAGCGCGACTGCATCTTCACCACCGAATATTCGGTGCGCACGCCGATGGAAGCGGTGTACACCCTGCTGGGGATCGAGCGCGGCGTGCCGGAGGTGTTCAATTCCACGTATGACGTGCGCTCGCTGCTGGCCGCCACCGGTCGCCTGCGCGATGGCAAGGAACTGGATGTTCCCGGGCCTGCGTTCCTGCGCAATCTGCTGATGAACAAGCTGGACAAGACCCAGATCGGTGGTCTGCTGCGCGAGTTCAAGCTGGTGCAGGAAGACTGAGCGGGCAGGGGGAGGCCGCCGGTGAGGGCATCGGCGGCCTCAAGATCTCACGCTACGCCGTCGGTCGAACGGCTCAGCTGTTCCCACGCGTCGATGCTACCGGCCATCGATGCCAGCTTTGCCCTCACCAGCTGCAGTGCATCACTGCCCAGCAGCAAGTGGCGGGGAGGAGCGTCGCTGTCGATGACCTGCAGCATGGCCTGCGCAGCCTTCACTGGATCACCGGGCTGGTGGCCACTCTTCGCCTCACGCGCGCTGCGGATGGGATCGAACAATGCGTCGTAGTCGTCAATGCTGCGCGGTGCCCGCACCATCGAGCGGCCTGCCCAGTCGGTGCGGAAGGAACCCGGCGCGACGGCCGTGACGTGGATACCAAACGGCGCGACTTCCTTGCCAAGCACTTCACTGATGCCCTCCAGCGCGAACTTGCTGCCGCAGTACCACGCGATGCCCGGCATCGTGATGAAACCGCCCATGGAGGTGATGTTGAGGATATGGCCGCGGCGCCGGGCGCGCATGTGCGGCAGCACGGCCTTGATCAGCGCGGCCGGAGCGAACACGTTCACCTCGAATTGCTGCCGCAGCTCGGCGAGCGTGGATTCCTCGAGGATGCCTTCGTGGCCGTAGCCAGCGTTGTTGACCAGCACGTCGATGCTTCCGATGTTGGTTTCGATATCGGCGACGAGCGCATTGATGGCGGCGGTATCGGTTACGTCCAGCAGGCGACCGAATGCGCGGCCGGGAGCGAGCGCTTCGAGTACCTGGCGGTCGGTTTCGTTGCGCACGGTGCCGACCACGCGGTGGCCGGCCAGCAGGGCCTGCTGGGCAAGGGCGCGGCCGAATCCACTGCTGACACCGGTGATGAGGAGAAAGCGGGAAGGGGGCATGAGGGGGCGTTCGTGGTGGGCAGGGCTTGCACGTTAGTTCTTGAACGACCGGGGTCACAGGCCTAGGATTCGGCCATTCTTGCCTATTCCTCTGGAGTGCCTGTGGTCGATTCCCTGCAACGGCGGGTGCAGGCGCGCATGGTCGGCCTGCTGAAGACGCTGGCGGTGGAGGAGGGCTACACGCTCACGCGCCTGCCGGGGGTGCGGTTGCTGCGATCGGACCGGCCACTGGCGCGCACGCCGGTGTTGTACGACCCCGGCATCGTGATCGTCTGCCAGGGGGTGAAGCGTGGCTATCTGGGCGGGCAGGTCTACCAGTACGACGCGCAGCACTATCTGGCAGTGTCGGTGCCGGTGCCGTTCACGATGGAAACCGATGCGTCGGCCCAGGCGCCGCTGCTGGCGATCTACCTGCATCTGGATCTGCAGCTGGCGGCGGATCTGCTGATCGAACTGGGTGAACAGGAGGGCACCCCGGAGACACCGGCGCAGGGCATGATGTCCAGCCCGATGCAGGCGCCGATGCAGGCCACGGTGCTGCGCCTGCTGGAGGCACTGGCTGAACCGTTGGAGGCTGCCGTGCTCGGCCCTGCGTTGGTGCGTGAGGTGTACTTCCGCGTGCTGACGGGTGCACAGGGCGGCGCAATGCGCGAGGCGCTGGCCATGCGCGGGCGCTTCGGCAGCATCGGCAGAGTGCTGCGGACGATCCATGCCGGATATGCCACCGCCCTGGACGTGGGGCAACTGGCCACCGAAGCGGGCATGAGTGTGGCGACCTTCCACGACCACTTCCGCGCGATTACCGGCACGTCGCCGATGCAGTACGTGAAGTCGACCCGCCTGCACCAGGCACGGTTGCTGATGCTGCGGCAGGGGATGACTGCCGAAGCGGCATCGCTGGCGGTGGGGTATGCCAGCCCGTCGCAGTTCAACCGTGAGTTCAAGCGTCTGTTCGCGTTGCCGCCGGCGGCCGAGGTCGCGCGGATGCGGCGCAGTTTCGCGCTGCCACCTCCGCCAGCCGATGCGGTATACGTGTCTTCGCATTGAGCGGCAATCGAAGGTCACGTTGCCAGCAAGCCGGCCAGCGGCCGGCTCTGCCGGGAATGATGCCTGGCGGGTGCAGCAGAGAGGGGTTGACAGGCGGTCTACCTACTAGTAGGTTTATTGCCATGAAAGAGTCGCTCTCGCCCAAGGCACAGGAAATCCTGGCGCATGCCCGTGCGCTGCTGGAAGCCGGTGGCTACAACGGCTTCAGCTACGCCGACGTGTCGGCGCGGGTGAACATCAGCAAGGCCAGCATCCATCACCACTTCCCCAGCAAGGCGGATCTGGTGCGCACGGTGGTCGAGCTGTACCGGGCCGAGGCGCGCGAAGGCCTGGCGCTGCTGGACCGGCAGTTGGCCGACCCGCTGCAGGAGCTCAACGCCTATGTGGATTACTGGTCCAGCTGCATTGCAGGGGGTACGTCCTCGTTCTGCATCTGCGCGATGCTGGCCGCCGAAGCGCCGATGATTCCGGCAGAGATCGCTGAGGAAGTGCGCGGCCATTTCGAGGACCTGAGCGGTTGGCTGGCAGTGACGCTGGAGAAGGGCGTTTCGATGGGCCAACTGCAGTTGCAGGGCTCGGCGGCCGATGAGGCCAAGGCGTTCATGTCATCGGTGCACGGCGCGATGCTGGCCGCGCGCGGTTTCGGTGATGCGGCGACCTTCGCGGCACTGGCGCGGTTGGCGATCGCGCGGGTGAGCGCGGCGTCCTGAGAAATGTGTGGTGGGCCTGCGGCGACGCGGGCCTTCTTTTTGAGTCCTATGCCTACCTACTAGTAGGTTCATTCTGTCCCTGGAGATGTCCCATGTCCCACCCTCTGTCCACACTTGGCGTGATCCATACCGCTGTCAGCCTGATCCCGGTGTTGAGTGGCCTGTATGCATTCATTCGCCATCGCGCAATCGATCCCGCCACGCGCGCGGGCAAGCTGTACCTGGTGGGGCTGGTGCTGTCGGTGGCCACTTCCTTCACCGTGTCGAGCACGGGCGGGATCAACCCCGGCCACGCATTCGGGGTGATCGTGCTGCTGGTGGCATTCGGCGGCGTGCTGGCCGCGCGGCTGCGCTGGCTGGGGCGCGCCGCGCGTTACCTGTCGACCTTCGCACTGTCGTTCAGCTTCCTGCTCTCGTTGGTGCCCGGCGTCAACGAAACGCTGACCCGCTTGCCGGCAGCGCATCCGATTGCGGCGGCACCGATGGCCCCGGTGGTGCTGCACACGCTGCTGGCCTGCCTGGTGGTGTTCGTGATCGGCTTTGCCGCGCAGTGCTGGAGGCTGCGAAACCGTACCTTTGCAGGACGATCCTGAGACGCCGCCGGTCACCCCTGCGCGGCAAGTGCGCCCAGCAGTGCCGCCGGTTCGATCAGTGCAGCCGAGCGCGCCGGATCGAGTTGAATGTGCCGGCTGCAGAAGCAGAACGATTGGCCCGCTGCAGGCTCGGGGGTGTTCGCGCTCGCGTCCGGCGTCTCGATCTCCAGCACTTCGTCCACGGCCAGCGCCAGGGTTGCGGTGCCGGCGTTGATCAGCAGCATGGCCGGGCTGCCACCCTCGAATGCCGGTTGGCCGCTCATGCGGCGCAGGTCGACGACGGGTAATGGCTGCCCACGGACCTCCAGGGTCGGCCTGCCGTTGCGGTCTGCAGGGCCGAATGCCTCCGGACCGCGGATTTCGACCGCTGCCTGGATGTCGATGGCGAACAGGACGGTGCCTGCACGCACGACGACGATCTCGAACAGGTCGGCAGGCGATGCGCGTGTTTCCGTTGCAGGGTGAGCGGGTACGGGCATGCGATGGGCGTGGCGAAGACGATGGGAAGGGGGATCTGGATGATGACGCCTGAACGCAACGCGCGGCCGCGTCGGCGTGCGCGTGCAAGGCGACGGTTCAGTGTCTATCAGGCGGCTGCGCGTGTCGCGCCGACGGTGCCGACGCGTGGAAAATGCGGACGCAGCAGGCCGACGAGCTGATCCATGCCCGGGATGGCGTGGCCGAACTCGTCCCAGCGCGCATTCACCAGGCCGGATACCACGATCTGCCCGGTCTCGATGTGGGTCATTGCCCAGTACGGAACGGCACGCGCGCTGATGGCCATGTCCAGTACCGGCACGACGGCAGCATGCGAGCGGCTGTCATGGATGCGGCGCTTGACTGCTTCCAGGGCGTCGGGCGGGCCTTCGATGTACTGGAAAAACCGCTGCCCGTCGACGATCAGCGCACCGGTAACGTCCACCCGGCGATTGAACGTGGCAGATTGCGAGACGATCTGGTGGAGGGCTTGATTGGACAGCTCAGCCGACATGCGGCTGGAGTAAGCAAATGCATGGAGCATGGAAGGGGCTTCTTGTGACGCACGTCACTATACGCACGCAAGCCCGGACCGTCGTGAGGCTTTGCTCACGCCGCGATTGGCTCCGCGCACTGGATCAACAGCCCACCAACCGGTCGGCACCGAGACCGCCGCGATGCTGGCTGCGGTACTCGGTAGGGCTCGCGTCAACCTGACCGCGGAAGTGCCGACGGAACGATTCCTGCGAACCAAAGCCGGCCTGTTCTGCAATCCACTGCAGCGGCCGGTCGGTGGTTTCCAGCAGCTCGCGCGCGAAAGCCACGCGTTCGCGGATCAGCCAGTCGATGGGTGACAGGCCGGTGGCGTCCAGGAACTGCCGCTGCAGCGTGCGTTGGCTGAGCGCAGCCTGCTCGGCGAGGCTGCCCAGTGAGTGGGGCTCGCGCAGGTTGCGGCGCATCCATTCCATCAGCTTTGCCAAGCGGGTGGGCTCGCCGTGGGGAATGGCGCGGCTGACGCGCTGGCTGCGCCCGGCATCACGCCATGGTGCCAGGACCAGCCGTTCGGCCACCAGGTTGGCCACGCGCGCGCCGTAATCCTTGCGCACCATGTGCAGCATCATGTCCATGCCGGTGGCCGAGCCGGCCGAAGTGATGATGCTGCCGGTATCCACGTACAGCGCATCTTCCCGCACATCGATGCGTGGGAACTCGCGTGCCAGCGCTTCAGTGAGGCGCCAGTGGGTGGTGGCCTGGCGGCCATCGAGCAGCCCGGCCCAGGCCAGCACGAAGGCACCGGAGCAGATCGAGGCGATGCGCGCGCCACGTGCGTGGGCACGGATCAGTGCATCGAGCAGTGCCTGCGGTGGGCGCTCGCTGGGTTCGCGCCAACCGGGGATGACGATGATGTCGGCGTCATCAACCGCGCTGAGATCGTAGGGAAGCTGCACCTGCGCATTGCCGAGCATGCGCAGCGCACCGGGTTCGCCCGCGCACAGCTGGGTGCGGTACCAGGCCACGCCGAGTTCCGGCCGCACCGGCGCGAACAGGCCGACCGCGCAGCCGAATTCGAACAGCCCCTGGCCGTGGCAGGCGACGATGGCAACGAGCGGCGCGGTGGGATCGGCGGGTGGGCTGGGCATGGCCTGATGCTACGGGTGGCGGTGCGTGGCGTTGCGTGATGCGCGGGCATGAGGTGATGCCGGGCGGGCATATGGGAACCGGGGTCGGATCCCTTCCGCAGGAAGGGCTCTGACCCCGTGGTGGGGAGGCGTGCGTGGGGTCAGAGCCCTTTCCTATGGAAAGGGATCCGACTCCGTGGGGGACCCCGTGCGTGTGCGCCGCCTAACGTCATTACCAGCGGTCATGTGGGTGGCCGGATGTTACGGCTGGGTGACGCGATCGCGCCTGTCGCACCAGGTGAACAGGCCCTTGAATGGAAGCGTGTTTCCGGCCCACCCCCACGAGCCCCCATGCCTGCCGCCCACGCCCCTGTCCTGAGCACTCTCGCTGTTCTGATCACAGCCATCCTTGCCGCCTCGCCCAGCCATGCGGCTGAAGCAGACGCAGATCCTGCTGCCACCGCCGCGACGGCCAACGTGGCCGCGTCCACGCTGGATGCGGTGGTGGTCACCGGCTCACGCACCAGCACGCGCACGGTGAAGAACAGTTCCACGCCCATCGATGTGATCTCTGCAGAGGACCTCGCCGCCACCGGGCAGGGCAACCTGCTGGAAGCGCTGCAGCGCAGCCTGCCGTCGCTGAGCCAGATCGGCGGCTACCAGAGCGACCAGGAGAGCCTGATCCGTGGCTACCAGCTGCGCAACCTGTCACCGGGCTACACGCTGGTGCTGGTGAACGGCAAGCGCCGCAATGCCAGCGCTTACGTGAGTGGCGCAAACGGTGGTGGCTTTCCGGGCCACGCCTGGGCAGACCTGGCGTTGATTCCGGTCTCGGCCATCGACCACGTGGAGGTGCTGCGCGATGGTGCGTCGGCCATCTATGGCTCGGACGCGATCACCGGCGTGGTCAACGTGATCCTGAAATCGCAGGCGCACGGTGGCGATGTGTCGGTGGAGAGCGGGCAGAGCATCGATGGTGATGGTTCGCGTACCAGCGTGCGCGCCAATGTCGGGCTGCCGTGGGGCCAGGATGGCTTCGTCAACCTGTCCGGCGAGAACACGCGGCAGCACCACGCGATCCGCACCCGTCGCTACATCGATGGCTACCTGAGCTATCCGGCAGTAGATGCCAACGGCAACCGGGTCGCACTGCGCCCGAACAATCGCTTGCCGACGGGTGCATCGCCGAACCCGGCCGAGGCCAACCGCGATGCCGAGGCCAACACCATCCTCAGTTCGCCGTCGTACGCGTTGAAGGCTTTCGCAGTGAATGCCGGCCATGGCCTGGGCGAGAGCGCGCAGTTCTACGCCAACGCCACGGCCAGTGACCGCACCGCGCAGGCGATCCAGAACTTCCGCCTGCCGGCGACCATCTTCACCACCTACAAGGCACCCGGCGTGCTGAGCGTGTTTCCCGATGGCTTCCTGCCGGTGCTGGAGACCAAGGAAAAGCAGTACACCGGCACTGCGGGCGTGAAGGGGCAGATCGCGGGCTGGGATTACGACGCCAGCCTGACCGGCAACCGCAGCACGGTGCGCACCTATACCCGCAATTCGGTGAACTACTCGCTGCCGTATCCCGGTTCGCCCACTGACTTCTATGACGGCAAGCTGGACTACCAGCAGGGGATCGCCAACCTCGACCTGCGCCGTGGCTTCGAGGTGGCCGCCTTTGCGTCGCCGCTGGAAGTGAGCGCAGGCGCCGAGTACCAGCACGAACAGTACGAACGCGCGGCCGGGCAGTGGGAGTCGTACACCGGCTTCGGTGCCGCGGCGTTCGTGGGCTACTCCACCGCCGATGCGGTGAAGGCGACGCGCAACAGCAAGGCGGTCTATGTGGGCGCGGCCAGCAACATCACCTCGCGCTGGTATCTGGATGCGGCCGCGCGCTGGGAAGACCATTCCGACTTCGGCAGTGTCTCCACTGGCCGCCTGACCACGCGCTTCGACTTCACCGACGCGTTGGGTGTACGCGCGACGGTCAGCAACGGCTTCCATGCGCCCAGCCTGGGCGCACAGTTCTACCAGGCCACGGGCAGCTGCCCGTGCGGGACCACGCTGGTGGCACAGGTGTCTTCGCCGGCGGCGGTTGCGCTGGGTGCCACGCCGCTGAAGCCCGAGAAAGCCACCAACTACAGCCTGGGCGTGACCTGGGACCCGAGCCCTGCATTCCATCTGGCCGTGGATGCGTACCAGATCGACATCCGTGGCCAGCTGGGCCAGTCCAGCCAGATCGGCTACAACGCGCAGGATCCGGCGCGCATCACCGACAACAGCGGTACGGTGCTGAGCGCGGCGCAGAAGAACACCATCGATGCGCTGCTGGGTTCCGCCGGCATCAGCATCCTGCCGGGTGATGCGTTCTACGCCAGCTACTTCACCAATGTGGGCAATACCCGCACGCGCGGTGTCGAGCTGACCCTGGAAGCCAACCAGGACACTGCGTGGGGCAAGCTGCGCTGGAGCTACGCGGCCAACGTCGGCCGTACCACCATCCAGAAGGTGAGCGACATTCCGGCGGCGCTGCAGGGGCTGCCGAACATCAACCTGCTGACCAAGAGCAGCGAATACGCGCTGCGCTTCCGCACGCCCAGCTACACCCAGGTAGCCGGGCTGGGCTGGCAGAACGGGCGCTGGCGCTCGAACGTCGATTTCACCTACTACGGCCCGATCAAGCGCCTGAACAACGGCGTGGAGTACAAGCAGCCGCCGGTGCTGGTGACCAACCTGTCCGGCGGCGTGGAGCTGGGGGCGGGCTGGAGCGCGGCGCTGGGGATCAACAATGTGTTCGACAAGCGCACGCGCAAGGTGCCGGAGTACGCGCGCAGTGCTACCGATGTGGCCAGCATCGAGACGACCTGGGACAACGGCGACGTGTTGGGCAACGTCGGGGCGTATTGGTATGGGCGGATCAGTTACCGGTTCTGATCTGGGGCAGCCGAGCATGGCTCGGCTCTACAAAGGCGGGAAGCAGCCGAGCATGGCTCGGCTCTACAAAAGACGAAGGACGGCCGGAGGTAGTTCGGCATTATCGAGGAGCAGTTCATGTCTTCTGCATTGAAGGTGGTTGCATTGGTGGGGTCGCCGACCAGTTCGGCGGCATCGCGCACGTTGCTGCTGGTGCGGCATCTGCTGGCGTCGCTGCAGCAACGCGTGCATGCCAGCGTGGAGCTGGTGGAGCTGGCGCCGATCGCGCGCTCGCTGGGCCAGTCGTTGTCCCGCGATGAGGCGGGGCCGGAGGTGGAGCAGGCGCTGCAGAGCATCGAGGCCGCAGAGCTGCTGGTGGTGGCCGCGCCGGTCTATCGCGGCTCGTATCCCGGGTTGTTCAAGCACCTGGTCGACTTCGTCGGGCTGGAGGCGCTGGTGGATACGCCGGTGCTGCTGGCAGCGACCGGTGGCAGCGAGCGCCATGCGCTGGTGATCGACCACCAGTTGCGGCCGTTGTTCAGTTTCCTGCAGGCGCACACGCTGCCGATCGGGGTGTATGCCACGCCTGCCGACTTCGACGGCGAGCACATCAACAGTGCTGCCTTGCAGGCACGCATCGCGCTGGCAGCCGAACGTGCGGCCGGCCACCTGGCGACGCAGGCGCTGGCGGTAGCGGCGCCGCTGCGACGCATCGCCTGACGCCATAACCGGCGGCGCTTTGCTTATGGCCACGCCGCATCTGCATGGCCGGATCTGACCGCCGATTGTCGCCAGGCGTCGCTGCCGCAGCCGCCGGCATCTCTAGCATCGATATCGACGCGGCATCGCATTGCCGGCCCAGATGAGGACCCCCCAGTGACGCTCGACGCAGCAAGCAAACCCATCCTGTTCCTGCTCGACCGTGAGTTCGAGGACGGACAGATTCCCGGCCAGCGCTTCTTCTGCCGGCACAGCCTGTTGCTGGAAGGTGCACTGTCGAGCATCGACGGCCTTGATGCGCAGCTGGACGTACGTCGCATCGGCTTCGCGCGGCCGCGCCGCGAGGTGATCGCCGAGATCGGCGAGCAGGACCAGTCGTTGCCCAAGCTGGTGCTGCCGCAGGGCGTACGCAGCGACCTGGCCAGTGGCGCGCACCAGGACCGGCAGTACATCTCCGGTGCCGAACCGATCCTGGCCGCACTGAACGGATTGCTCGGCATTCCCGTGGCCCACCCCTGAGCGAGGACGCGACCGTGAGCTATCAGATCAGCGTGCTGGACAAGAGCCCGGTAGCCGAGGGCGCTTCGCCGGAGCAGGCGCTGCGCAACAGCCTGCAGCTGGCGCAGCGCGCCGAACAGCTGGGCTATCACCGCTACTGGTTTGCCGAGCACCATGCCGCACCGACGTTGGCCAGCCCTGCACCGGAAGTGCTGGCGGCCTGGGTGCTGGCGCAGACCCGGCGCATCCGCATCGGCAGTGGCGGGGTGATGCTGCGCCACTACGCGCCGTACAAGGTGGCGGAGAACTTCAACCTGCTGGCGGCGCTGGCGCCGGGGCGCGTGGATCTGGGCGTGGGCAAGGCCCCCGGCGGCCTGCCGGCCTCGACTGCCGCGCTGGCAGCCGGGCGTCCGCCGTTCGCTGATTTCGACCAGCAACTGCGCGACCTGGAGGGTTATCTGGCCGGCGCCGAAAGCGAGGCGCTGGCGCGGCCGGTTCCGCAGCAGGCGCCGGAGCGTTTCCTGCTCGGCGCAAGTCCACAGAGCGCAAAGCAGGCGGCCGAACTGGGCTGGCGCTTCGTCTACGCCGCGCACTTCGATGGTGACCCGAAGCACATCGAGGCCGCGTTCGACGCCTATCGCAGCGTCGCCTCGCAGCCACCGCTGCTGGCCACGGTGGCCTTCGCCGCACCGACTGCGGAAGCCGCAGCGCGTCACATCGGTGCGCTGCGCGTCTACAAGCTGCACCTCGGTCCCGGGCAGGCGGTGAACCTGCCCAGCGCCGAGGCAGCTGCCGAGTACGCGCGCCAGGTGGGGGTGGCCGACTTCCGCATTGAGGAAACGCGCCCCAGCGTGCTGTCCGGCGATGCGCAGCACGTGCGCGGCGAACTGGACGCGCTGCACCGGCGCTTCGGCGTGGGCGAGTTCATCCTCGATGCGCCGGTGGCCGACCTCGACGCACGCCTGACATCCCTTGAACTGCTGTCGCCCGCGCCGCGCGCGGCGGTGGCCTGACCTGCAGGAGCGTTTCCCATGAGCACGACCCCGCGCCACATTCCGTTCGGCATCATGCTGCAGGGCCCCGGCAGCCACATGCATGCCTGGAAGCACCCGTCCAACCCGGCCGATGCCAGCGTCAACCTGCAGTTCTACATCGACATCGCGCGCACCGCCGAAGACAACGGCATCGCCTTCGGCTTCGTGGCCGACGGCCTGTACATCAACGAGAAGTCGATCCCGCATTTCCTCAACCGCTTCGAGCCGATCTCGCTGCTGTCGGCGCTGGCCACGGCCACGAAGAAGATCGGCCTGGCCGGTACGCTGTCGACGTCCTACAGCGATCCGTTCACCGTCGCCCGCCAGTTCGCCTCGCTGGATCTGCTCAGCGGCGGCCGCGCCGGCTGGAACGTGGTGACGTCGCCGTTGGAGGGCTCGGGTCGCAATTATGGCCGCCCACATCCCGAGCATGCACTGCGCTACCAGATCGCCGACGAGTACCTGGAGGTGGTGCAGGGGCTGTGGGATTCCTGGGATGACGATGCCTTCGTGCGCGAGCGCGACAGCGGTACGTTCTTCGCGCCGGAAAAGTTCCGCCGCCTCGACCACAAGGGCCGCTTCTTCCAGGTGGAAGGCCCGCTCAACATCCAGCGTTCGCCACAGGGCCAGCCGGTGATCTTCCAGGCCGGTTCGTCCGACGATGGCATCGCGCTGGCCGGCAAGTACGCCGATGCGGTGTTCACCCATTCGCCATCGCTGGAAGAAACCCGCGCGTTCACCCAGAAGGTGAAGAACTCGGCGATCGCGCATGGCCGCAGCGGAAACGACGTGAAGATCTTCCCGGGCATCGGCCCCATCGTCGGCCGTACTGTCGAAGAGGCCGAAGCCAAGTACCAGGCAATCGCCGCACTGGCCACGCTGGAGGATGCACTGGCCTACCTGGGACGCTTCTTCGACCACCACGATTTCAGCCAGTACGATCCGGATGCTCCCTTCCCGGACCTGGGTGAGATCGGCAGCAACTCGTTCCGTTCCGCCACCGACCGCATCAAGCAGGATGCGCGGGAGAAGGGGCTGAGCCTGCGCCAGGTGGCATTGGAAGCCGTGAGCCCACGACCGAACTTCATCGGTACGCCGGAGCGCGTGGCCGATGAGCTGATCCGCTGGTTCGATGCCGGTGCCAGCGACGGCTTCATCCTCGGTTTTGCGGCACAGCGCGAAGGCCTGGACGATTTCGTGACCCAGGTGCTGCCGATCCTGCAGGCGCGCGGCTACCACCAGCGCGAGCTGGAGGGGCAGACCCTGCGCGAACATCTGGGCCTGCCGTACAAGGCCAGCCGTCATTCGACCGATGCCGAGCCGGCGCGGAAGGCGGGGTAGGGCAATGCGCGGAGACACTGCGGTAGCACCGGGCCATGCCCGGCGGGATTCCCAAACGACGGGCGTATTGCCCGAGATCGCGGCACGCGCCGAGGCCACCATCGCGATCCGCCATGACCTGCACCGCCACCCGGAGCTGGCCTTCGAGGAGCACCGCACCAGCGCCCGTGTGGCCGAGTTGCTGCAGCAGTGGGGCTATGAGGTGACCACCGGTCTTGGCGGCACCGGCGTGGTCGGCACGTTGCAGCGTGGGCAGGGCGGCCGTCGGCTGGGGCTGCGTGCGGACATCGATGCCTTGCCGATCCACGAAGACTCGGGGCTGGCCTACGCCAGCCAGACCGACGGCCTGATGCATGCCTGCGGCCATGATGGTCACACCGCCATCCTGTTGTCCGCCGCGCATTACCTGGCCCATCACGGCACTATCGACGGCACCTTGCAGCTGGTGTTCCAGCCAGCCGAGGAAACCGGCTCGGGTGCATCGAAGATGATTGCCGACGGCCTGTTCGAGCGCTTCCCGGTGGATGCGATCTATGGGCTGCACAACTGGCCCGGCGTACCGGTCGGCCACTTCGGCTTCGTCGACGGCCCGGCGATGGCGTCGGTCGACTGGGCGCGGCTGAAGGTGATCGGCAAGGGCGGCCACGGTGCCGAGCCGCAGGGCAGCGTGGACCCGATCCTGGTCGCCGCGCACATCATCACTTCATTGCAGAGTGTGGTGTCGCGCAATGTCGACCCGCGGCAGATGGGCGTGGTCACCGTCGGTTCGATCCACGGTGGGCAGGCCGCCAATGTGATTCCGGACGTGGTCGAGCTGAAGCTGACCGTGCGCGCCTACCTGCCCGAGGTGCGCGACACGCTGCGCCGCCGGGTGACCGGGATTGCCGAGCAGACCGCTGCCGCTTTCGGGGCACGCGCCGAAATCGAGTTCCCGCGTGGCTTCCCCAGCGTGATCAACCACCCGCAGCAGACCGCCTACATCCGCGACGTGGCCGTGCAGGGCTTCGGCCACGAACAGGTGGTGCCGGAGTTCGCGCCGCGCACCGCCAGCGAGGACTTCGCTTTCCTGTTGCAGGCGCGGCCCGGGAGTTTCGTGTTCGTCGGCAACGGCGACAGCGCGCCGTTGCACAGCCCGCGCTATGTGTTCAACGACGCGGCCATCGCACCGGCCGCCAGCCTGTGGGCGCGACTGGCCGAAGACTATCTGGTGAAGGACGTGGCATGAGCAGCAACGAACGCTTCCTCTATACCTCGGTGGATGATCCATTGGCGCGGCCGCTGTTCGATGGCCTGGAGCAGGAGTACGACAGCCGCTACGCCGACGTGCGCCGACGCATCGGCGGCAGCGCCCGCGAGGAGCTGCAACGCTATCCGGCGCAGGCCTTCGCGGCGCCGGTAGGCGCGTTCGTGCTGCTGCTGCGCGATGGTGTGGCGATCTCCGGCGGCGCCTTCATGCCGCACCGCGATCCGGACACCGCCGAATTCAAACGCATCTGGACGCTGCCCGGGCTGCGCAGGCAGGGCATCGCGCGTCGCGTGCTTCAGGAACTGGAAGACCAGGCGGCGCGGCAAGGGTACCGGCGGGTGTTCCTGACCACCGGCTTCCGCCAGCCTGAAGCCGTCGGCCTGTACCTCAGCCACGGCTATACCGCGCTGTTCGACCTGCAGGCCGACCCGGAAACCATCGCGCATCTGCCGTTCGAGAAGCATCTACGTGCGCCGGCGCCAGTGCTTTCGCCGTCGAAGACCGTGTTGCACGGAGCCCACGCATGAGCACGCCTTCGACTGCGCTGGATGGCATTGCCGCACCCCCCGCGCCAGCACCGGCGCTGAAGATCGTGCCGGCCCGGCATCCGCTGCAGGTCTTCGGCACGGTGCTGGCACTGGCGCTGATCCTGATCGGGCTGCAATCCGTGCTGGGCAATCCGCGCTGGGGCTGGGGCACGTTCGCCGAGTGGTTCTTCGCACGGCCTGTACTGGAAGGCCTGGGTCGCACGCTGCTGCTGACCGCGCTCGGTACCGGCCTCGGCTTCGCACTGGGTACCTTGCTGGCGCTGGCCCGCGTGTCCGGCTCGCCGCTGCTGTCGGCGGTGTCGTGGGGCTATGTATGGCTGTTCCGTTCGATCCCGCTGCTGGTGCTGTTGCTGCTGCTGAACAACCTGGGCTACCTGTACAGCACCATCGAACTGGGCGTGCCGTTCACCGGCATCAGCCTGTTCTCGTACCCGACCACGCAGCTGATCGGCGTGTTCACCGCCGCAGTGCTGGGCCTCACCTTGAATCAGGCCGCGTTCTCGGCCGAAGTGATCCGTGGTGGCATCCTCTCGGTCGACCATGGCCAGTACGAGGCGGCAGCGGCACTTGGCCTGCCGCGTGGCCGCCAGGTGCGCCGCATCATCCTGCCGCAGGCGATGCGTTCGATCCTGCCGGCCGCGTTCAACGATGTGATCGGCCTGGCCAAGAGCACCTCGGTGGTCTACGTGCTGGCGCTGCCGGAGCTGTTCTACACCGTGCAGGTGATCTACCGCCGCAACCTGGAAGTGGTGCCGCTGCTGATGGTGGCCACCGTCTGGTACCTGGTGATCCTTACCGTGCTGTCGCTGTTGCAGCGGCGCGTGGAGCAACGCTTCGCGCGCGGCCAGCTGCAGCGCGAGCGCTCGGTGTCGCGGGTGTCATCGCCCCCGCGTGTGCAGGGCGAAGCCGCACCGCGCGTAGCAAGCCGCCCGCGTATCGCCACCCAGGTTGAAGCGGGCGAGGGCGCGGCGGTGTCGCTGCATGGCGTAGGCAAGGTGTTTGGCGACCAGCCGGTGCTGGAAGACGTGAACCTGGACCTGCGCGCCGGCAGCGTGACCGTGCTGATCGGCCCTTCGGGCGCCGGCAAGTCCACGCTGCTGCGGCTGATCAACCACCTGGAACGCGCCGACGGCGGTTACGTGACTGTCGGCGGCCAGCTGATCGGCTACCGCCGCGAGGGCGACACCCTGTACGAGCTGCCCGAGCGCGAGATCCGACGCCGCCGTGCAGAAGTGGGCATGGTGTTCCAGGGCTTCAACCTGTTCCCGCACCTGACCGCGCTGGAGAACATCATCGAGGCACCGATCGCGGTGCGTGGCGTGCCGCGCGCGCAGGCCGAGCAGCAGGCGCGCACGCTGCTGGAACGGGTCGGCCTGGCCGACAAGGCCGATGCCTTCCCGCGCCAGCTGTCCGGTGGCCAGCAGCAGCGCATCGCGATTGCCCGCGCGCTGGCCCTGCAGCCCAAGGTGCTGCTGTTCGACGAACCGACCTCGGCGCTGGACCCGGAGCTGGTAGCCGAGGTGCTGAGCGTGATCGAGGAGCTGGCCCGCTCCGGCACTACGCTGGTGATCGTCACCCATGAGCTGAGCTTCGCCCGCCGCGTAGCCGATCACGTGGTGATGATGGACCAGGGCCGGGTGATCGAGCAGGGCACGCCCGAGGTGCTGTTCGAACGCCCGCGCCAGCAGCGCACCGCCGATTTCCTGGCCAAGACCCTGTAACCGAGAAAGGAACACCATGAGCCCTGCAGCACCGCGTCGTCCCTCACGCAGCACCCTGTTCATCGTGGGCGTGCTGGTCATCGGCATCGCCGGTATCGTCTATTCGCGCGTGCGGCAGGCACCGGATGCCGGCACCGTGGCCGCGACCAGCCTGGCCGGTGCGAACACGGCGGTGTTGAAAGGCACGTTCGATCCAGAGGCGCAGTCATTGATCCCCAAGGGGTATCGCTTCGTCACGCCCGGGTCGTTCACCGTGGCCACCCATCCAGGGCAGCTGCCGCTGGCCGACTACGGGGCCGACAGCAAGGACGTTGTGGGCATCGAGCCCGACATCGCGCGCCTGATCGCCGATGCGCTGGGCCTGAAGCTGGTGATCGTGCCGGTGGCCTGGGCCGACTGGCCGCTGGGTCTGGAATCAGGCAAGTACGATGCGGTGCTGTCGAACGTGACGGTTACCGAAGAGCGCAAGAAGAAGTTCGATTTCTCCAGCTACCGTTTCGACCTGCTGGGCATCTACACGCGCGCAGACGGGCCGATCCAGAAGATCGAGAAGCCGGCCGATGTGGCCGGGCTGAAGGTCGTGGTGGGTGCCAGCACCAACCAGGACCAGATCCTGCGGCAGTGGGACCAGCAGAACATCGCGGCGGGATTGAAACCGGTGGAGTACCAGTACTTCGATGACGCCGTGGTCGGGCGGCTGGCGGTGATCACCGGCCGTGCCGATGTGTCGTTCGAGCCCAACGCCACCGGCGCCTATTCCGCACGCGACGGTAAGGTGCGGCGCGTAGGCCTGTTCCCCGGTGGCTGGCCGAACGCTGCGGCGATCTCGGTGACCACGCGCAAGGGCAGCGGCCTGGCTGATGCAGTGACGCAGGCGCTGAACACCCAGATCGCCAGTGGCACCTACGCGCAGGCGCTGAAACGGTGGAACGTGGCCGAGGAAGCCGTGCCGCAGTCGCAGACCAACCCGCCGGGATTGCCGACGTTGCAATGACACCGGGCGTGGCCCGGCGCGACCTCCGCTTTTGTAGAGCCGAGCCATGCTCGGCTGCTTTACCAACGCGCCTCCAGCGTTCTGAACGGTTTCGCCAGGCGCACGCCCTCGGCGTCGAAGTCGGAAACGCTGCGTCCGTCCACACGCACCGTCTTCGGCATCGTGCGCGCCGGCCACCAGACCTTCACCGCCGTTCCGCCGCGCAGCCCTTTGCCAAGCCCCACCCTCAGCACCCCGTCGCGCTGCCGCGCCTGCATCTGCAATGTGCCATACGCCGTCGGCAGGCGTTCCACCGCCAATCCATCCCCCGCCACCCACGAGGGCGGTGTGCCCGGCAGCAGCGAGAGCGCATCATCGTCTTCGCGCATCAGCATGCCGAACAGGGTGCGGCCGTATTCGGCGCCGATCCAGGTATGTGGCATGTCGCCGAGGTAGCGCGGGAAGCGCAGCCGTGAATGCACTACTTCGGCCAGCACCTGCCATTCAAGCGGGCGCCGGTCATGAAGCAGGCCCTGCAGCAGCTCGTCAGCCACGTCTGGCTGGCCCAGGTGCACATAGCTCAGCACGTTGCGGATCTCGTACGGCGTGTAGGCATACAGCGCACCGGGCTGGCTGCGCTTGCGCACGTCTTCCAGGTAGCGGGCGTAGGTGGTCCGCAACGCATCTGCCGGCAACACGCTCTGCGCGCCGGTCGGGTCCAGGGCGATCGACACGCCCGTGGGGTCACCATCGCCAAGATCGGCCGATGACGGAATGAAGTCGATGCCCTTCCACGCCATCGTTGCGCGGATCGAGGCACGCAATGCGTCGTACAGCGCTTTGTACTGCTCGCGCGCCCAACGGGCGGTTTCGTGGTCGCCCAGCGCCTCGGCCAGCCACGCGCCGTCATGCCACCCCTTCAGGCCCCAGTAGTCATCCCAATAGCTGTGGGTGGGTGATGGATAGCCCTCATGGCTGATCGATGGTGCAAGGATGCCCGCAAAGCGTTCCGGGGCAGGCTGGTCAGCCTTGTAACCGGGCACCAGCGTGCGCTCGCGCAGTTCCTGCAGGAAGTGCAGCGCGGCCTTTACCTTCGGCAGGTAGTCACGCACCGACTCGGGTCCGCCATCCAGCCGTGCAACGTCGGCGACCAGCGCCACGTACTGGCCCTGGCTGTCGTACTCGATGTCCGAACCGAAGCCGGTGTTGACGCTGCCATCGTCATTGAGGATCGGCGAGACCAGGCCGTTGGCATGTACGCCGTGTTCGCTGTACCAGGCCAGGTAGTCGCGCGCGACCTTGGCCCCGCCCATGCGCAGCAGCACGGCCGAGGTGGCCATGCCGTCGCGGATGAAGGAGCGGTTGTAGTTGCGCGGGCCGGGCTGCATCGCCGGGCCGGTCTGGTTGATCAGCATGTAGGCGGCCTGCGCGCGCAGCATGTCCACCAGTGATGGGTCGGGCAGGCGCAGGCCGACCTGGCCCAGCCGTGCCTGCCAGTCCGCGGACGCCTGCGTGGCCAGTGAATCGAACGCCGCATTGGCATCGCGGGGAAGCGTGGCCAGATCCAGCGCAGGCGCTTCGGGCAGCACGCCATTGGCATCCGCGGCGGCGGTGCCCAACGGGAACGCGACCACGATGGCATCGCTGGTTCCCGGCGCCAACGAGACGCGGTAGTCCAACGCAGCCGAGGCAAGACCCTGGTCATCATGCGCCTGTTGCGCGGAAGGCAGTTGGCCGGCAGCGATGTCCGCGGTGATTTCCGTGGCGCCATCCCTGCCGAACGGCGCCGCGCCGGACGCAGCCACTGGCGTGAGCGACTGCAGCAGCGTGCGGCCATTGATGCGCACGGATTGCCTGTCGATGGCCACATCGCGGATCGGCGACAGCCCGCCGTTCTGCCATGGCGGGTTCATCTGCATCGGGCGCACGACCAGGCTGAGCGTGCCGTCGATCCGGGTTTTTCCGGTGTTGTGCAGGCGATGACGCAGGAACGTTACCGGCTGTCCGTTGCGCTCGATGGCGAATACCTCGCTGCGCAACTCCAGCCCGGGCTGCGGTGACCACGTAGCGGAGGGCATCGGCTTCCAGCCATCCCGCAGCGCGTGCTGTATCGGCTGTCCTGCCGCGCCAGCGGCGCGGCCGTCAGCACTTCGCCAGATCGGCTGCACCAGTGGCGCGCCCTTGAAGGCTTCCAGATTGCCGTATTCGTCGAAGATCGACTTCTGCCGGCCCGCATGCACGCCCACTGCGGTCCAATAGGTCTGCTGCATCTGCAGCGACGCCGGGAACAACGCGCGCTGCGCGCCGCTGGCAGCGATCTGGTAGCGCTTCATCGGCGTCATCACGGCTTTCGGGCCGAGCAGGCGCAGGCGCGCGATCTGCGGTGCAGCGCCGTCCACGCTCAGGCGGAATGTACGTAAGGGTTGTGCTGCAGTGGCGGCCAGCCAGCTTTGTCGATGATTGGCCGCTTGTGCATCGTGTGCGAGGTCCTGCCAACGGCCCTGTGCATCCTGCACCTGCAGTCGCGCGGCGCCGCGCGCGCCATCGGCCAGTCGACGACCAGGCCAGCCGTTGATTGGGCCCGCGGCAGCGTGATCTCGAACGTATGGGATCCATTTGCCCCGGCCGGCATCGCGACGGTGCCGCCGCCTTGCCAGAGCACCGCTGCCTGCGTTGCATCGATACCGCTGATGCGTGCGCTGAGCGTGCTGTCCAGTGGCTCCATCTCGAAGATCGACACGCCCCAATCGGAGGTGCGCTGCGGGCTGGCCAGCCGCAGGTAGCGTGCCTGCCGCGGCGCGAAGTACAGCGTTTCCACGTCGCCTAGCGAATCGGCCATCGTGTACGCGGTCTGCCACTGCCTGCCATCCAGTGAGGTCTGCAGCGAATAGCCTTCCGGGTTGGAGACATCCCAGGTGAGGCGCGCGCCGGCCAGCAGGGTGGGCGCGCCCAGATCGATCTGGAACCAGTGGCCGGGGCTGAAGGCGCCGCCGGTCACGGTCTTCGGGTCGCCGTCGATCAGGTGGCCGATCGCCATCGCCGGTACCTGCTGCGAGGAACTGCTGGCCTGCCATTGGCTGCGCGGGGGGAGGGTCTGTGCCTGTGCGCTGGAGGCCAGGGCGGCCAACAGCAGGGCGGCGGCAGATCGCCATGGGATAGCTGAGCGGGAGACCTTGGAGCGTTCGGCGCGCAACGTCATTACGGACTGCCTCGCAGGTTCGACCGGAATCGGGCGAGCGCTACGCTAGCAAGGGATGTAATCGGTTACATGACGCACTGCAGCGCCGCAGGCCGCTTCCGTGGTTGACGCAGCCGAGCATGGCTCGGCTCTACATGGCTTCCGGCAGGTCAAACGGCATCCCCCGCTAAAGCTCCACCGTCTCCCACCATCGCGTACCCGCCTGCGGCGCCTGCATGTCCAGTGCTTCGCCCATCATCGGCGTGGCCACCGGCACATTCTTTGCGGCGGCCAATGCAGTGATGCGCTCGAACGGCTGCTGCCATGCGTGCAGGGCCAGGTCGAAGGTGCCGTTATGGATCGGCAGCAGCCACTTGCCGCGCAGGTCCAGGTGCGCCTGCAGGGTCTGTTCCGGCTGCATGTGCACGAACGCCCAGCGCGGATCGTAGGCGCCGGTCTCGATCATGGTCAGGTCGAACGGTCCGTACTTCTCGCCGATGGCCTTGAAGCCATCGAAGTAGCCGGTGTCGCCGCTGAAGAAGATGCGGAAGTCGCCGTCCTGGATCACCCATGACGCCCACAGGCTGCGGTCGCTGTCACCCAGCCCGCGGCCGGAGAAGTGCTGGCCCGGGGTCGCGGTCAAGCGCAGGCCACTGGCTTCAGTCGACTGCCACCAGTCCAGCTGTTCCACCTTGCTGGCGTCCACACCCCATGCAATCAGCTGGTCGCCGACGCCGAGCGGTGCGATGAAGCGCGCGGTCTTGCCGGCCAGCTGCATTACCGCGGCACGGTCGAGATGGTCATAGTGGTTGTGCGAGAGGATCACGCCGGCGATGGGCGGCAGTTCGTCGATGCTGATCGGCGGTGCGTGGAAGCGCGCCGGCCCCATCCACTGCACCGGTGAGGCGCGCTCGGAGAACACCGGGTCGGTCAGCCAGTACTGGCCACGCAGCTTCAGCAGGATCGTGGAGTGCCCAAGCCGGAACAGGCTGCGATCCGGCGCAGCATCCAGGGAGGCGCGATCCAGCGGCTTCACCGGAATCGGGTGGGCGGGCACGGTCCCCTTGGGCTTGTTGAACAGGAACGTCCACCAGATCTCCGCACCGTCGCGCAGGCCCATCGCCGGACGGGGCAGGGCATTGCGGAACTTGCCGTCGCGGTACTGCGGCGAATCGGGGAAGTCGGGGAGGGACCAGGACTTGCAGAAGGTGTAGGCGGTCACGGCGAGGATTCCAAGCAGGAGGACAAGGAGCAGGCGCTTCATGGGGGACGTCCGCTGGGTACACTGCACAGTGTAGTTTCACATTTTTCAAAAGTACACTACTGGGTGTAAAATGGTGGCGTCCGTTCAGCTATCCGGTTTCCGCCATGCCCCGTGCCCCACAACGCCTGACCGACCGCAAACGCGAGGCCATCGTGCGCGCGGCGGTGGAGGAGTTCCGTGCATCGGGCTACGAGGCGACCAGCATGGACCGCATCGCCGAGGTGGCCGGGGTCTCCAAGCGCACCGTCTACAACCACTTCCCGAGCAAGGAAGCGCTGTTTTCTATGATCCTTGAGGAGCTGTGGGAACGCAGCGTGGCCAGCGACGCACTGCCGTATCGCGCGGACCAGCCGTTGCAGGCGCAGCTGCTGCAGTTGCTGGGCCAGAAGCTGGAACTGCTCAGCGATGCCAACTTCATCGACCTGGCACGGGTGGCGATGGCCGAGGTCATCCACTCACCGGAGCGGGCGCAGGCCATCGTCTGCCGCATGGGCGAGAAGGAAAGTGGCGAGAGTGCGTGGATCCGCGCAGCGATCGCCGATGGCCGGTTGCGAGAGGTTGATCCGGAATTCGCCGGCCACCAGCTGCATGGGCTGGTGAAGAGCTTCGCGTTCTGGCCGCAGGTGACGATGGGGCAGCCACCATTGACCGCGCAGGAACGCGCACGCGTCGCCGAATCGGCGGTGGCCATGTTCCTGGGTTTCTACGCGGTCTAGCTGGCGGCGAAGCGACGGAACTCGTCGGCCGGCAGTGCGGCCGAGTACAGATAGCCCTGGCCGACATCCACGCCCAGCGCGCGCAGGTGCTGTTCCTGCGCCAGGGTTTCGGTCCCCTCGGCCACCACGATCGCGCCGCAGCGGTGCGCGACTTCGACGATGAAGCGAACGATCAACTGCGACTTGGCGTCGGACAGCGTGGCGATCAACGCCTGCTCGATCTTGACCTCGGCGATGGCCAGCTGCGAAAGCAGGATCAGGGTCGAATAGCCCGCGCCGAAATCATCCAGCGACAGGGTGACTCCGGCCGCCAGCAGCTGTGCGATGTTGGCATCGACCAGGTCACGCTCGACGATCTCGGTCCACTCGACGATTTCCAGCCGCAGCATCGCGCCGGGGATGTCGTGCAGCTGCAGCAGTTCCTGCAGGCGCAGGCCGAAGTCGGGCAGGCGCAGGGATTCGGCTGACACATTGACTGCGATGGTCAGCGCCGCGCCGTCCTGCCGGCAGTGCTGCAGGAAGTGCACCGCCGACTGCAGCGTGGCCCATTCCAGGTCTGCCAGCCGGCCCTGCCGGCGCAGCAGCGAGATCACCCGCATCGGTGCAATCGGCCGGCCTTCGCCATCGCGCATGCGCAGCAGCGCTTCGGCGCCGACCAGCTGGCGGTCCTGCAGGCGATGCTTGGGCTGGTAGCACAGCGGTGCGTCGCCCTGCTGCAGCCAGCGTTCGAGGGCGGCTTCGATCAGGGCGTCGATCTCGCCGTCGCGCTGGATCGGGTCGTCGAAGAACACGACGCCGGATTCGATCGCGCTCAGTGCCACGGTGATCGCGCGGAACGGAAGATGTCCTTCGTCGGCATCAACGGGGGGCTTCAATTCAACCACCGCACAGCGGAACAGCGGCCGGAAGCCAGGCCAATCGCGGCCGACCCGATCGGCCAGGTTGCTGGCCAGCTCGGTGATCTGCGGTTGTATGCGCAGTTCGGACAAGGTCATGCCGCGCACCAGGATCGCCAGCGCGGCATCACCGAACTGGTAGACCTCCACGTCGTCCACCGCCAGCGATGGCAGCAACCGGTGGACGTCGGCCGGTGTATCGCGCTGCCACAGGCCGTTGTCCTGCAATGGCCCGTAGCGCAGGCGCAGATCGCGCAGGTTGCCCATCTCGGTCACGATCAGGCAGGCCTTGCCGATGCCGTCGTTGTCGCGCCAGTACCGCTGCAGGCGTTCACCGAGCGCACGCATGTTGGGCAGGCCGCTGATCGGATCGATGCGCAGCCACGCCTGTTCGCGCTGGCGCTGCGCATCGATCTGGGCATCGTTGTAGACCAGTGCGAACACTGCGCCGAGTACCAGCAGCGAGACCGGCAGTGCCAGCACACGCTGGATCGCCAGTTCGGCCACCGGTAGTTGATCGGCCCCAATGATCGCCACACCCAGCGCCAGGCCCAGGGCGGTCATCCCGATACGGACGGACCACGCCTGCAGGATCATGCGTGGTGAGAGTTCGTTGAGCATGCGCGGGTGCAGGCGCCTGCGCAGCCAGACGCCGGCCACCATCTGCAACACGGCCTCGAGGCTGGCAGGCAGGAAGAACTGGGTGCCGACGAACTGGTAGCGGGCGAGCAGGGCGGCGGCCAGGCAGGCCAAGCCGCCGCGCCAGCCACCGAGCAGGCCACTGACCAGCAGGATGTCGAAGCCGAGGTGCAGCTTGACCACACCCTGGGTGTAACGGGCCACGAACCAGGAGTTGAACAGGTAGATCAGGCCCAGCGCTATGCCGACATACAGGCGCCGTCCTTCAATGGCGTGCCCGGCGCGACGGGTGGCGATCAGCAGCACGCCGATCATGCCGATCACCGCCGTGGCCTGCAGCAGGTACAGCGGCAGGCTGGGCAGGGCGCTGTCCAGGACCTGGACCGAGACCCGTGAAAGCGCATCCATAGCAGGTTCCCGCCTGTGACCGACGGCCAGTGACGAGCAGGGTAAACCACAGGCGCCTGTGCGGCCACCAAGGGCCAGGCCAAGGTCCCTGCGGTCAGTAGCGCGGGTCGGCGATGGCGGGCAGCACCAGTTCGCGCACGAAGGAGGACGGTGACAGCTGCAGCAGGGTGCGTACCATCGCCACGACATCATGGACCGGCACCAGTTCGCCGTCGCCGCGCGCTGCGGCGTCCGCTACCGGCACTGACAGTGCATCGTCGGTGTTGAGGTAGCCCAGCTGCAGGCTGGTTACCGCCAGGCGCCGATCCCGGAAGCCTTCGCGCAGCGCATCGGCGATGCCGTTGAGCGCGAACTTGGATGCGCCGAACGCCACTTCCGGGCGGCCGCTGCGCGGCAGCGCCGAGGTCGAGCCGGTCAGCACCAGCTGTGGACGTGCTGCGCCCAGTACCCTCGGCAGCAGGCGCCGCAGCAGCACCAGGGTGGCGGTGATGTTGACGTCGACCAGCTGGGCAAGCGCGGCATCGCTTTCGTCGAGGAAGGCGTACTCGTCGCTGAAGGCCGTCTCTTCCCAGATGCCCAGGTTGTGGATGAGCACATCCAGATCGGCCGGCGCCTGCGCTGCGATGTGATTGGCAGCAAGTGTGGGCTGGGACAGATCCGCTTCGATCCACTGCAGGGTGACGCCCTCGGGGCATTCAAGGTCGTGCGGGCGGCTGCGCGAAACGCCGATGACGGTGTCGCCCGCACTGCACAGGCCTTCGACGAACGCTCGACCGAGGCCCCTGCTGGCGCCGATGACCATCAATTTCATGTGGCTTCCTTGTTGTGCTGCGGCGGCCTCAGTCGGCCGCCAGAATGGTGTCCCAATCGGCGAACGCGCGCAGGCCGCTGCGTCCGGCGGTGATGATCGAGGCGGTGTTGTCGAGCTGGCAACGGTATTGCGGCTGCAGCCCGGACGCCCGCGCGGACACGGCCATGGCGTGTACCAGCTGTCGCGCGTGACCGCGACCGCGGGCCTCGGGCAGGGTCAGTACGCCCATATCGGCGAAGGCTGGATCCAGGCTCCAGGGGTACATGCTTCCCGCAGCGACCAGGCGCTCGCCGTCGAAGGCACCGAACACCTGCCAGTGATCCAGCTCGACCCATGCGGCATCGAGATCGTCCTCGCTGGCGGTGGCCTGGAACGCGTTGAACGCTGCCGCGTCGGTCGCGCCGAGGCGGCGGATATGTGGTGGGGCAGGGTGTTCGGCGAGGGCGGCGAGTGTTGCGGTGGGGAAGTAGAAGACACGATCCGCGCCGTGCGTATGCTGGCCGAGCTGCTGCAAGCGCTGTTGCAGCTGCGCCAGTGTCCAGTGCGGTTGCGCACGCAGTTGCAGGCGAGCGGCCAGGGCAGGACGCAACAGCGCTCGGGCGGGGCCCGCGACCGGCTGTAACAGCATGCCGTCCTCACCCTCATCGACATCATCGCTGCACGCCAGGTGCAGCTGCGGCCCCTGCTGCAACGTGCGCTGGCCGGCGAACACGCGTTGCCAGGCAGCATCGATCAACGGGGAAATCGCATCATCCATGACAAACGGTTCGCTCAGTGTCGGGGCAGTTCAACCTGCAGGCCTGCGGCCTTCCATTCGGGATAGCCGGCGGCCAGTCGCTGCGCGCTGAGGCCGGCTTCGCGCAGCATCATCACTGCATCGTTGGACAGCACGCAGTAGGGCCCGCGGCAGTACGCGACAATGTGGACGGCGCGCGGCAGTTCGTCCATCCGCGCGTGCAGTTCCGTAGCGGGAATGTTCAGCGCGCCGGGCAGGTGCCCCAGATCGAATTCCTCGCGCGGCCGCACGTCCAGCAGTACCACGCTGTCGCGTTGCTCCAGCAGCTGCTCGACGGTCAGCCCTTCCAGTGCATCGCGGCGCTGCAGGCTGTCGGTGAGGACGCCCTGCATTTCGCTGCGCTGGTGGTCGGCATAGTCGCGCAGCGCGGCCAGCAGGTTGGCCAGTGGGCCGTCAGCGCTGCGGTAGAGGATGCGCTTGCCGTCACGGCGGGTCTGCACCAGGCCGGCACGACGCAGCTGCTGCAGGTGCTGGGAGGTATTGGCCACCGACAGGCCGCTCAGTTCGGCCAGGCGCTCGACCGCACGCTCGCCCTGGGCGATGTGCTCCAGCAGGGCCAGGCGGTGCGGGTGGCCCAGGGTGCGGGCGATCTCGGCCAGCGCTTCCAGCGGGGACGGTGGCAGCTCGGTTGCAGCGTTCATGCCGGGCACGCTAGCATCGCTCTATCATTCAAGCAAATAATTGAAGGTGGGCGGAATGAGTGGCTGGGCGACGACATTGGTGATCGATGCGGTAGTGATCGGCGTGGGCGCGACCGCGCTGATGGATCTGTGGGCGTTGCTGCAGTGCAGGCTGCTCGGCATTCCGTCGCTGGATTTTGCGATGGTCGGCCGCTGGCTCGGCCACCTGCGGCGTGGGCGCTTCCGCCATGAGGGCATTGGTCGTTCGCTGCCGGTGGCCGGCGAGCGCGCGCTGGGGTGGACCGCGCATTACGTGATCGGTGTGGTCTTCGCCGCGGTGTTGCTGGCCGTGGTCGGGAACGGTTGGGTGCAGGCACCGACCCTGTGGCCGGCGCTGGCCTTCGGCATTCTCAGCGTTGCCGCGCCGTTCTTCATCCTGCAGCCGGGCATGGGCGCCGGCATTGCCGCTTCGAAGACCCCGGCGCCTGGCAAGGCGCGGCTGCGCAGCCTGGTGGCACACAGCGTGTTCGGCGCAGGCATGTACCTTTCCGCGCTGCTGTTGGCCGGGGTCCGTGCAGGATGAGCGAGAATCCGTGGGTCACCGGCAGCAGGAGCATCCCGCCATGGAAGCACCCGATCCCTTCACTGATGGCATGCCGCTGCCGTGGGCGTGGCGGGAAACATTGGCCGATGCGCGCATCGAGCGACAGTCGATCGGCGTATCGCGCGCAGACGTCGCCCGTGTGCATCGCCCGGGACAGGCTGATGCCTTCCTGAAATCGGAAGTGATCGACGCCTTCAGTGAGCTGGGCGATGAAATTGCCCGCCTGCGTTGGCTGCAGGGCCAGGGGCAGCCGGCGCCTGCAGTGATTGCCACTGCCGAAGAAGCGGGCCGGCGCTGGTTGCTGATGAGCGCGCTGCCCGGCCGCGACCTGGCCTCGTCGCCTGAGCTTCCGCCCCAGCGCCTGGTGGAACTGCTGTCCGATGCGCTGCGGGGCCTGCATGCCATACCGGTGGCAGCCTGTCCGTTCGACCAGCGGCTGGCCTCGCGCCTGCAGGCCGCGCAGGCACGGGTCGAGGCGGGCCTGGTCGACGCCGATGACTTCGATGACGAGCGCCTGGGGCAGAGCGCACAGCAGGTGTTCGCCGAACTGCGCGCTACCCGGCCCAATCACGAGGATCTGGTGGTCAGCCACGGCGACGCCTGCCTGCCGAACCTGCTGGCAGCCGAAGCCCGTTTCAGCGGTTTCATCGACTGTGGCCGGCTGGGTGTGGCCGATCGCTACCAGGATCTGGCGCTCGCCGCGCGCAGCCTGGTCCACAACTTCGGCGACACGCGCTGGGTCGCGCCGCTGTTCCGGCGCTATGGCGTTGTGCCCGACGAACGGCGGCTGGCGTTCTACCGTCTTCTCGACGAGTTCTTCTGAAACCGCACAGGGCAGCGTAGGGCAGGGCTGAACGGCGCCCTGCCAGCGGATGCGCGCGCCCTTAAAAATGGACGAACGTTCGTTCACTATTTGTGGCATGAACCGAACCGACCGCAACGGGCAACGCATCGCGCAGATCCTGCAGGCCGCCCTGCAGTGTTTCCTCGTGAAGGGCTTCCACCAGACCAGCATGCGTGACATCGCGCAGGCGGCCGGCGTCAGCCTCGGCAATCTCTACAACCACTTCCCGGGCAAGGAGGCGATCATCCTTGCGGTGGCCGTGGCCGAAGGCGAGGAACTGGCACCGTTGCTGCAGCGACTGGCCGCGTCCGATGGCGAGCGCGCACGGGTGCTGGTTTTCCTTCAGGACTTCCACGCACTGTGCCGGCAACCGGAGTGGGCAACGCTCGCCGTCGAAGTGCTGGCCGAGAGCGCACGCAATCCGGCCGTGGCCGAGGCATTTGCGGCCAATCGCAGGCAATTGCAGGCGACGCTGGCCGAAGCCCTGCAGCAGGTGGCACGGCGCGAACGTCGGCGCCCCGTGCTGGCCCCGGCACTGCAGGCACAGGTGCTGCTGGATGCCATCGAAAGCGATGCCCTGCGCCGAGGGCTGGGCGAAGCCGGGGGCACCGATGAGGCATCGCTGGATCTCGGCCTGCTTGCGCTGCTGCTGGGCGCACGCGCATGAGCGCCGTCGACCGGCGACTGCACGGCGTTGATCTGGCGCGTTACCTGGCCTTGGCCGGCATGGTGCTGGTCAACTTCCGCCTGGCGATGGCCGTGCCGGCAGAGGGCGCCGGATGGTTGGCAGGCGTCTTCCACTTTCTGGAAGGCAAGGCTTCGGCGACGTTCGTTACGCTGGCCGGGTTGGGCCTGGTACTGGGCACGCATCGGCAGGGTTGGTGGCCGGCCAGTGTGCAGACCTGGCGGCGCGCACTGTTCCTGCTGGTGCTGGGCCTGCTCAACCTGACGCTGTTCCCGGCCGATATCCTGCATTACTACGCGGTGTATTTCGCGCTGGCCGTGCTGTGGCTGCGGGCCTCGCCGCGGGTGTTGCTGGCCAGCATCGTGGGGATCGCGGCCTGTTCGTTCTGGGCGTTGCTGCACTGGGACTACAGCCAGGGATGGAACTGGCAGACGCTGGAATACGCCGGTCTGTGGCAATGGCCGGGCGCGGCCCGCAACCTGCTGTTCAATGGGTTCCATCCGCTGCTGCCGTGGCTGTGCTTCTTCCTGCTGGGCATGCTGCTGGCGCGGCTGCAACTGTCGCAACCGCGGGTCCAGCGCGCGCTGCTGGTGCTGGGCCTGATGCTGATCGTGGCTGGACATGGCGTGCAGCAGCTTGCGCAGGGAACGCCCTGGCAGGCGTGGCTGGGAACGCAGCCGATGCCACCGGGACCGGCCTACGTACTCACAGGCGCGGGCGCGGCCTGCAGTGTCATTGCCGCCTGCCTGTGGCTGACGCGTGTACGACCGGGTGACTGGCTGGAACCGTTCACCGCGGCCGGGCGCATGACCCTGACCCTGTACGTCGGCCATATCCTGCTGGGCATGGGCACGCTGGAAGGCCTGGGCCTGCTTGATGGCAGCGCGTCGCTCGCGTCGGTGCTGCTGTGGGCATTGTTGTTCCTGATGCTGGCCACGGGCGCAGCGTGGCTGTGGTCCTGGCGGTTCGCGCGGGGCCCATTGGAAGCGGTGATGCGACGCGTCGCCGGCTAGCACTTTGGTCGCGCAGGCACGATGTTGTGACGGACATGTCTGTGTCGCGGCCCGCGCATCTGCGATAGTGGCGGCAGGTAATACTCTCCGCTTGCATCCATGTCATTCGCTTCGGCGCAGCATCTCGGCGAAGTCCTTCAGCAGTCCTATGGCATCACCGCCAATGCCGTGGTGCCACGCCCGGTTGGCGCCGATGCCAACGCCAGTGTGTATCGCATCGATGCACGGCGCGGGCAATGGTGGTTGAAGTGCCGCAGTTACCAGGTTGCCCCTGCCGTCTGGGACACCCTGCATTGGCTGCGCGGCACGCTGGGCATCGAGGAAATCGTCGCGCCCTGGCCGGCCCTGACCGGTGGAGCGTCAGTGCAGCGCTGGGGCCTGCAGTTCACCCTGTTCCCGTATGTGGAAGGCCAGTCCGGCTTCGAGGCGGCGTTGAGCCGCACGCAGTGGCAACGATTGGGCGAGGTGCTGCGGCGCCTGCACGAGGCGTGCCCGCCACCGGCGCTGCAGAAGGCGCTGCCGAGCCTGCGGATGGAAACCGCGGCGCTTGATACGGTCGGGCAATGGCTGGCCGGCGAGGGCCTGGCGGCCGCCAGGGATGGGCTGGGCCGGGCCTTCGTATCCGTCTGGGACCAGCAGCATGCGCGCATCGCGGCGCTGCATGCGCAGGCACTGCAGCTGCACGCGGCGTTGCAGGATGTCCCGGTGCGGCTGCACCTGTGCCACACCGACCTGCATGCCGGCAATCTGCTGATGGGCAATGACGGCAGCCTGCACCTGATCGATTGGGATGGCCTGTCGCTGGCCCCGCGCGAGCGCGACCTGATGTTCATCGGTGGCGCGGTCGGTGGGCGCTGGGGGCGCGAGAACCCGTTGGGATTCGAGGAAGGCTATGGCAGTGACCGCGGCGATCCACGCTGGACCGCCTGGTACCGGCACTGGCGCATCCTGCAGGACCTGATCGAGTTCCAGCAGGTCCTGCTGGGCAGCGATGGAGAGGACCGTTCGCCGCAGCTGCGCCGGCAGTCGCTGCATTTCCTCAGCGAACAGTTCGCACCGGGCAATGTATTCGACGCGGCAGAGCGGGTGTATCGCGCGCTGTAGATCCACGCCATGCGTGGATGGCATTTCCACGATGAACCCTCACGCTGCGCGATGAGTCGAGCATGGCTCGGCTCTACAGGGGGCCGCGGTGTCTGCGCGGGGTGTGGATCTACTCTGCGGGCTTGGCCGCTGCAGAGGCCGCCGCGCTTGCAGCGCGGCGTGACAGCACGGCTTCGCGGTGGGCGATGTAGGCGTTGGCGGCGAGGATGATGCCGGCACCGATGATCGTCCAGCGGTCTACCGTTTCGTTGAACAGCAGCCAGCCGAACAGCGTTACCAGTGGCAGCTGCAGGAAGCTGATCGGGGTCAGGGCAGAGACCTCGCCCAGCCGTAGCGCGCGGGTCCACAACAGCTGGCCGACGGTGCCGAGCACGCCGGTGGCCAGCAGCCACAGCCAGGCCGACCCGGTCGGCCAGACCCAGACGAACAGCGCCGGCACCAGCGACAGCGGCACCCAGAACACGTAGGTATAGAGCACCACGGTATCGGCACTGTCGACGCGGGTCAGCTGCTTGATCTGGATCGCCACCAGCGAGCTGAGTACCGCCGCACCCACCGCGACCAGGCTGCCGGCGGTGAAGCCGGCGGTGCCGGGACGCACGATCACCAGCACGCCGATGAAGCCGACCACGACCGCGGCCCAGCGGCGCACGCGCACGGTTTCACCCAGCCACAGCACGGCGGCAATCGTGACGAACAGCGGCGTGGAGTACGACAGCGACACCGCCTGCGCCAACGGCAGGTGGCCCAGTGCCCAGAACGCGCACAGCATCGAGCCCAGGCCAATCGCACTACGCACGAAATAGCGCGGCAGCTGCTGCGTCTTCAGCGGCGCACGGCCCGGCCGCAGCAGCATCGGCAGCAGCGCCAGCAGGCCGAAGGCATTGCGGAAGAACGCCACTTCCTGGGTAGGCACGTAGCGCGTGGCATAGCGGATCGCCACCGCCATCAGGCCGAACGCCATCGTGCTGCCGAGCATCAGCAGCGCCGCCCGCATCGGGGTGGCGCTGGGGGAAAGGGTGGGGCTGTTCACCACTGTGCGCCGAGCAGGCGGGGCTCCGGTTCGATCGGCACGCCGAACTTCTCCAGCACCGAGGCCGAGATGCGGCGCGCCAGCGCCAGCAGTTCAGCGCCGCTGGCATTGCCGTGGTTGACCAGCACCAGCGCGTGGCTGGGAGCCACGCCGGCATCGCCGTCGCGGAAGCCCTTCCAGCCGCAGGATTCGATCATCCAGGCCGCCGAGACCTTGCGCTTGTCGTCCTGCTCGGCCGGGAACACCGGCAGGTCGGGGAAATGCTGCAGCAGCACGTCGACCTGCTCCAGCGGCAGCACCGGGTTCTTGAAGAAGCTGCCGGCATTGCCGAGTACCTCCGGGTCGGGCAGCTTGCGGCGGCGGATCGCGATCACCGCATTGGCCACGTCCACCGCGCCCGGCAGCACCACGCCCTGCGCCTGCAGCTCTTCGCGGATGCCGGCGTAGTCCATGCGCAGATCGTGCAGCAGTGGCAGTTTCAGTTCGATGGCGGTGATCAGGTAGCGATCGGGCTGTTGCTTGAACACGCTGTCGCGGTAGGCGAAACCACACTGTTCGTTATCCAGGCGCACCCAGGCCTGTTCCTGGCAGTCCCAGGCTTCGACCGCCTGGATGAACTCGCCGACCTGCGCGCCATAGGCGCCGATGTTCTGGATCGGTGCGGCACCGGCGGTGCCGGGAATCAGCGCCAGGTTTTCCAGGCCGGACAGGCCTTCCTGCAGCGACCACATCACCAGGCCATGCCAGGGCACGCCGGCGCCGGCGCGGATCACGGCATGGTCGGCGCGGTGTTCAAGGAAACTGATGTCGCGGTTGCCGAACACCAGCACGGTACCGGGCAGGTCCTCGGCGATCAGGACGTTGCTGCCGGCACCCAGCACCAGCAGTGGGCCGTTGGCCACCTCGGGCAGTGCCAGCACCTCCGGCAGCAGCGCGGCATCGTGCAGTTCCAGCAGCTGTTCCGCATTGGCCTGCACGTGGAAGGTGTTCAGTCCCTGCAGCGGCGCATTTTGGGTGAGCGTCCAGCGCAGCGGGGCGTTGCCGTCGATGGTGTCCATGGGCGCGCTCACAGTGGGGCCACCGCGCCGCGGCTGGGCGCTTCGCGGCGGCGACGGATCGCCTCCACGCATTCGGAAACCAGCGCCGGTCCACGGAAGATCAGGCCGCTGTAGCACTGCACCAGCGCGGCACCGGCCGCCATCTTGGCCACGGCATCGGCACCGGACAGGATGCCGCCGACGCCGACCAAGGGCACCGACTCGGGCAGGCGCGAGCGCAGGCGGCGCAGCACCAGCGTGGACTGCTCCAGCACCGGCGCACCGGACAGGCCACCGGCCTCGTTGGCCAGCGGATCGCCGGCCACCTTGCTGTGGTCGATGGTGGTGTTGGTGGCGATCACTCCGTCCACCTGCAGCTCGCCCAGCACGCGGGCGGCGGCATCGATGTCGCGCTCGCTGAGGTCCGGCGCCACCTTCACCAGCATCGGTACGCGGCGGCCGTGGCGGGCCGCGAGCTCTTCCTGGCGGTCACGCAGCTGGCTGACCAGCTGGCGCAGCGCGGTTTCTTCCTGCAGTTCACGCAGGCCGGCGGTGTTGGGCGAGGAAATGTTGACAGTGATGTAGTCGGCCAGCGCGTACACCTTGTCCAGGCAGGCGATGTAATCGTCCACGGCCTGTTCGTTGGGGGTGTCCTTGTTCTTGCCGATGTTGATGCCGAGCAGGCCGCGGCGGTTGCGCGCGCGCTCGACGTTGCGCACCAGCGCGTCCACGCCCGCATTGTTGAAGCCCATGCGGTTGATGATCGCGTTGTGTTCCGGCAGGCGGAACAGGCGCGGCTGCGGATTGCCGGCCTGCGGGCGCGGGGTGATCGTGCCGATTTCGACGAAGCCGAAGCCGAGCGCGAACAGCGCATCGATGTGCTCCCCGTTCTTGTCCAGGCCGGCGGCCAGGCCGACCGGGTTGGGGAACGTCAGCCCGAACACCGTGCTGGGCATCGGCGCGATGCGTGCGGCCAGCAGCGGCGTGGTGCCGGTGCGATAGGCCAGGTCCAGTGCGGACAGGCCAAGGCCGTGGGCGCGCTCGGCGTCGAGCGAGAACAGGAAGGGGCGGGCAAGCGAATACATGCGTCGGTTCAGTCCAGCGTGCCGAGGAAGGCTCGGGTTCGATATTCAAAAGCGACCTGGCCGTCGACCGCGTGGGCGGCGAACAGGTGCTGCAGAGCGTCGATCATCGGTGCGTGGCGCGGATGACCGGATTGAGGGGCGTAGGAGGAGGACAGCAGGCGCCCGCGCAGGGCGTCGAAGTCCAGGTGCTGCACGTTCGGCAGCTCCACCCTGCCGCGCAGGCCAGCGCCGAACCAGGCCTGCATGGTGGCGTCGTCCTGGTAGCGCTCGGCCACGGCGGTGTAGTCGGTGCCGTAGTCCAGCAGCAGCTGTTCGTAGCCGACCAGGAACGGGGTGGCATCGAGGAGGCGAGAATTCCAGTAGATGAGGGCCTGGCCGCCGGGGCGCAGGATGCGCTGCCACTCGGCGCGTACCGCCACGGTGTCGAACCAATGGAAGGCCTGCGCGACGCTGACCAGATCGATGCTGGCATCGTCCAGTGCGGTGGCCTCGGCGCGGCCGTCCACCGCACGGAACTGCGGGTACTGCGGTGCCAGCCATTCTTTGGCCGCGCCCCGCATGGCCGCATTGGGTTCAACCGCGACAACAGGATGGCCGCTGGCCAGGAACAGGCGGCTGGAAATGCCGGTACCGGCGCCGATGTCAGCCACACGCGCCTGCTGGCTGACACCCATCGGGCCATGCAGCCACTCCAGCAGCGCGGGTGGGTAGTCGGGCCGGTAGCGGACGTAGTCGGCGACGCGGCTGCTGAAGCGTTCAGTGCTGTCGGAGGCGGTCATGGCGTCAGTTCGACACCGCCGCCAGCCACGCCAGGCCGCCGAAGAACAGGATGAAGACCACGATGGCGGCAAGTGCCGCGCCGACCATGACCCAGCCCAGCACCAGGCCGGTGACGGCCAGGCCATCGCCTTCCAGTTCGTGCGGGCGGCGGCGGATTTCGGCGCGGGCCATGTGGCCGGTGATGATGGCGACGATGCTGGCCACGAAGGGCAGGACGGTCCAGCTGGCGATGCCCATGACCAGGCTGACCACGGCCAGGGCGCTTGTCTGTCGGGGTGCCACGCTCATCGGGGTCCTCCTTGGCAGTGTGCACATGATAGTGCCTCTGCCCCGGCAATCCCATGCCCGGCGGATGCGATGGCAGGCGTCGACCCTGGCCGACGAATGGGATTTCGGCCCTGGTAGGCGTCGACCTTGGTCGACGAAAGGGATTTCGGCCTTGGCAGGCGTCGAGCTTGGTCGACGAAGGGATTTCGGCCCTGGTAGGCGTCGACCTTGGTCGACGAAAGGCATGCCAACCAGGGTTGGCGGCTACCGAAGTGCCGGTATCAGCCCATCAACACCTGGCCGCCATCCACATTGAGCACGCTACCGGTGACCCAGCGCGCCAGCGGCGAGCACAGGAACAGGGCGGCGTCGGCGATCTCGCGCGGGTGGCCGAAGCGGCCGAACGGAATCTTCGCCAGGGTGCCGTGGTACAGCGCAGGGTCCTCGACGCGGCGACGGTCCCAGAGGCCGTCATCGAACTCGATCGAGCCCGGGGCGATGGCATTGACCCGGATCCGGTCCTTGGCCAGCGCCAGCGCCTGTGACGTGGTGTAGTGCGAAAGCGCGGCTTTGGCCGCGGCGTACGGCGCGCCACCGGGGCGCGGCTGCTGCGCGGCAATCGACGACAGATTGAGGATGCAGGCGTCGCTGGAGGCACGCAGCCATGGCAATGCCAGGCGCGAGGCACGCACGGCCGCCATCAGGTCGATCTGCAGGCTGGCGGCCCAGCCGTCCTCGTCGTCGGCCATGCCGTAGCCGGTGGCATTGTTGACCAGTACATCGATACCGCCGAGGGCAGCGGCAGCGGCCTGCAGCCAGGCCTGGATCCGGCCGGGATCGGCCAGATCGGTGGAAAACACGTGCAGTTCGAAGCCCTGCGCTCGTGCATCGGCACGCAGGGCATCCAGGCCGGCCTGGCCGCGGGCGCAGACCGAGACCTGTGCGCCGGCGCCGGCAAAGGCCAGCGCCATTTCACGGCCAATGCCCTTGCTGCCGCCGGCGATGAGCACGCGGCGGCCGCTGAAATCGAGGGTCGGAGCCCCTGCGGGGATCCGACCCCTCGCTGGGGCCAGATCCCCGGAGGGGCTCTGGCCCACGGACGTGTCCGCGTCGTCTGCCATCACAGGTCGAACTTGATGCCCTGGGCCAGCGGCAGCGAATCCGAATAGTTGATGGTGTTGGTCTGGCGGCGCATGTAGACCTTCCACGCATCCGAACCGGACTCGCGGCCACCGCCGGTGTCCTTCTCGCCACCGAAGGCGCCGCCGATCTCCGCACCGGACGTGCCGATGTTGATGTTGGCGATGCCGCAGTCGCTGCCGGCGGCCGACAGGAACTTCTCGGCAGTCTTCAGGTTCTGGGTGAAGATCGAGGACGACAGGCCCTGCGGCACGCCGTTCTGCATGTCGATGGCTTCATCGAGGGTGTCGTACGGCATCACGTACAGGATCGGCGCGAAGGTCTCGTGCTGGACCACGGCGTCGCTGTTCTTCAGGCCGGAGACGATGGCCGGCAACACGAAGTTGCCCGGGCGGTCGATGCGGCTGCCACCGGTCTCGATGGTGCCGCCGGCCGCCTTGGCCTGGGCGATCGCATCGAGGAACTGCTGCACGGCGCCTTCGCTGTTCAGCGGGCCCATCAGGTTGGCCGCATCGGTCGGGTCGCCGATCTTGCCTTCCACCTGCTTGTAGGCCTTGACCAGGGTGGCCAGCACGTCGGCGTAGATCGAGCGGTGCACGATCAGGCGGCGGGTGGTGGTGCAGCGCTGGCCGGCGGTGCCGACGGCGCCGAACACGATGCCCGGCACGGCCAGCTTCAGGTCGGCGGTTTCGTCCAGGATGATGGCGTTGTTGCCGCCGAGTTCCAGCAGGCAGCGGCCGAGGCGGCGCGCGACCTTCTCGTTGACGGTGCGACCGACCTGGGTCGAGCCGGTGAAGCTGATCAGCGGCACGCGGCGGTCATCGACCATCTTTTCCGACAGCGCGGTGCCGGCATCGTTGATCAGGAAGAAGATGTCCGGGAAGCCGGCTTCGCGCAGGGCGTCGTTGCAGATCTTCAGCGAGGCGATGGCGGTCAGCGGCGTCTTGTTGGACGGCTTCCAGATGCACACGTCGCCACAGATGGCGGCCAGGAACGAGTTCCAGCTCCACACCGCGACCGGGAAATTGAAGGCCGAGATGATGCCGACCAGGCCCAGCGGGTGGTACTGCTCGTACATGCGGTGGCCGGGGCGCTCGGAATGCATGGTGTAGCCGTACAGCATGCGGCTCTGGCCCACGGCGAAATCGGCGATGTCGATCATCTCCTGCACTTCGCCGTCGCCTTCCGGCTTGCTCTTGCCCATTTCCAGCGCAACCAGCGAACCCAGGGCGTCCTTGTGCCTGCGCAGTGCTTCACCGCAAAGGCGCACAGCTTCACCGCGGCGCGGGGCCGGCGTGGTGCGCCAGACCTTGAAGGCTTCCTGGGCGCGGGCAACGACGGTCTCGTACTCGGCCTCGGTGGTCGCGCGGACCTGCGCGATCGGCTCGCCGGTGGTCGGGTTGACCGGGGTGATCAGCTCACCGCTGGTCGCGCTCGACCACTCCCCGTTGCCCAGGTACGTGCCAGCGTTGATCGCGTCCAGGCCAAGGGACTTGAGCAGCTCGGAAGACATGCAGACTCCTGTATTTCGTTACGTTGTTTGGCGCCATCGCGGGCAGGTGGGGGACGCGATGAACTGAATCGCCGATGGTAGCAGAGCGCCCCGGCCGGCCATGGTGCAACGCGCCAGCCAGGCCTGGCCGAACATGAATGCTTGGAGGGCAGGGCACGTTGCCTGTAAACTTCCCGGCTGCATGGCCCCGTAGCTCAGCTGGATAGAGCGTCCCCCTCCTAAGGGGAAGGTCGCCCGTTCGAATCGGGCCGGGGTCACCATCCACGCGCTGCCCGGGACGCCCTTCTTCGAGCGCTACAGCAGCTCCAGGCCGCGCAGTACCTGCGCCACGTGCGCACGCTCTTCGCCTCGCAGCCCAAGCAGCGGCCGTGGCAGGCAGTCCTCCGCACACAGGCCCATCAGTGCCGCCGCGCATGCCATGACGCGGATGCCACCGAAGCGGTCGTACAGCGCCCAGAGCGGCGCCAGCCTCGCCGACACGGCCTGCGCCGTCGCCATGTCGCCGGTGCCGGCCGCGCGGGTGATCTGCTGCACCACCCCGGGGAACAGCCCGCCGGTTACCGAGTACCAGCCATCGCAGCCAGCGGCCAGTCCGCGCACGGCGGCTGCGTCGCCGCTGATGCCCAGCGTGACATGCGCTGGAAGATGGGCGCGCAGTGCGGTGACGCGCGCCGCTGCTTCGGCAGGATCGTCGGAAAGGCGTGGGATCTTGATCGAGGCGATGTTGGGCAGGGCGGCGATCCGCCCATGCAGTTCATCGCTGAACCGGAAGTGGGTGGTGCCGGGATTGTCGTAGACACAGATCGGTGTGCCCACCGCCGTGCACACCGATTCGAAGAGCGTGTAGACCTCGTGCTCCTTCAATGGCTGGTAGGACACGGGTGCCAGCAGTAGGCCGGCTGCACCCGCATCTTCCGCGTCCCGGGCCAACGCCAGCACATCGCGGGTGCGCAGCGCACCGATGCCGACGATGACCGGGACATCGCCCGAATGGGCCAACGCTTCGCGCAGCACGCGCATGCGCTCGGCCTTTTCCAGGTAGGCGTAGCTGCCGGTGGAGCCGAGCACGCCCATCGACCCCACGCCAGCGGCCGCGAGACGCTCGACCAGCCCGGCGAAGGCGTGCAGGTCGATGCTCGATTCGTTCATCGGCGTAAGAGGAAAGGCGCTGAGGCCGTGGATCATGGCTAACCCCGAAGGCAGAGGGCGAAGGGAGGTTGTCTGCAGCGGCGACCCTGGACGGCTGGCATTTTTTATTGTCCTAGGACAAAATTCAAGCGCTGCCGTGCAACGTGATTCGGCCACCGGAATCGCGCACCATGGCGGCCATCCTTCCTTGCGCGCACGCCATGACTGAGTACCTTCGCCCCGTGCAGCCTCCGCACTACGCCGCCATCGGCGCGTGGCTGGAGTCGGCCAGCGCAACCCGGCGCTGGGCCGGTCCCGGCGTGGCGTATCCGCTCGTGCCGGACGCATTCGCGCACGCACTGCAACTGCAGCAGCGCCCGGGTTGGGTGCTGCTGGATGCGCATGGCCACTGCCTTGGTTTCGGCCAGTACTGGCCAACGACCTCCGGCACGCTGCACCTGGGCCGCATCATCGTTTCGCCGCGGGCACGCGGGCGTGGACTGGGACGTGTACTGATGCAGGCGCTGATGGCGCAGGCGTTGCAGTCGCCCGGGGCGGAGCGGCTGACCCTGCGTGTCTATCGTGACAACGTCGCGGCGGTGACCCTGTACCGCGACCTGGGCTTTCAGCCGATGGAAGACGCTTCGACACCGGAACTGCTGTTCATGCAGCACCGTGCCGGCTGAGTGGTGATCACGCGCGCAGCGCGGAAGCCTGTTGCGCCTGCCATTGATCGCGGTTGATGCGGCTGATGTGTTCGGTGCGGTAGTCGCCGAGGAAGCTGTTGAACTTGTTCACTTCGGTATGGTGATGCTGGAAACCGCATTTGCTCTGTACGCTCAGGGACTGCAGGTTGTCGGCGAAGTAGCCGCACCACAGTGCGTCCAGGCGCAGGCCGAGGAAGGCGTGCCGCATCACTTCGCGCACTGCTTCGGGCACCAGGCCGCGCCCCCAGTACGGTACGCCGATCCAGTAGGCGATCTCGCCTTCGCGTTCGCCGATCTCGAAGTTGCTGTCGGCACCGATCAGGATGCCGACACAGCCGATGGCGCGGCCATCTTCGCGGCTCTGCAGCGCATAGACCTCCGGACGGTTGAACACGGTGCGGATGATCTCGGTACTTTCCTCGATGCTGGTGTGGGCTGGCCATCCGGCGATGGGCCCGACGCGCAGGTCGCGGGCGTATTCGTACAGGTCGGCGGCGTCGGTGTCGCGCCAGGGGCGCAGGATCAAGCGTTCGGTATGCAGCGGCATGGCCGTTCCAGGGGCAGGAAGAGAGCGCACAGGCTAGGCCGTGCCGCGTTACCGGCACAGGGCGGGACCTTGATGTTTTCGGTACTTTTCACAACTGCCTCGTTGGCGCAGGTATGCTGTGCCCCGGAATGCAGCCGGATCGGCCAATGGACCGCATACCCCAGCTTCTGGATCAGGACGAATCGATGCGCCTGGAGGTCAGTACGCTGGCCGAGGGGCAGGGGGTTCCGCTGTCGTTCGGGCACGCGTATCTGGCGGTACTGGTGTGCGTGTCCGGGCGTGCGCGCTTCGCACTGAACTTCCGTGAGGTGGCGGTGCAGCGGCACGACGTGCTGGTGCTGGCCGAGGACACGCTGGCGCTGCTGCGGAAGCGATCGCGAGGCTTCCTGGCGGTGGTCTGCCTGATGCCGAAGGCGCTGGCTTCGGAGGTGGCCTACGTACTGCCCAACGCGCTGTTCAAGTTCCTGCATGAGCATCCCCATTGCGTGCCGTCGCCGCTGGAGGTGCCGCTCCTGCAGGGCTGGCTGCAGCAGCTGATGGACGCGCAACATACTGGGGGCCGCTATCGGCACGTGATGCTGCGCAATCTACTGCAGACCTTTTTCCTGAAATTCGCCACGCTGTTGCCGGCACAGAAGGGGGCCGCAGCGTCGGTCAGCCGGCGCGAGCGCCTGGCCTGGAATTTCTGGGAACTGGTCGGCCAGCGCAGTACCCGCCAGCGCGACGTGCAGTCTTATGCCGATGCGTTGTGCATCACGCCGTTCTATCTTTCACAGCTGACCCGCGAGTGCTTCGATGAAACACCCAAGGCGTTGATCGACCGCCAGGTGGTGCTGGAGATCAAGGCGCTGCTGAGCTACAGCGAGCTGCCGATCGGGCGCATCGCCGAGCGATTGTGCTTCGAGGATGCGTCCTACCTGTGCCGCTACTTCCGGCGGCACACCGGGCAGTCGCTGACCGGCTACCGCCGTGCGAGGGCAGGGCGGCGCTAGTGGGATGCGAACAGCGGTGCCGGCACTTCGGGCAGCAGATCCTCGGTAACCCCGCCGAGCACGCGTTCGACCACGCAGTCGCGGCGGTAGGGCCCCAGCACCCGCAGATCGGCTTCGCCAGGCCTGGCGAAAGGTCAATCCTGCTTCAACAGCTCAACCAGCTGGCGCAGGCGATAGGGCTTGGGCAGGAACTCCACCTGCTCCGGCAGCGGCGGCAGCTGCGAGCGCGCATAGCCGGAGGACAGGATCATGCGTGCCTGCGGCTGTTCGCGGGCGACGTGCTCGCTCAGTTCGATGCCGGACATGCCGTTGGGCATGCTGACATCGCTGAACACCACGTCAAAACGCGCCTCGCCCTTGAGCAGCTCCGCCGCCTCGTGGCCATCGGCGGTGGTGGCGACCTCGATGCCGAAATCGCGCAGGGCCAGGCCGATCATCTCGCGCAGATCGTTCTGGTCCTCCACCATCAGTACGCGGATCGGTTCATCGGTCATGGGTTGCTTCCTCTGATGCGGGTAACAGCAGGCTTACCGTCGTGCCGACACCGGGCGTGGTGGACACATCGACGAAGCCGCCGCTCTGGGTAGTGAATCCGAACACCTGGCTCAGGCCCAAGCCGCTGCCCTTGCCGATGTCCTTGGTGGTGAAGAAGGGCTCGCTGGCGCGCTCGGCGATGTCGGCCGCCATGCCATGGCCTTCGTCACAGACGCTGAGGGTGACATAGCCGCGTTGCAGCGTAGTGTCCGCATCCGGGTCGAGCCGATGTTCCAGCGCGGTGCCGATCAGGATGCGCCCGCCATCGATGGTGGCCTCCACGGCATTTGCCACCAGGTTGGCCAGGGCAGCCTGCAGCTGCATCGCGTCGGTGCACACCTGCGGCAGGCCCGGCGTGAGGCAGGCGTCCAGCGTCACCGTGGGTGGGCAGGCGCGCTGCAGGCCCGGCAGCCATTGCTGTACCAGCGTGTTGATGTCCAGCGGTTCGCGGATCAGGGTCTGGCCCGTGCTGAAGGCCAGCAGCTGGCGGGTCAGCAGGGCGCCGCGGTCGGTGGCCGCCTGCGCAGCGTCCAGCAGCTCAGCGGCGCGTGCATCGTCACCGCGGACGCGTAGCGACAGCAGGTCCAGTGCGTTGCCGATGGTGGTCAGCAGGTTGTTGAACTCGTGCGACAGGCCGCGGCTGAGCCGGCCGACCGTCTCGAACTGCTGGGTGTTGCGCAGCGCACGCTGGGCATCGCGCAGCAGTCGCTGTGCCTGCCATTGCTCGGTGATGTCACGGGTGATCTTGACGAAGCCAAGCAGTTCGCCCGCTTCGACGACCGGCTCGATGACCACGCTGGCGCGGAACGAGGAGCCGTCGCGGCGTACCCGCCAGCCCTCGCTGGCAACATGGCCCTGCTGCGCCGCGAGGCGGAGCAGGCGCTGCGGTTCGCCGGCCTCGCGCTCGGTGGCCAGGTAGAAGCGACCGAAGTGCGTACCCACCACTTCATCGGCTGAATAGCCCTTGATGCGCTCGGCGCCCGGGTTCCAGCTGCAGACGATGCCTTCAGGATCAAGCAGGTACAGCGCATGGTCGCGCACGCTGTCGATCAGCAATCGCAGTTGTCGGGAAGGGTCCGTCAGCACGGACGTCGTAGAGGCAGCTGCGTCCACGTGTAGATAAGTGTTACCCCTGTGAGGGACGTGAAGCTAGGCATTCAAGTGTGAAGGATGCGTGCACACCTGACACGTGCCATTTGTCCTGTGCGGCTGAATGCGACACGGAGTACCATCTTCCACCCTTTGCCTTCTGGAACCGACCTGCATGCGTCCTGGTGCGACTACGCGTGACCGCTGGATCTGGATGACCTCTGCCGTATTGCTGGCGGCGACCATCGCGCTGGAACTGGTGGTACCGCTGGGATACGCGGTCTGGCTGGCCTATTTCCTGGCCGTGGGCGTCACGGTGTTCCAGCGCAGTGCGCGCGCGCCGTTCGTGGTCGCGATGATCGCCTGTGTCCTGCTGGTGATCGGCTTCAACGTGGCGCCCGCCAGCAACAACTCGTCGTTCTCGTTCGTCAACCGCACCATCGGTGGCTGCGCCTTCCTGATGATCGCGCTGATCGTCTCGCGCGCCATCCAGGCCCGCCGCCAGGCCATGCGCGCGCTCTGGCTGCAGGAGGCCGAGAACGCGGTGGCGTCGAGCCTGCGCGGTGACCTGGGGCCGGAGCAGATCGCCGAGGCGGCTGCGACGAGCCTGGCCGGGCAGCTGGACGCGGAGGTCGGTGCGGTCTATCGGCTGGAAGGCGGACGGCTGCAGCTGACCGGTGGCATGGCGCTGCCTTCGGGCGCGCCGGCCTCGCTGGCCCTGCACGAAGGGCTGGCCGGGCAGGTCGCTCGTGATGAACGGATCCGCCACCTGCATGGCGACGATGCCGCCGTGCTTGAACTGCAGACCAGCCTGGGCCGGCTGCCGGTGCGCGAGCGCATCCTGGCGCCGCTCAGCAGCGATGGTGCCGTGGTCGGCATCATCGAACTGGGCCGCGCCCGGGTCGGTGAACAGCGTGATCTGGATCGCGAGCTGCTGGAGCGCTGTGCCGAGACCATCGGCATGGCGCTGCGCGCATCGCTGTTGCGTGCGCAACTGGTGGTGCTGCTGGAAGAGTCGCAGCGCCAGGGCGAGGAGCTGCAGGCCCAGCAGGAAGAGCTGCGCGTGGCCAACGAGGAACTGGAAGAGCAGAGCCGCAGCCTGCTGCAGTCGCAGAGCCACCTGGAAGAACAGCAGGCCGAGCTGGAACAGAGCAACGTGCAGCTGGAAGAGCGCACCCACGAGCTGGAGGCGCAGAAGCAGGCGCTGCTGGTCGCGCAGAGCCAGCTGGTGCGCAACAGCAACGAACTGGCCGCGACATCGCGCTACAAGTCCGAGTTCCTGGCCAACATGTCGCACGAACTGCGCACGCCGCTGAACAGCTCGCTGATCCTGGCCAAGCTGCTGGCCGACAACAAGGACGGCACGCTCACCGAGGAACAGGTGAAGTACGCCCGTGCGATCCTTTCGTCCAACAACGATCTGTTGGCACTGATCAACGACATCCTCGACCTGTCGCGCATCGAGGCCGGCCATGTCGAACTGTCCGATGAAGTGGTGGTGGTCGACAGCGCGCTGCAGCGCCTGCGCGAGACCTTCGAGCCGATGGCGCGGCAGAAGGGCCTGGCCCTGCAGATCGAAGCCGATGCGCTGGCACCGAGCCAGCTGGTGGTCGACAGCCAGCGGCTGCAGCAGATCCTGAAGAACCTGCTGGCCAACGCGGTGAAGTTCACCGAGCACGGAAAGGTCAGCCTGCACGTGCGTGCGGCCGGCAACGGCCGCATCCGGTTCGAGGTGTGCGACACCGGCATCGGCATCGCCCGCGAGCAGCTGGACGTCATCTTTGAAGCCTTCCGCCAGGCCGACGGCAGCACCCGCCGTCGCTACGGCGGTACCGGCCTGGGCCTGTCGATCTCGCGCGATCTGGCCGAGCGCATGGGCGGCCAGATCCAGGTCGACAGCGAGCCCGGGCGCGGCAGCTGCTTCATCCTGGAGCTGCCATTGCAGGGCGCCCCCGCGGCGAGCGCAGCCGAGGCTGCCGAGGCCCCCGTGGCAGTGCCGGCGCCGGCACGGACACCGGCCGTGCTGCCGCCGGCGCCGGTGCGCGCTGCCACTGCGTCGGCGCCGGCCACTGCGTCGGCCGGCGTGGCCGACGACCGCGGCCGCCGCCAGCGCGCCGGGCGCCTGATCCTGGCGGTCGAGGACGATGCCACGTTCGCCGAGGCACTGGTGGCCCTGGCCCATGAACTGGACTTCGACTGCGTGGTGGCGGGTACGGCGGAAGAAGCGCTGACGCTCGCCAGTGAGCTGCGTCCGAACGGCATCCTGCTTGATATCGGCCTGCCGGACGTGTCGGGCCTGAGCGTGCTGGAGCGCCTGAAGCGCAACCCCGAAACCCGGCACATCCCGGTGCATGTGGTCTCGGCAACGGACCGCAGCCAGGTGGCGCGCGAGCTGGGCGCGATCGGCTTCGCGATCAAGCCGACCACGCGCGAGCGGCTGGTGACGGCCATCGAGCAGCTGGAACAGACCAGCCAGCGCGACGTGCGGCGCCTGCTGATCGTCGAGGACGACAGCGAGCTGCGCAGCAACCTGGAACTGCTGCTGGGCCGCGACCAGCTGCAGATCGTCGCGGTGGGCACCCTGGCCGATGCACTGGAACAGCTCAGCACGGTCACGTTCGACTGCATGGTGATGGACCTGTCGCTGCCCGACGGCAGCGGCTACGACCTGCTTGAACACATGGCCGGCAACGATGAGGTCGGTTTCCCGCCGGTGATCGTCTATACCGGCCGCGCGCTCAGCCGCGAGGAAGAGCAGCGCCTGCGCCGCTATTCCAAGAGCATCATCATCAAGGGTGCGCGTTCGCCGGAACGCCTGCTGGATGAAGTGACCCTGTTCCTGCACAGCGTCGAGGCCAGCCTGCCGACCGACCAGCAGCGCCTGCTGCGCGAAGCGCGCCGTCGCGACACCGTGCTCGATGGCCGTACCGTGCTGCTGGCCGAAGACGATGTCCGCAACATCTTCGCGCTGTCCAGCGTGCTCGAACCGCTCGGCGTCACGCTGGAGATCGCGCGCAATGGCCAGGAAGCGGTGGATCGCCTGGCCGAGCGCGAGGTCGATCTGGTGCTGATGGACATCATGATGCCGGAGAAGGATGGGCTGGCCGCGATGCGCGAGATCCGCGCGCAGCGCCACCTGCAGGACCTGCCGATCATCGCGCTGACCGCCAAGGCCATGCCGGACGACCGTGAGCGATGCCTGCAGGCCGGTGCCAACGATTACATCGCCAAGCCCATCGATGTCGACAAGCTGGTCTCGCTGTGCCGTGTCTGGTGCTCGCGGCAATGAACGAGCAGGCGCTGTTCGACCTGGAACTGAAGGTGCTGCTGGAAGCGCTGTACCAGCGCTACCACTACGACTTCCGCAGCTACGCGGTATCGTCGCTGCGGCGGCGCATCCGCCAGGCCATGCAGCGCTACGAGTGCGAGCGGCTGGCCGACCTGCAGCACCGCCTGCTGCACGAGCCGGACCTGTTCGCGCAGGCGATGCAGTTCTTCACAGTGCAGGTGTCGGAGATGTTCCGTGACCCGGCCTATTTCCGTGAGCTGCGCGAGCAGGTGGTGCCGGTGCTGCGCACCTATCCCTCGGTGAAGCTGTGGGTGGCTGGCTGCAGTACGGGCGAGGAAGTGTGGTCACTGGCGATCCTGCTGCACGAGGAAGACCTGCTCGAGCGCAGCATCGTTTACGCCACCGACATCAATCCGGCAGCGCTGGCCACCGCCGAAGCCGGCGCCTATGGCATCGACCGCATGGCCCAGTTCAGCCGCAACTACCTGGCGGCCGGCGGCACCGCTTCGCTCTCCGACTACTACGCCACGGCCTACGATGGCGCGGTGTTCAACCGCCAGCTGCGCCGCAACGTGGTGTTCGCCGACCACAGCCTGGCCACCGACACCGTGTTCTCCGAAGTGCACCTGGTGTCGTGCCGCAACGTGCTGATCTATTTCAACCGCGACCTGCAGGATCGCGCGGTGGGCCTGTTCCGTGATGCGCTGGTGCATCGCGGCTTCCTTGGCCTGGGCAGCAAGGAGTCGCTGCAGTTCGGGCGCCACCACGGTGCGTTCGAGGTCTGTTCGCGCGAGCATCGCCTGTACCGGAAAGTCGCCTGATGAGCCTGCCGATACGACCGGCCGTGCTGGTGATCGGGGCCTCTGCGGGTGGGGTCGCAGCGCTGCAGACGGTGCTTGGCGCGCTGCCTGCGGCACTGCCGGCGCCGGTGCTGGCAGTGCTGCACCTGCCACGCGATCGCAGCAGCCGCATCGCCGAAGTGCTGGCGCCGTACTGCGCGCTGCCGGTGCGCGAGGCCGAAGACAAGCAGCCGCTGCAGCCTGGCACGGTGACCTTTGCGCCACCGGACTATCACCTGCTGGTGGAAGACGCCGGTTCGCTGGCGCTGTCGGTGGACGCCCCGGTGCTGTTTTCTCGCCCGGCCATCGATCCGCTGTTCGAGTCGGCGGCAGCGGTGTTCGGCGCGCAGGTGCTGGCCCTGCTGCTGACCGGTGCCAGCAGTGATGGCAGCGAAGGCGTGGCCGCCGTGCGCGCCGCTGGTGGCCGCGCCTGGCTGCAATGTCCCGAGGAGGCCGAGGCATCGATGATGCCGGCCTCCGCCCTGCAGCACGCTGGCGCCGATGCCGTGCTGCCCCTTGAACTGATGTGCCGTCGCCTGAAGGAGTTGTTTGCATGAACCTGTTGCCACCGGACCCTGCGCAGTCGCAGACCCCGGTCAACCTGCTGATCGTCGATGACGTGCCGCAGAACCTGGTAGCCATGCAGGCGCTGCTGCAGCGCGAGGGCGTGAACCTGCTGCTTGCGGGCTCGGGTGCGCAGGCGCTGGAGCTGCTGCTGGAGCACGAGGTGGCGCTGGCATTGCTGGATGTGCACATGCCGGAGATCGATGGTTTCACCCTGGCCGAGCTGATGCGCGGTTCGCACCGCAGCCGCGATGTGCCGATCATCTTCCTGACCGCCTCGCCGGATGACCCGGTGCGTGCCTTCAAGGGCTACGAAACCGGTGCGGTCGATTTCCTGCACAAGCCGGTCGCACCGCAGGTGATCCTGAGCAAGGTCAACGTCTTCATCGAGCTCTACCAGCAGCGCCAGCTGCTGAAGGCGCGCAACGAGGCGCTGGAACGTTCGCTCAAGCTCAACGAGACGATGGCGGCCGTGCTCACCCATGACCTGCGCACGCCGCTGTCGGCGATCCTGCTGTGTGCCGACAAGCTGGCGCTGGAGCTTCCAGAGGACAATGCCGGTGCGCAGCAGACCCTGAAGCACCTGGAAGCCAGCACCCTGCGCATGGCGCGGATGGTCGAGCAGCTGCTGGACTTCTCGCGGATCCGCAGCGGCGGCCTGCGCCTGCAGGCAAGTGCCTGCGATCTTGCGGAGGTGACGCGTGCCGTGGTGGCCGAAGCGGGCAGCGCCCACGGCCACGCACGGGTGCATCTCGACATGCAGGGCGATACCCGCCTGCAGGGTGATCTGGATCGGCTTGGCCAGGTCGCCGCGAACCTGGTCGGCAACGCGCTTACCCATGGCAGCGAGGCGAGGGTGGAGGTGGACGGCCGCGATCCGCGCAGCGTGCTGCTGCGGGTAAGCAACGCCGGGCGGATCGACGACGCGCTGCTGCCGCGATTGTTCGAGCCGTTCAAGGCCAGTTTCCACCCCAGCAATGGCCTGGGGCTGGGCCTGTACATCGTTGATCAGTTCGTCCGCGCGCACGGCGGCCACATCGGCGCGCGCAACGAGGCGGGGCAGGTGGTGTTCGAGGCGACGCTGCCACGGCGCTCTGAAGGCCCGGCAACGGCGGCCAGCTGAATCCTTCAGCAAGCGACGCGTGGATCTGAGACGGGCTCGTCCGCAACTGCTACCGTGGCGGCAGATATTGCCAAGGAAGCACCATGCCACTGCGTGCGATCGCCTATGTCAGCCGGGCGCTGCCGGATCTCTCCGCTCGACGGCTGCAGGCGCTGGTCGACGATGCGGCCCGCTTCAACAAGATGGCCGGCGTGACCGGCGTGCTGCTGCACGACGGCGGGCGTTTCCTGCAGTACATCGAAGGGCCGCCGGATGGCATCGGTTCGGTCTACGAACGCATCCTGCAGGCCGGCAGCCATATCGACATCATTGAACTGGCGCGCGGCCGCCTGGGCCAGCGCCAGTTTCCGTACTGGTCGATGCGCGCGCTGCCGGTGGAGGAGGCGCTGTTGCGCCAGCTGTCATCCTGTGACTGGTCGGGCTTTACCCGTACGCTGCAGGGTGATCGCTCCGCGCCGACGCCGGTGGACCTGCTCGACAACGTTGTGCAGCCAGCACTGCACGCCGGCTGAGCGTCAGCCCGAGGTGCCGCCGCCGCAATAGGCGGCATGCAGCGCCTGCAGCACGCCCAATGCGGGCCCTTCCTGCATGCGGTAGTGGATGGCCTGTGCTTCGCGCCGGGTCGCCACGATGTCCATATCGCGCAGCACAGCCAGGTGCTGCGACAGCGCGGACGCACTCAATCCGGTCAGCGCCTGCAGCTCCGGTACCGGCGCTTCGCCTTCGACCAGGCGGCACAGCACGCGCAAGCGGGCAGGATGGGCCAGGCGCTTGAGCAGGGCAGCGGCCTGCGCGGCGTGCTTGGCCATCGCGGCACTGTCGAGCGGGGTGCTGGGCATGGTTGACCTTTTTGTTTAGACGTGTCTAATTTAGATAAATCTAAATAAAAGGGCAATCCCATGAAGGGCGTGAATGAGGGCGGGGCATGAACCTGCCGTGGACTGCGGTAGCCGGCGGTGGGTTGATCGGCGCCGCCGCAGTGCTGTTGCTCGCCACCCTCGGGCGTGTGGCCGGTATCAGCGGGATCGCCGCAGGCAGCCTGCGCGCAGCGGAAGGCGAGCGCGGATGGCGCTGGGCCTTCCTGTCTGGCCTGCTCGCGGCGGCCGGGCTGGTGCTGTGGTGGCAGTCGCTGCCCGAAGCGTTGCCGCGGGTACAGTTGCGCGATGCCTTGCCTGCCTGGCAGTTGATCGGCGCCGGCCTGCTGGTGGGCTTCGGCACCCGCTTGGGCAGTGGCTGTACCAGTGGTCACGGCGTCTGTGGCATGGCTCGCGGCTCGAAGCGCTCGCTGCTGGCGGTGCTGGTGTTCATGGCCTGCGCGATGCTGACGACGTTCCTCATCCGCCACGGCGGAGGCCCGGCATGAGCCGCGCGACAGGGGCCGCGGCAGCGGCGGGTGCGCTGTTCGGTGCGGGGCTGGCGCTTTCGGGGATGACCGACGCGCGCCGTGTGCTCGGCTTCCTCGACATTGCAGGTGATTTCGATCCCACCCTGGTGTGGGTGCTGGGCGCGGCGCTGCTGGTCAGTGCGGTCGGCCAGCGCTGGGTGCTGCGCCGCGCGCAGCCGTGGTTCGCGGTGCGCTTCCAGCTGCCCAGTGCGCGTGATGTCGATGCGCGCCTGCTCCTGGGTGCCGCTCTGTTCGGTATCGGCTGGGGATGGGCTGGCTATTGCCCGGGACCGGCCATCGCCGGGCTGGCAGTCGCATCGCGTGAAGCGCTGTGGTTCGTGCCTGCAATGCTTGCAGGTTTCTGGCTGCACGATCGGGTCGTACGCTGAGGCTTCACCCCTGTGTCACCCTGCGTGCGGTCAGATCCGGGGTTCACGGGGAAAGGAGCACAACGACATGGTACGGATGAAGTGGACGGGCAGGGCAATGCTGGCGGTCGCACTGGCCGCTGCGGTGGCACCGGCGCTGGCCTGCACGCGCGCGGTGTACCTGGGTGACAACGGTGATGTGATCACCGCACGCTCGATGGACTGGAAGGTCGACGTGGCGACCAACCTCTATGTGCTGCCGCGCGGCATCGCGCGCACCGGCCAGGCCGGACCGAAGTCGCTGGCCTGGACAGCGCGCTATGGTTCGGTGGTGGCCACCGGCTACGACGTGTCGACCACCGATGGCATGAACGAGAAGGGCCTGGTGGCCAACCTGCTGTGGCTGGTCGAATCGGAGTATCCGCAGCAGCGCGGCAACAAGCCGGGACTGGCGATTTCGCTGTGGGCGCAGTATGTGCTGGACAATTTCGCGACCGTGGACGAGGCGGTGGCGGCGCTGAAGCGTGAGCCGTACTCGATCGTCACCGACAAGGTGCCGGGCGAGGACCGCCAGGCAACGCTGCATCTGTCGCTGTCCGACGCGAGCGGCGACAGTGCCATCGTCGAGTACATCGGGGGGCGCCAGGTGATCCACCATGACCGGCGCTACCAGGTGATGACCAACTCGCCGATCTTCGAGCAGCAGCTGGCACTCAACAGCTACTGGCAGCAGATCGGTGGCACGGTGATGCTGCCAGGTACCAACCGCTCGTCCGACCGCTTCGCGCGTGCGTCGTTCTACATCAATGCCATTCCCAAGGCCGAGGACCCGGTGGAAGCGCTGGCCAGCGTGTTCAGCGTGATCCGCAATGCGTCGGTGCCGTATGGCATCACCACGCCGGGCGAGCCGAACATCTCATCGACGCGCTGGCGCACGGTGGCCGACCACAAGCGGCGGTTGTACTTCTTCGAATCGGCGCTGACCCCCAACACCTTCTGGATCGATCTGAACAAGGTCGATTTCGGCGGCCAGGTGCTCAAGCTCGACCTTGGCAAGGACCAGCGCAACACGTTCGCCGGCGATGCATTGGGTCACTTCGTACCCAGTGCACCGTTCGCCTTCCTCGGCGTGGACGGCTAGCGCGAGGCCTGGTCCGGCGCGTTCTTCGGATAGACCGCCAGCACGCTGCAGCCCGGGCGGGCGAAGCGCGGCGTGCTGGCGCGCATGTCGCCGGGGATTCCGGACGGCGTCTCCACGATGCGATCGCCCGGATTGCCACAGATCAGGCCGTTCTGGAAACCGGACTGGAATTCCACCGAGGTCGCCCCGGCCAGGATCGAGCAGCTGCCGGCCAGTTCGACGCGGTAGTAGCGATTGCCGCCATTGCGGCGCGGATTGGTCTCCACCACCACGCCTTGCGGATCCTCGTTCCAGCTGCGCACATGGCGGGTGGCGAAGCAGAACGCTGGCGAGGCCTGGAAGGTATGGCGCGGGCTGCTGCCGCCACGGCTGGGCTTGCCTGTGGCGGTCACGTTCACCGGCGGCAGGGTGGCCGCGTACAGGCGGCTGCTCTGGCGAGCGGTGCTGGCGAACTCCCGGTTGTCGATGGGGGTGACACTGCCGACGCCGCAGCGGCGGCCATCCACCATCACCTGTTCACTGGGGCGGCCGCAGGCCCAGCCCGAAGGCGCCTCCAGCCGCAGTGTGCTGGCTTCGTTGACACCCGGGCAGGCTGCGCTGAAGTCGATGCGGAAGGCCTGGCCCCTGCCGTCACGGACCGCGATGGCGGTCGGTGTCTCCTGCTCGACCTGGCGTACGTCACGTGCGTCCAGGCAGTGCGGTGCAGGTGCGATGCGCTCGGCGGCCGATGGCGCGGATGGCGCCTGGGCCAGGGCGGCCAGGGGTAAGGCGCTGGCTAGTGCCAGCGGAAGCAATCGGATCATGCTGTTCATCCTGCCATCCCTGCGTCTGTAACTGGCTGGAACATAGCATGGCCGGTGCCGGGGCCGCGTTGCAGGGAAATGCCAGCACGCGCACACTCGTCATATGGGCGCGATCTTCCATCTGCGGCACTACGGCCAGGCCACCGGCCTGGACCGCCATGACTACGCGCAGTGGGTGCTGCCGCTGCAGGGCGAACTGCAGTTCGAGATGCAAGGCCGCGGTGGTCGCCTGGACCTGCTGCAGGGGGCCTTCGTCGCGGCTGGCGAAGCACACGACCAGATGGCCGATGGCCCGAATGCTTTCGTGATCGTCGACTGCCCCCCGGGTGTGCTCGATGACGGTACCCAGGAACACCTGTGCCGCCAGCGCTGGCTGCATCTGCCACTGGCGCTGCGACAGCGCCTGGCGCAGGTGTGTGAGGGCCAGGCACTGCCGGCCCTGTTGCCGCAACTGCTCCAGGTGTTCGCACCGGCGGGCAGTGGTGCGCGCCTGCAGGGCCTGTGCGCGGCGGTGCAGGTTGATCCTGGCCAGGCGTGGCCGGTAGCACGCATGGCCGCCTTCGTCGGCGTCAGCGAAAGCCGGTTGCATGCGCTGTTCCAGCGGGAGTTCGGGCTGAGCCCGCAGGCCTGGCTCAGTGCAAGCCGGTTGCGTTGGGCCAAGCACCAGCTGCGTACCAGTGCGGCGCCGATCAGCGATATCGCGCTGGCGGCAGGCTATTCCGAGCAGAGTGCACTGACCCGTGCGCTGCGTCGTGAGTGCGGGCAGACGCCGGCCGCCTGGCGCAGGGGCGCCATCTGACCTGTAGAGCCGAGCCCACGCTCGGCTGCCCTTATCTGCACAGCGGCCAATCGCAGCCGAGCATTGGCTCGGCTCTACAGAGATGACAAGGCAATAGCCTCGGTCAAGAGCGCCCGCTGGCCAGCGCTTACACTGCGCGGCCCGTTCTCTTCCCCCGAAGAACCCGAATGCGCAACAACCCGATGGCCCTGGGCATCGCCAATGGCGTTGCCGCTGGCGCGCTGTGGGGCGTGGTCTTTCTCGCGCCCGCCGTGCTGCAGTCGTTCAATGCCCTGCAACTGTCCGCCGGTCGCTACCTGGTCTATGGCCTGATTGCCATCGCTCTGCTGCTGCCGCGCTGGAAGCGGCTGGCACCGCGGCTGGGCCGCGCCGAATGGTTCGGGCTGCTGTGGCTGAGCCTGGCCGGCAACCTGGTGTACTTCCTGCTGCTGGCCACGGCGGTGCAGTGGGCCGGTGGCGCGGCGGCGTCATTGATTGTCGGCCTGATTCCGGTGGTGGTCACTGTGGTTGGCGTGCGCGAGCAGAGCGCGGTGCCGTTGAAGCAGCTGCTGCCGGCGCTGGGCCTGTGCGTGCTCGGCGTGGCGCTGGTGGGCTGGGAAGCATTGATGTCCGAACACCTCGCAACACCGTGGCGGCAGCGCCTGATTGGCCTGCTCTGTGCGTTCGGTGCGCTGTTCTCGTGGGCGCTGTACTCGATCGGCAACAGTCGTTGGCTGGCGCGCCGGCCGGACCTGTCCAGCCACGACTGGTCGTTTCTGACCGGCGTCACCACTGGCGGCCTGGCCCTGCTGCTGGTGCCGATGGCCTTCATCGGCCACAGCGGTACCCACACCGCGGCGCAGTGGAGTGGCTTCTGGGCGATCAGCGCCGGCGTGGCAGTGGTGGCCTCGATCCTCGGCAACGCGTTCTGGAACCGTGCCAGCCGCCTGTTGCCATTGACCCTGACCGGGCAGATGATCGTGTTCGAGACGCTGTTCGCGCTGGCGTATGCCTTCGCCTGGCAGCAGCGCTGGCCCTCGCTGCTGGAGGCGCTGGCGATCGTGTTCCTGGTGGCCGGCGTGATGCTGTGCGCGCATGCCCATCGCTCGCCACGGGCGATCGCCGAACATGCAGGCTGAATGTGGGCGTCAAGCGTGCTGATGCCGGCTTGGTCTCAGATGCAACCAAATGCCGGCACGTTGGCCGATGATCGCCGCAATGATTTTTTGCATCGCAGCACTTGACAGCGGACCGGCGCACAGTGTTTTCTGTGCGTCATGGTCCTTGATGCCGCCCACGCCAGCCTGATCGCCCCCGCCATTGCGGGCCGTCCGACTGCGCCGGTCGCCACCACCACCATTACCACCACCACCGTCACCACTGCCCTGGTGCGGCCCGTCGTCTTCGTGTAACTCCCGAAAACCACGGCCCCGCACCATCCAGGTGGCGGGGAAACTCGACACCTGCATGCGACGGGGCCTCCTACCGAGGTCTGCATGTCTTCCCACGCCCCCGCCCATCCCGTTGCCCCGGCCGATCTGGCTGCACCGTCCACTGTCGTGCACAAGTTCGGCGGCACCTCGGTGGCCGATGCCGAACGCTATCGCCATGTTGCCGGCCTGCTGCTGGCCCGTCCTGAGTCGCTGCAGGTCACTGTCGTCTCGGCGATGAAGGGGGTCACCGACGCGCTGATCGATCTGGCGCAGCTGGCGGCAAAGGGTGACCAGGGTTGGCGCGAGGCCTGGCATGCCCTGCGCGCGCGCCACCGTGGCGCCGCCGTGGCGCTGCTGGGCGAGCAGGTCGGCGAGACGGTCGAATGGATCGACGCCCGCTTCGATCAGCTGGCCGAAGTGCTGGCGGCGCTGGCGGTGATCGGCGAGCTGCCGCGCGAGGTGCTGGACCGCGTGCAGGGCCTGGGCGAAGTGTTCTCCGCGCAGTTGCTTGGCACCCACCTGCGTGCCTTGGGCGAAGACTGTGCGGTGCTCGATGCGCGCGATGTGCTGGTGGTCGGGCATGGCGAGCTGGGCGTCGATGTCGACTGGGAAGCCAGCGCCGACCGCCTCGCGCAATGGCGCCTTCAACATCCTCAGCCGCGCCTGGTCGCCACCGGTTTCGTCGCGCGTGACCGTGATGACCGCATCACCACCCTGGGCCGCAACGGCAGTGACTACTCCGGCGCGATCTTCGCCGCGCTGTTCAATGCCGATGAACTGCACATCTGGACCGACGTCGACGGCGTGCTGTCAGCCGACCCGCGCCTGGTACCCGAAGCCGTGCAGCTCGAATCGCTCAGCTACGACGAGGCCTGCGAACTGGCTTACTTCGGCGCCAAAGTGGTGCACCCGCAGACGATGTCGCCGGCGATCCGCCTGGGCCTGCCGATCTTCATCCGCAATACGTTCCAACCGGCGCATCCGGGTACGCGCATCAGTGCCGAGCGCTCGCCGCGTGGGCCGGTAAAGGGCCTGACCCTGAGCCCGGGCCTGGCCCTGTTGAACCTGGAAGGCACCGGCCTGATCGGCGTGCCAGGCACTGCAGAGCGCGTATTCGCTGCCCTGCGCCAGGCGCAGGTGTCGGTGGTGATGATCTCGCAGGGTTCGTCGGAACATTCGATCTGCTGCGTGGTGCGCGCCGCCGAAGCTGCACGTGGCCGCGAGGCGCTGCTGCATGCGTTTGCGCATGAGCTGTCGGTGGGCCAGGTGCAGCGCGTGCAGGTCAGCGAGGGCGTCAGCGTTCTGGCGGCAGTGGGCGACGGCATGGCCGGCCAACCTGGCGTGGCGGCGCGCCTGTTCGAGGCGCTGGGCCGCGCGCAGGTGAACATCCTGGCAATCGCGCAGGGCTCGTCCGAGCGCAACATTTCGGTGGCGGTGGACAGTGCCGATGCCACCCGCGCCCTGCGCGCCGCGCATGCCGGCTTCTGGCTGTCGCCGCAGACCTTCGCGGTGGGTGTGATCGGGCCTGGCAACGTCGGTGCCGCGCTGCTGGACCAGCTGCTGGCCGCGCGCCCGCAGTTGCTGGCCAAGGCCAATGTCGACCTGCGCCTGCGCGCACTGGCCTCGCGTTCGCGCATGCGGCTGGATGCGGATGGGCTGCATGCCGACTGGCGCGAAGCCCTTCAGCAGGCGGGTGAGGCCAGCGATCTGGATCGCTTCACCGAACACCTGCTGGCCGCGCACCTGCCGCATGCGGTGGTGATCGACTGCAGTGGCAGTGCCGAGGTGGCCGAGCGCTATGAGGGCTGGTTGGCAGCCGGCATCCACGTGGTCACCCCGAACAAACAGGCCGGCGCCGGGCCGCTGCCGCGCTACCAGCGCATCCGCGCCGCGGCGGCGGCCAGTGGTGCGCGTTTCCGCTACGAGGCCACGGTGGGCGCGGGCCTGCCGGTGATCACCACGCTGCGTGACCTGGTCGATACCGGTGACGAGGTGCTGGCCATCGAAGGCATCTTCTCCGGCACGCTGGCCTGGCTGTTCAACCGCTTCGATGGCAGCCAGCCGTTCTCGCAGCTGGTCGCGCAGGCGCGGTCGATGGGCTACACCGAGCCGGACCCGCGTGACGATCTTTCGGGCGTGGACGTGGCGCGCAAGCTGGTGATCCTGGCCCGCGAAGCCGGCCACGCGCTCAGTCTTGAGCAGGTGGAAGTGGAAAGCCTGGTGCCGGCGCTGCTGCGCGAGGGCAGCGTGGATGACTTCATGGCGCGGCTGGGCGAGTCCGACGCCAGCCTGCTGCAACGCCTGCAGGATGCGCGGGCGCGTGGTGCGGTGCTGCGTTATGTGGCACAGCTGGGTGCCGACGGCGCCTCGGTGGGGCTGCAGGAACTGCCGGGCGATCATGCCTTCGCCAACCTGCGGCTGACCGACAACGTGGTGCAGTTCCGCACCCGTCGCTACTGCGACAACCCGTTGGTGGTGCAGGGGCCGGGTGCGGGTCCGGAGGTGACGGCAGCGGGTGTGTTCGCGGACCTGCTGCGGGTCGCCGCCGGTGAAGGAGCGCGGCTGTGATCGCACGTGCGTTCGCGCCTGCCTCGGTGGCCAACGTGGCAGTGGGCTTCGACATTCTCGGCCATGCCATTGCCGGTATCGGCGACACCGTGAGCGTGCGCCGCATCGACGAGCCGGCGGTGCGGATCGATGCGATCCGTGGCAGTGCTGTCGCGCTGCCACTGGACGCCGCCGGCAACACCGCCGGGGCTGCGCTGATGTCGCTGCGCGCAGGGCTGGGCCTGGATTTCGGATTCGCGGTGGAGATCGACAAGGGCATCCCGTTCGGTTCCGGCATGGGCGGTTCGGCAGCGTCGAGTGTCGCGGCGCTGGTCGCCGCCAATGCGCTGCTGCAGGCCCCGTTGCCGCGCGAGGCGCTCTACCCCTATGCGCTGGACGGTGAGGCGGTGGCCAGTGGTGGCCGTCACGGTGACAACGTCGGCCCGCTGCTGCTGGGTGGTCTGGCGCTGTGTACGGCCGATCGCCTGTTGCCGGTCCCTGTGCCTGCCAGCTGGCACAGCCTGCTGGTGCATCCGCACGCGGTGCTGGAAACGCGCCGTGCCCGCCAGGCCCTGCAGGGCAGCTATGCGCTGGGCGAGTTCGTGGCCCAGAGCGCGAACCTCGCGCTGGTGCTCAGTGGTTGCCATCGCAGTGATGCGACGCTGGTACGCGCGGGACTGCGCGACGTGCTGGTCGAACCGCGACGGGCCGGATTGATTGCCGGCTTCGAGGCCGCCCGTGATGCAGCGCTGTCGGCCCATGCAATGGGCGCGGGCATCTCCGGTGCCGGACCCAGTGTGTTCGCCTGGTTCGAGGATGCCGACCAGGCCCGTGCCGCCGTGGCGCCGGTCCAGGCAGCGTTCGCTGCGGCCGGCTTCGACAGTGACGCCTGGGTATCGCCGCTGGATGCGCCGGGAGCCCGGCTGTGCTGAATCCTTCCCCTTCTCTGGAAACCGATCCCATGCAATTTGTTTCGACCCGCGGCCAGTCGCCCGCCGTTGGCCTCAGCGCGGCGATCGCCGCCGGATTGGCGCCCGATGGCGGGCTGTATGTTCCCGCGCATCTGCCGGCCGCGCGCGAGCTGCAGGCCGGGGCGACCCTGGCCGATACCGCCGCCGATCTGCTGGCACCGTTGTTTGCGGGCGATGCACTCGAGACTGCGCTTCCGGGGATCTGCCGCGAAGCGTTCGACTTCCCGGTGCCGCTGCGTGCGCTCGGCGAGGGTGACCATTTGCTGGAGCTGTTCCATGGGCCGACGGCGGCATTCAAGGATATCGGCGCGCGCTTCCTGGCCGGTACGCTGTCGCGGCTGCAGGTCGGCAAGGATCGCGATCTGACGATCGTCGTCGCCACGTCCGGCGATACGGGTGCCGCCGTTGCTGCGGCCTTCCATCGCCAGCCGGGCGTGCGCGTGGTGGTGCTGTATCCGGAGGGTCGCGTGTCTCCGCGCCAGGCGCATCAGCTCGGTTGTTTCGGCGACAACATCCAGGCCCTGCGCGTGACGGGCGCATTCGACGATTGCCAGGCGATGGTCAAGCAGGCGCTGGCCGACCGCGAACTGCAGGCGCAGGTGCCGTTGAGCTCGGCCAACAGCATCAGCCTGGGCCGACTGCTGCCGCAGATGAGCTACTACGCGCATGCAGCGTTGACCCACTACGCCGCGCATCGTCGCCGGCTCAACCTGGTGGTGCCGACCGGCAATCTGGGCAACGCGATGGCGGCCGTGCTGGCGCGCGCGCTGGGCGTGCCGATCGGCCAGGTCGTGCTGGCCACCAATGCCAATGCCGTGCTGCCGGCGTACTTCAATGGTGGCGACTACCAGCCGCAGGCCAGTGTGGCGACGGTGGCCAATGCAATGGACGTGGGTGCGCCGAGCAACTTCGAGCGACTGCGCTGGCTCTACCACGGCGACGACGCAGAACTGCGTGCAGCTTTCCGCGCGTTCGCAGTGGATGACGTGACCATCCGCGCGACGATTGCGGCAGCGCATGCCAGCCGCGGCGAGCTGTTCTGCCCGCACACGGCGACGGCGGTGAAGGTGCTGCAGGATCTGCGCGCGCGCGGTGCCAAGGGCGACTGGGCGGTGGTGGCTACGGCGCATCCAGCCAAGTTCGAGGCTGTGGTCGAGCCGCTGATCGGCGAAACGGTGGCGGTGCCGCCTGCGCTGGATGCGTTGCTGCAGCGACCGGCGCACGCCGAACCATTGGCGGCAGATTACGCGGCGTTGCGCGAGGTGTTGCTGCGTTGATCGCAGATGGAGGCGGTTGCCGGCCAGCGGCCGGCACTACCCGTGTTGCATCCGTCCGGTAGTGCCGGCCGCTGGCCGGCAACCCAACCAACCGCGATGCGGTCAGATCAACCCTTCACCGGCCAGCGTGCGCAGCCCATCCTCGTCGAGGATCTCCACCACGTTCAGGTGGGGCAGGGCGATCAGCCCCTGCTGGCGCAGCTTGGTGAAGGTGCGGCTGACCGTTTCCATGGTCAGGCCCAGATGGTCGGCGATATCGCCGCGGCCCATCGGCAGCGACACGCGCAGGCCGTCGCCCCCCAGCTTGGCCTCGCGCGCGGCCAGGCGCAGCAGGAAATCGGCCAGCTTCTCGGCCGGCTGCAGGCGTGCCAGCGCCAGCGCAGCATCCTGTGCGGCATCCAGTTCCTGGCAGGCGCGCTGCAGCAGCTTGCGCTCCAGGTGCGGGAAGCGGCTGCGCAGGGCCTTCATCTGTGGCAGCGCGACACGGCACACGCGGCTGTCGGCGATGGCCTCGATGTCGTAGCGATGGTGGTCGCTGCCGCTCAGGCCCAGATAGTCGCCGGGCAGCACGAAACCGTTGATCTGGCGCCGGCCGTCGGCCAGGGTGCGCACCAGGCGCAGTGCGCCGGCGGTCAATGTATAGACATGGTCGCGCTCTTCGCCGGTGCGTGCCAGCGTGCTGCCCATGCTGACCTGCTGCGAGACGGTGACCTGTTCCAGCGCCTGCACTTCGTCTGGCGACAGCGCCGAGCACACCGCAAGGTGCCGAACCGAGCAGTGCAGGCAGTCCAGCGTGGTGCAGGACGGCGAGGCGGGATCGTTGGTGGCGGGCGGAGCGCCGGAAGGCCGTGACATGTTGCGGGGGGCGTATCGCGGGCGGGGAGGGCCTTATGATACTTCAAGCGGCCGTTCGACCCTGCCGGAGGCGGGGGCGCTAGAATGTTGCCCCCTCCCACGTCCCGTTCCAGCAGGAGTTCCGCCCGTGATCAAGCCCCGTACCCCGCCCGGCACCCTTGAGCTGCTGCCGCGCGAGCAGATTGCGTTCCAGCGCATGCTGGACGTCATCCGCCGCAACTACGAGCGCTTCGGGTTCCTGCCGGTGGAGACGCCGGTGTTCGAGCTGTCCGACGTGCTGCTGACCAAGTCCGGTGGTGAGACCGAGCGCCAGGTGTATTTCGTGCAGTCCACCGGCGCGCTGGCCAACGCGGCCGAGTCGGGCGACCGTTCGCTGCCGGAAATGGCGCTGCGCTTCGACCTGACCGTGCCGCTGGCACGCTACGTGGCCGAGCACGAACACGAACTGACCTTCCCGTTCCGCCGTTACCAGATGCAGCGCGTGTACCGCGGCGAGCGTGCCCAGCGCGGTCGTTTCCGCGAGTTCTACCAGTGCGACATCGACGTGATCGGCAAGGACAGTCTGAGCGTGCGGTACGACGCTGAAGTGCTGGCGGTCATCCATGCGGTGTTCTCGGAACTGCGCATCGGTGACTTCAGCATCCAGCTGAACAACCGCAAGCTGATGCGCGGCTTCTTCGAGAGCATGGGCGTGGCTGAAGGCGAGCGCCAGCTGGCGGTGCTGCGCGAAGTGGACAAGCTGGACAAGCGTGGCGCCGATTACGTTCGCGAGACGCTGGTGGGCGAGGGCTTCAACATCCCGGCAGAACAGGTCGAGAAGATCCTGGCCTTCGTCGCTGTGCGTTCGCAGGGCCATGCCGATGCGCTGGCGCAGCTGGCCACGCTGGAAGCCGACGCCGGTTCTTCGGAGATCCTGCGTACCGGCGTCGCCGAACTGCGCGAAGTGCTGCAGCTGGTGCAGGCGCTGGGCGTGCCGGAAACCGCATACTGCCTGAACTTCTCCATTGCGCGCGGCCTGGACTATTACACCGGCACCGTCTACGAGACCACGCTGACCGACCACCCGCAGATCGGCTCGATCTGTTCGGGCGGCCGTTACGAAGACCTGGCCAGCCACTACAGCAAGTCGAAGCTGCCGGGCGTGGGTATCTCCATCGGCCTGTCGCGCCTGTTCTGGCAGCTGCGCGAGGCGGGCCTGATCGACGGCATCGAAGCCAGCAGCGTGCAGGCGCTGGTGGCGCTGATGGACGAGCAGGGCATGCCGCAGTCGCTGGACATCGCGCGCCGCCTGCGCGCCGGTGGCATCAATACCGAAGTGCAGATGGAGCCGAAGAAGATCGGCAAGCAGTTCCAGTACGCGGCCAAGGCCGGCATCCGCTTCGTGGTGCTGGCCGGTGAAGACGAGCTCGCGCGCGGCGTGGTGGCGGTGAAGGACCTGCTGCGTGAACAGCAGTTCGAAGTGTCGCGCGACGAGCTGGCCAGCACCCTGCTGGTGGAGCTGGAGCAGTCCAGGGCGATGGTGTGAAGCCGGCCGTCGCAGGGGTACTCACCGTGCTCCTGTTGGCGGGCTGCCAGAGTGACCCGGTGCTGCGCAGTGATCGGCTGGGCCCGGCGCAGTACCGGCTGCAGGTTGATCGCTGTCACGTGATCGACCGCGCGCAGCTTGAGGGCGACCTGCGGGCCCTGGCCTCGCGGACGTGCCCGGCGGGTGCAGGGGCGTTGCAGAACATCCAGTCCCTGCCGAGCCGGCAGGGCAGCCTGTTCGGGGAGTGCCCGCGGCGCGGGACGCTGCAGGCGGAGGTGCGTTGCCTGCCCTGAGTCGAGCCAGGTTATTGATTTGAAAGCAGAACGCCCGCCCTTTGGTGGGCGTTCTGCATTTCCGGCATCCGGTCCAGGGGTCAGATCCGTTTTCCTTTGGAAAACGGACCTGACCCCATGAGGCTCCGATTTGACGCACTGCGCAAGAATGCGCTAATGTACTAACGCGCTATTACATTGATGCATGGACCCGACCCCGTGAAAGCCCGCCCCGAGATTGCCGCCAAAGACCCGAAGGCCGACCTGGAAGCCCTGGCCCGGGCCTTTGCCGCGCTGCGCGAGCCGGAGCAGGTCGAGGCATTCCTGCGCGACCTGTGCACCCCGGCCGAGCTGGAGGCCATGGCCGACCGCTGGAAGGTGGTGCCGCTGCTGCAGCAGGGCGTGCCGTACCGCGAGATCCACGAGCGCACCGGCGTCAGCGTGACCACCACCGGACGTGTGGCACGCACGCTCGAGCATGGCCATCGAGGCTATGCCGCCGCCATCGACCGCCTTGCTTCGCGCTGATCCGCGCCCCGTTCCGAACTTCGAGACCTCCCCCATGAGTGCAACCCAGGCAGCGCCGGCACGAGACCGGCTGCGTATCGCCATCCAGAAGAGTGGCCGGCTGGCCGAGCCCGCCCGCAACCTGCTCAGCGCCTGTGGTCTGAGCTGGCGCGAAAGCCGCGACAAGCTGTTCTGCTACGGCGAATCGCTGCCGGTGGACCTGTTGCTGGTGCGCGACGACGACATCCCCGGCCTGATCGCCGATGGCGTCTGCGACCTCGGCATCGTCGGTCGCAATGAACTGGACGAGCAGGCCGCAGCGCGTCGCCAGATCGGCCTGCCGGACGCCTACCAGGCGCTGCGCGGGCTGGGCTTCGGCCAGTGCCGGCTGATGCTGGCGGTGCCCGAGGAATGGCAGTGGCAGGGTCCGGCGCAGCTGGCCGGCACCCGCATCGCCACCAGCTACCCGGCCATCCTCAAGCAGTGGCTGGCGGAGCAGGGCGTGGACGCGCAGGTGGTCGAGCTGTCCGGGTCGGTGGAAATCGCCCCGCGCCTGGGTACCGCCGACCTGATCTGCGATCTGGTCTCCAGCGGCGCCACGCTGCGTGCCAACCAGTTGACCCCGGTACACAACCTGCTCGACAGCGAGGCGGTGCTGGCTGGTGCGATGCGCGTGCCGGATGACGCACGTGCATCGCTGCGCGCGATGCTGCTGCGCCGCCTCGACGGCGTGGTGCAGCGCCAGGACCGCAAGCTGCTGATGTTCCGTGCCAGCGAAGATCGCGTCGACGCGCTGGCGCAGCTGCTGGCCGATGCCGAGCCGCTGGTGCGGCTGCCGGCCGATGGTGGCGCGCTGCGCCTGCAGACCATGTGCCCCGGCCCGCTGAGCTGGCAGCGCATGGAAGAACTCGAGCGCGCGGGCGCGCAGGGCCTGATGGTACTGAGCGTGGAGCGATCGCTGGCATGAACCGTCTGATCTGGTCCCGACTTGATGAGGCCGCGCGCAGCGCGGCATTGACCCGCCCGGTGCAGGCCGTGGCGCAGCAGACCCGCGATGCCGTAGCGGCCCTGATCGCGCAGGTGCGTGCACAGGGCGACGATGCGCTGCGTGCGATTACGGCGCGTTTCGATGGCGTCGAGCTGGCCTCGTTTGAAGTTTCCGAAGCCGAATTCGCCGCTGCCGAAGCCGCCGTGCCCGCCGAACTGCGACAGGCGATGGTGGACGCCGCCGAACGCATTGCGCGCTTCCACGCCGCTGGCATGGGCAAAGGCTATGCAGTTGAAACCGCGCCGGGCGTGGTCTGCGAACGCATGCTGCGCCCGATCGGCCGGGTGGGCCTGTACGTACCGGCTGGCAGCGCGCCGTTGCCGTCCACCGCGTTGATGCTGGGCGTTCCGGCGCAGCTGGCCGGTTGCCCGCAGGTGGTGCTGTGCACCCCGCCGCGCGCCGACGGCAGTGCCGATCCGGCAGTGCTGGTAGCCGCCCGCCTGACCGGCGTGCAGCGCGTGTTCAAGCTGGGCGGCGCGCAGGCGATCGCGGCGATGGCCTATGGCACGGCCAGCATTCCGGCCTGCGACAAGCTGTTCGGGCCGGGCAACAGCTTCGTTACCGAAGCCAAGCAGCAGGTCGCACAGGACGGCGCCGCCGCCATCGACATGCCTGCCGGTCCTTCGGAGGTGCTGGTGATTGCCGATGCTGGCGCCAATCCGGCGTTCGTCGCCGCCGACCTGCTGTCGCAGGCCGAGCACGGCCCGGATTCGCAGGTGCTGCTGCTGACCGAAGATGCGGCGATGCTGGCCGCGGTCGAAGCCGAGGTGGAGCGCCAGGTCGCCCTGCTGCCGCGCCAGCAGATCACACGGCAGGCCTTGTCGGCGTCTCGGCTGATCCTGGTCGATGCGTTGGCCGAGGCGTTCGCGATCAGCAACCGCTATGCACCAGAGCACCTGATCCTGGCCCTGCGTGATCCGCGCGCATGGCTGGACAAGGTGCAGGCGGCCGGCTCGGTGTTCCTGGGCGATTACACCCCCGAAGCACTGGGTGACTACTGCAGCGGCACCAACCACGTATTGCCCACCGCCGGTGCCGCGCGTGCCTACAGCGGCGTGAGCGTTGCCAGCTTCCAGAACCTGATCAGCGTGCAGAGCGCCAGCGCCGCCGGCCTGGCCGCGATCGGCGGCTGCGCGCGCATCATCGCCCGTGCCGAAGGCCTGGATGCGCACGAGCGTGCCGTTGCGTTGCGCATGGAGGTGGCGGCATGAGCGCGGCGATCGATGAGGTGCTGGCACTGGTGCGCCCGGACCTGCAGGCCTTCGCCGGCTACAGCTCGGCACGCAGCGCGGCGGTGCAGGGCGAGGTCTGGTTGAATGCCAATGAGTCGGCCTGGGCCAATGCGGCCGATCCCGCAGGCAGCAGCCGGCGCTATCCGGAGCCGCAGCCGCTCGCGCTGCGCGAGGGACTGGCGGCGCTGTACGGCGTGACGCCACAGCAGCTGCTGATCGGTCGCGGCAGCGACGAAGCCATTGATCTGCTGGTGCGCGCGCTGTGCGTGCCGGGTCGCGATGGCGTGCTGGTCACGCCGCCGGTGTTTGGCATGTACGCCGTCTGCGCTCGCCTGCAGGGTGCCGCCTTGATTGAAGTGCCGCTGGTGGACAGCGAGGATGGACTGCGCACCGATCTGGATGCGGTGATCGACGCGGCCAAGGCGCAGGGTGCCAAGCTGGTGTTCCTGTGTGCGCCGTCGAACCCGGCCGGCAGTGACATCGCCCTGGATGAGGTCGAGCGCGTGGCGGTTGCGCTGCGCGGGCAGGCGCTGGTCGTGGTGGACGAGGCCTATGTCGAGTATGCACAACGGCCGTCGGCGACCACGTTGCTGGCCGCGCACGCCAATCTGGCGGTGCTGCGCACGCTGTCGAAGGCGCACGCGCTCGCGGCCGCCCGCGTTGGCACGCTGATCGCTGCCCCGGAGCTGATTGCCCTGCTGCGTCGCTGCCAGGCGCCGTACCCGGTGCCGACGCCGTGCGCGGAACTGGCCGTGCAGGCACTGCAGCCGGCCGCGCTGGCGCGCACCGCCGAGCGCGTGACCACGGTGATCGCCGAGCGCGAGCGCCTGCGTGCAGCCCTGGTCGGCCTGCCCGGCGTGTGCCGGGTGTATGCCTCGGCCGGCAACTACCTGCTGGTCCGCTTCGCCGATCCCCAGTCCGCGTTCGATACGCTGCTGGCTGCGGGCGTGGTGGTGCGCGACCAGCGCGCTGCGCCGCAGCTGGGTGATGCGCTGCGCATCAGCATCGGCAGCCCCGAAGAGAATGACCGCGTGCTTGCGGCCCTGTCGGCGCGGAGGGCCGCAGCATGACCCCGATCCTGTTCATTGACCGCGACGGTACCCTCATCGAGGAGCCGTCCGACTTCCAGATCGACGCCTACGAAAAGCTGCGCTTCGTGCCGCAGGTGATCCCGGCGCTGCTGAAGCTGCGTGATGCCGGCTACCAGTTCGTGATCGTCACCAACCAGGACGGCCTCGGCAGCGACAGCTACCCGCGCGCCAGCTTCGATGGCCCCAACGACCTGATGCTGCAGATCTTCGAGAGCCAGGGCATCACCTTCCGTGACGTGCTGATCGATTCCAGCTGGCCGCAGGACAATGCGCCGACCCGCAAGCCGGGCATCGGCCTGATGACCGCCTACCTGCAGGACCGCAGCATCGACTGGGCACGCTCGGGCATGGTCGGTGACCGGATCACCGACCTGCAGTTTGCCGCCAACCTCAACATCCGTGGTTTCCAGCTGCGCACCGCGCAGTTTGGTGGGCAGTGGGACTGGCCGGGAATCGCCCATGCGCTGGCCGACGCGCCGCGCACCGCCGTTGTCCAGCGCAACACCAAAGAAACGAAGATCCGCGTTGAGCTGGACCTGGACCGCGCGGGCGATGCACGCATTGCCACCGGCCTGCCGTTCTTCGACCACATGCTGGAGCAGATCGGCAAGCACGGCGGCTTCGCGCTGGACATCCAGGCCGAGGGTGACCTGCACATCGACGAGCACCACACCATCGAGGACACCGGGCTGGCCCTGGGCCAGGCCCTGCGCGAGGCGTTGGGCGACAAGCGCGGCATTGGCCGTTACGGCTTCACCCTGCCTATGGACGAGACCCTGGCCAGCGCTGCGCTGGACTTCAGCGGCCGTCCCTATTTCGTGTTCGAGGGCGAGTTCAAGCGCGAGCGCGTGGGCGATATGCCGACCGAGCTGGTGCCGCACTTCTTCCGTTCGCTGTGTGATGCCAGCGGTTTGAACCTCAACCTGCAGGTGCGCGGCGACAATGATCACCACAAGGTGGAGGCCTGCTTCAAGGCGCTGGCGCGCGCGCTGCGTCCGGCGCTGGCCCGGCAGGGCACGGCACTGCCGAGTACCAAGGGGGCGTTGTGAGCGATGTTGCGCTGATCGATGCCGGTGGCGCCAACCTGGGCTCGGTGCGCTACGCACTGGAGCGCCTGGGCGCGACGGTGCGGCTGGTGCGCGATGCGGACGGCCTGGTTGGTGCGCGGCGGGTGATCCTGCCCGGCGTCGGCGCCGCCGGTCCCGGCATGCAGCGCCTGCACGCTCAGGGCCTGGTGGAACCGCTGCAGCGACTGGAGGTGCCGCTGATGGGCATCTGCCTTGGCATGCAGCTGCTGTTCGAACGCTCCGAGGAAGCGGGCGTAGAGACACTGGGACTGATTCCGGGCGTGGTACGCAAGCTGGTGCCGGCCTGTGGCATCCGCGTGCCGCACATGGGCTGGAACCGCCTGCTGCCGCTGCGCGAATCGCTGTTGCTGCAGGGCGTGCCGGAACGCGCCAGCGCCTACTTCGTGCACAGCTATGCGGCGCCGCTCAATACCCACACCGTCGCTGCCTGCGACCACGGTGGCCTGTTCACCGCCGTGGTGGAGCAGGGGCGCTACTACGGCGCACAGTTCCATCCCGAGCGCTCCGGCGAGACCGGCTCGCTGATGCTGCGCAACTTCCTCGAGGGCACTGCTGCATGAGTTTCATCGTCTACCCCGCGCTGGATATCCGCGACGGCCGCGTGGTGCGGCTGCGCCAGGGCGACTACGCGCAGGAAACCTCCTATGGGGATGACCCTCTGCCGCGCGCGCAGGCCTTCGCCGCGCAGGGCGCGCAGTGGATGCATCTGGTCGACCTGGATGCCGCACGGGCCGGTGGCTACACGCTGGCGCCGCTGTTGGCATCCATTCGTGCGCAGACCCCGCTGCAGGTGCAGACCGGCGGTGGCGTGCGCGGCCGCGACGATGTGGCGCGCATCCTCGACGCTGGCGCCGGCCGCGTGGTGGTGGGTTCGCTGGCGGTGCGTCGTCCCGATGAAGTGGTCGGCTGGCTGGAGGAATTCGGCGCCGATCGCATCACGATTGCGCTGGACGCGCGCCAGGACGCACAGGGGCAGTGGCAGCTGCCGGTGCACGGATGGACCGAGAACGCCGGGGTGACCCTGGATGACCTGGCCCGGCGCTACGCGCGCGCCGGCATGCGCCATCTGCTGTGCACCGACATCGCCCGCGACGGCATGCTGGCCGGGCCCAACATCAGCCTCTACCAGCACCTGTCGGCGCTGTTGCCGGGTGTGGTGGTGCAGGCGTCCGGTGGCATCCGTGACGTGGCCGATGTGGCCGAGGCGCGTGCTGCCGGCTGCGGCGGTGCCATCCTCGGCAAGGCACTGCTGGAGCAGCGCATGGACCTGAGCGAGGCGTTGGCATGTTGAGCCGCCGCATCATTCCGTGCCTGGACGTGCGCGATGGCCGCGTGGTCAAGGGCGTGCGCTTCCGCGATCACGTCGACATGGGCGACATCGCCGAGTTGGCACAGCGCTATCGCGACCAGGGCGCGGACGAGCTGGTGTTCTATGACATCGGCGCCAGTCCCGAGGCACGGTCGGTTGACGTCGCCTGGATCGAGCGCATCGCGCGCCTGATCGACATTCCGTTCTGTGTGGCCGGTGGCATCGACAGCGTGGAAACCGCGCGCCGCGTGCTGTTCGCCGGTGCCGACAAGGTGTCGATCAATTCGCCGGCGCTGGGCCGGCCGGAGCTGATCACCGAGCTGGCGGACGAGTTCGGCGTGCAGTGCGTTGTGGTGGGGGTCGATTCGGTGCGCGAGGCCGACGGGCAATGGCGGGTGCGTCGTTTCAGCGGCGATCCGGACAAGACCCAGGCGGTGCCGCTGCGCACGCTCGACTGGATCGTCGAAGCGCAACGGCGTGGAGCCGGTGAGATCGTGCTGAACTGCATGGACAGCGACGGTGTGCGCCGTGGCTACGATGTCGTGCAGCTGCAGCAGGCGCGGGCGCTGTGCCAGGTGCCGCTGATTGCCTCCGGTGGTGCCGGAGCGATGGAGCACTTCGCCGACGCCTTCGACCAGGCCGACGTCGACGGTGTGTTGGCGGCCAGTGTGTTCCACAGCGGCGCCATCGCCATTCCAGAATTGAAGCGCTACCTGCGCGGACAGCAGATCGAGGTGCGGGATGTCTATTGAAGTGAGGCCATCGCTGGATGCGCTGCAGGCGCTGGACTGGGGCAAGGGCGACGGCCTGCTGCCGGCCGTGGTGCAGGATGCCGATACCCTGCAGGTGCTGATGCTGGGCTATGTCAGCGCCGAATCGCTGGCGGCTACGCTGGCCATCGGCCACATGACCTTTTTCAGCCGCAGCAAGCAGCGGTTGTGGACCAAGGGCGAGCAGTCCGGCAACGTGCTGGTGGTGCAGTCGATCCGTGTCGACTGCGACGCCGATACGCTGCTGGTGATGGCGCGCCCGGCCGGGCCGACCTGCCACACCGGTGCCGAGAGCTGTTTCGACCAGGCGCCGAAGGATTTCCTGGGTGGGCTGGGCCAGCTGGTGGCCATGCGTGACGCGCAGCGCCCTCCCGGCAGCTACACCACCAGCCTGTTTGAAGGCGGCATCCGCCGCATCGCGCAGAAGGTGGGTGAGGAGGGCGTGGAGACCGCATTGGCCGCCGTGGCGCAGGATGATGAGGCATTGCTGGGCGAGGCGTCGGACCTGCTGTACCACCTGCTGGTGCTGCTGCGCGCGCGCGGGCTGTCGCTGGATGATGCGCGCGCGGTGCTGGAAAAACGCCATCGTTGAGGAAGGCGTACGGACCAACGGTCCGCACCCACCTCTGCAATGCAGCCGAGCATGGCTCGGCTCTACAATAGGTGGTCTTCTTCTTTCCCGGACCGCCCATGAAACTGCCTGCCGCCTGGCTGTGCTGCCTGTTGCTGACCTCGCCGGCCTGGGCTGCGGACACCGTGGTCAGCGGCAAGGTCTATCTGGAGCGTGACGGCAAGCCCGGCCGCGGTGCGACCGATCCGGGCCTGGCCGGGGTGCAGGTTTCCAACGGCGAGACCATCGTCAAGACTGCCGCTGACGGCAGCTACAGCCTGCCGGTGCGCGACGGCCAGACCGTATTCGTGATCAAGCCCGATGCCTACGCCTTCCCGAAGGCGGCGGACGGCCTGCCTTCGTTCTGGCGCCACTACCGCCCGAACGGCTCGCCGGCGCTGAAGTACGGCGGCATCGCCGCGACCAGCGACGTCACCCGCAACTGGGACTTCGCCCTGCAGTCGGATCGGCATGACAGCCGTCGTGGTTTCCAGATGCTGGTATTCACCGATTCGCAGACCGCCAGCCTGAAGGACATCGGCTACTACCAGCAGTCGATCGTGGCGCCACTGGTCGGCCAGACCAGGGCACGCATGGGCACCACCCTGGGCGACATCGTCAACGACGACCTGACCCTGTACCCGGCGATCAACAAGGTCACCACCGAACTCGGCGTGCCGTGGTTCCACGTGCCGGGCAACCATGACCTCGACTTCGATGCGGCCAGCGACGAACACTCACTGGACAGCTGGCGCAACATCTACGGCCCGGACACCTACGCGGTGGAAGAGGGCGGCGCCAGTTTCGTGTTCCTGGACGACGTGGTGTACGACCCCAAGGCCAGGCCGAAGTACGTCGGCGGCCTGCGCGAAGACCAGTTCGCCTTCCTCGCCAGCTACCTGAAGGGCCTGCACAAGGACCGCCTGCTGGTGCTGGGCATGCACATCCCGCTGTTCGACGCGGCGCCGGGGCGCGAGACCTTCCGCCATGCTGACCGCCAGCGCCTGTTCGACCTGCTGAAGGACTTCCGCAACGTACTGGTGCTCAGCGGCCACAGCCACACCCAGCAGCACGTCTACCACGGCAAGGCCGAGGGCTGGAACGGCGACAAGCCACTGCACGAATACAACGTCGGTGCCAACTGCGGTGCGTTCTGGTCGGGCGTGAAGAATGCCGCTGGCGTGCCGGACAGCACCATGAGCGACGGCACGCCGAAGGGCTATGCATTGCTCGACGTGGCCGGCAACGGCAGCTATCGCCTGCAGTACCGCGTGGCCGGCAGGCCGGCCAGCGAGCAGATCGGCCTGCACGCGCCGAAGGTGCTGCGCCAGGGGGCCTACCCGGCGTGGGGTGTCTACGCCAACGTCTACATGGGCGAGGATCGGAGCGTGGTCGAGTACCGTGTCGATGGCGGCGCCTGGCAGCCGATGAAGCAGGTCAGCCAGCCCGACCCGCGCCTGATGGTGGAGAACGTGGCCGATGATCTGGCCAGCAGCCTGCGCGGCTACGACCGTTCGCCGGAGGCCACTGCGTCGCCGCACCTGTGGCGTGGCGCGCTGCCGACCGATCTTGCAGTGGGCAGCCATAAGGTCGAGGTACGCTCCACCCAGCCTGATGGCGCAGTGTTCACCGCCACCACCAGCTACAGCCTGCAGACTGCCCAGCCCTGACCCCCGCGCACCAGCGCTCCAGCGAAAGGACCCCGCATGGATATCCGCTTCATGGCCGGCACCACACCGGTGACCCTCAGCCGCCACTGGTTCACCGGCGCGATGCTGCTGCAGAGCGCCACCGAGAAGGTCTGGGTGCAGCACCCGCTGCATCCGGGCACCCACTTCTCGTTCTCGCTGGTACAGTCGTGGCTGCGCCACATCGCCGGCCACGAAGTGCTGGTCGAGCGCACCCGGCCGCTGTTGTTCGCCGGCTTCCGCCCGCAGCGCCTGCGCGTGCTGGTGGATGGGGTGCAGGTGGCCGAACAGGAAGGCATGTAGGTTCACCTGAACCACCGGCGCGCTAGGCAAAGCCGCCCCGATGCCTGAGAATCGGGGCGATTCAATCGATCCAAGCAGGCCAGCGTGACCATCGCAGCAGCGTCAACGGTTTCCTCCGACTCCGCCCGCGGCGGTCTTCCGCGCCGTCTGGTCGTCGCCGATGTCGGCGGCACCTTTGCCCGGCTCGCGCTGGCGGAAACCCGACCCGGCCAGACGCCGCTGCTGGGCAGCCACCGTACCTATGCCTGTGCCGAGCATTCCAGCCTGGCCGCGATCCTCGCCGATTTCACCGCCGGCCTCGGCCACCCGGTGCAGACCGCGGTGGTCGCCATCGCTGGCCTGCTGGATGGCGATGTGCTGATCAACTCGAACCTGCCGTGGACGGTCTCGCTGTCGGCCACCCGCGCGCAGTCCGGGCTGCACGACCTGCAGCTGATCAATGATTTCGAAGCGGTGGCGTTGGCCATCCCCTACCTGCAGCCGGAAGCCCTGGTGCCACTGAACGGTGACGCCGATCCGGCGCAGGCCTTCCCGGCGCTGGTGCTGGGCGCGGGTACCGGGCTGGGCGCCGCGCTGCGTTTCGCTGATGGCGAGCGTCCGGTGCTGGCCAGCGAGATCGGTCATGCCGCGCTGGGCGCCGGCAACGCGCTGGAACTGCAGGTGCTGGGCCGCCTGCTGCAGCGTTGGCCGCACGTGGACAACGAACGCGTGCTGTCCGGCAGCGGCCTGATGAACCTGTATCCGTGCCTGTGCGAACTGCGCGGCGTCACCCCGGTGTGGAACAGTACGGAGGCGCTGATCGGCGCCGCGCGTGGCGGTGAGGATGCACTGGCGGTGGAAACGTTGCAGGTCTTCTGTGCGTGGCTGGGCAGCCTGGCCGGCGACGCGGCGATCGCCGTCGGCGCGCGCTCGGTGTACCTGGCCGGTGGCATTTCCGCGCATGTGCAGGATTTCCTGGCCGATGGCCGCTTCCGTGAGCGCTTCCTCAACAAGGGCGTGCTGACCGAGGTGCTGCGCCAGGTGCCGGTGTGGCGCGTGGAGCATGGCCAGCTGGGCGTGCTCGGCGCAGCGGTCTGGCACGCCGCACGGCAGCCCACGCACGACTGATCGGCAGGGTTGGCATCGGGCCGGCCGTGCATTGCAGACTGGGAGGGGAAAATGGTGGATCGCAGGCAGTTCCTGCAGGCCGGTGCACTGGCCGCAGGCATGGCGGCATTGCCGGGCGTGCAGGCGCGCACGCAGGGTGGGGCCCGGGTGGTCTCCACCTGGGACTTCGGCGTACCGGCCAACCAGGCCGCATGGAAGGTGCTGGCGCAGGGTGGCAGCGCGCTGGATGCGGTGGAGGCGGGCGCACGCTGGGCCGAGAGCGAGCTGTGCAACCCTACCGTTGGCCATTGCGGCAATCCGGATCGCGACGGCGTGCTGAGCCTGGATGCGAGCATCATGGACGGCGATGGCCGTTGTGGTGCAGTGGCCGCGCTGGTGGACATCCTGCATCCGGTGTCGGTGGCCCGCAAAGTGATGGAGAACAGCCCGCATGTGCTGCTGGTCGGCGAGGGCGCGCAGCAGTTCGCGGTGCAGCAGGGGTTCGAGCGCAAGCATCTGCTGACGCCGCAGGCCGAAGCGGCCTGGCGCGAGTGGCTGAAGACCGAGAAGTACCAGCCGCAGATCAATGCCGAGCGCCGTGGCATTCCCGGCAACAGCGACAACCACGACACCATCGGCATGCTGGCACTGGACGCCAAGGGCCAGCTGGCCGGTGCCTGCACCACCAGCGGCATGGCGTGGAAACTGCACGGTCGCGTTGGCGACAGTCCGATCATCGGCGCCGGTCTGTACGTCGACAACGACGTCGGCGCGGCCACTGCTTCGGGGGTGGGTGAAGAGATGATCCGCAACGCGGCTTCGTTCCTGGTGGTCGAGCTGATGCGCCAGGGGCGTTCACCGGCGCAGGCCTGCCGTGAAGCCATCGACCGCGTGGTGCGCAAGCGCCCGGAAGCGAGCAGAACGTTGCAGGTGTGCTTCCTGGCCATGAACAAGCAGGGCGAGGTCGGTGCCTACGCGCTGCATCGTGGCTTCGTCTATGCGGTGTGCGATGCGCAGCGCCAGGATGACCTGCGTGACTCGCCGTCGATCTACACGAGCACCCAGGCGTGAGTACGCGGCTGACCCTGGAGATCGCCAGCAACTCGCTGGCCTCGGCGCTGGCCGCGCAGGCTGGCGGCGCCGACCGCATCGAACTGTTCGACAACCTGGCCGAGGGCGGCACCACGCCGTCGTTCGCCAGCATCGCGATCGCCCGCGAGCGCCTGTCGATTCCGCTGTTCGTGCTGGTGCGGCCACGCCCGGGCGACTTCCACTACGACGCGCTGGAAACCGAACTGATGCTGCGTGACATCGCGCAGTGCCGCGCGCTGGGTTGCGATGGCGTGGTGATCGGCGCGCTGGACGTGCAGGGCGGCATCGACCTGGCGCTGTGCCGGGAACTGGTGCAGGCCGCCGGGCCGTTGCAGGTGACCTTCCATCGCGCCTTCGACGCCGCCCGCGATCTGCCGGCGGCGCTGGAGCAGGTGATCGGGCTGGGCTGCCAGCGCGTGCTGACCTCGGGCGGGCAGGCCAGCGCCGAGGCCGGTGCCGATGTGCTGGCGGGCCTGGTCACCCAGGCGGCGGGGCGCATCACGGTGATGGCTGGCGCCGGATTGGCCGCGGGCAACATCGCAACCGTCGCGCGGCAGACCGGCTGTACCGAACTGCACGCCTCCGCAAAAGGCCTGCGCCGCTCGGCGATGCAGTTCCAGAACCCGGCGCTGCGCGGTCTGGACCCGGACTGGAGCCAGACCAGCACCGCGACCGTGGCCGCACTGCGTCAGGCCCTCGACGGCTGATCGCTGCCCAGGGTCGGATCCCTTCGCAGAAGGGCTCTGACTCCGGCGCTGTCCCGCGACGGACAAAACCGTTCCGCGCGCGATTGTCGTGATCATGTCACTACTTCGTGCGCCGTTCTGTCAGCGATGCGTCGCAACTCTTTGATTGTTCTGGACACCGGCAGCCGATAGCGGCAATCCGCCGGCTGTTGCTGCGTTGCCGCATGCCGGGCGTGGTTCAGCTGTGCTTTAGTTTGGATCGATCCACAGGGGAGGTGCCATATCGGTCGTGAACCGATCCAAGCGCCTGGATCCGTCGTAGTGCCGCGCCACCGTCCGCCCGTGCGTCCACATCTTCGAAGAGCAACCACCCATGGCTCAGATCGTCCACAAGCGTCGCCACCTGCTGTCCCAGGCCCTGATCCTGGCCCTGTTGCCGCTGGTGGCCAGCGCGCAGGAAGCTGCCAGTTCGTCCACCAAGGATCTGGACGCGGTCACCGTCACCGGCTCGCGCATCAAGCGCGCCAGCGTCGAGGGCCCGGCGCCGGTCAACGTGATCACCGCCGCGCAGATCCAGAAGGAAGGCTTTGTCAGCGTGTACGACGCGCTGAAGACCCTCACCGAGGCCACAGGCACCGTTGAAGCCGCATCGCAATGGGGCTCGCATACGCCCAATGCCAGCGGCCTGAACCTGCGCGGGATGGGCCCGAACCGCTCGCTGCTGCTGGTCAATGGCCGTCGTGTAGCGGATTACCCGCTGCCCTACGGTGGCGAAACCAACTTCTCCAACTACGGCAACATTCCGGCCGCGGCGGTGGAGCGCATTGAAGTGCTGACCGGTGGCGCCTCGGCCATCTACGGTTCGGATGCGATCGCCGGCGTGGTCAACGTCATCCTCAAAACCAACTACGACGGCGACGAAGTGCGCGTGCGCGGCGGCACTTCCAGCGAAGGCGGACGTGATACCTGGGATCTGTCCTGGGCCGGTGGCAAGACCGGCGACAACTGGAGCGTGACCTACGCGCTGCAGTACACCAAGCGCGACCCGCTGTTCGGGCGTGATCGCCCGCAGATGGACGATGCCGACGATGCGCCGTACCCGTCCTGGAACATGGAACAACGCAAGGTCGGCTTCCGTCCCACCGCCGGTCTGGCGCTGATCGATCCGACCACGGGCCAGCGCCTGGCGCCGCCCACCGGCACCTGCGAAAAATTCGACGGCGAGTACTACACCGCCGATCGATTGGTCTACAACTACGCCGCCAACCGCATCACCAACACCGGCCGCCTGTGCGGCATGAGCGCCGACTACGCCAACTGGCTGCTTACCGGCGGCGCCGAGAACGTGTCCGGAAACCTGTACGCCACCTTCGATTTCAGCAATGACCTGCAGGCCTGGACCAACCTGGCGGTGTATCGCTCCGAAGCGATCTGGGGCACCAATCCGCCCGGCGTGTCGCTGATCGACGATGACAACGGCTATTACTGGGATGCCAACCGCAACCGGCCGATCCTGGGCGTGCGCCAGTTCACCCCGAACGAAGTCGGGGGCCTGGATACGCTGCGCAACACCAACCGCGAACTGTCCTGGGACTGGAGCGCGGGCCTGCGCGGGCGCCTGGCCGACCGTTTTGACTGGAGTGCCACGGTGGGGCGTTCCTATTACCGCGTGGAAGAACGGCAGAACGTGGTCGACAAGCAGAAGTCGTATGACTACTTCCTTGGCCCGCGCCTGGGCACCACCGCCGATGGCGAGGCGATCTATGCGTTGAACGAATCGCGCTGGTGGAACCCGCTGACGCCGGACCAGTACTGGCAGATGGGGACCGTGGCGAAGAACCGCGCGGCGTCATGGGTCAACCAGGCGTCGGCGGATATCACCGGCGAGCTGTTCCAGGGCTGGGCCGGCCCGATTTCGTTTGCGGCGGTGGCTGAAGTCGCGCAGCAGGGCTATCACCTCAGTCCGGACCCGCGCGCTGGCATCGACTTCGACCTGCAGAATGTCGATCGCGGCGGCGGCGAGCGTACCCGCTACTCGGCCGGCGTCGAGTTCAAGATCCCGCTGCTGGACAGCGTGACCGCCACTGCGGCCGCGCGCTACGACCGCTATGGCAACTACAAGGCCGACGACAGCAGCGAAGCGCTGGACATCGGCAGCCAGAAGGAAACCACCTGGAACGTCGGCCTGGAATGGCGCCCGGTCGAATCGCTGCTGGTGCGTGGCTCGTACGCCACCAGCTTCCATGCGCCGGACATGCATTACCTGCTGGGCCAGCCGAGCAGTTCGGAAGTGCAGACCTATGACCGCCTGCGCTGCATCCAGAGCGGCGCGTACCTGGTCAACAACTGTGGCGTGGGCAACACCGACGTCTGGTACACGTTCGACGTGAACCGGCGTGGGACGCCGCTGCTGCGCTCGGAGACCGGTGATTCGTGGACGGTCGGCTTCGTCTGGGACGTGCTGCCGAACCTGTCGGTCAGTGCCGACTACTGGGCGATCAAGCTGGAAGACATGATCGTCGACGTCGGCGCCGATGAGGTGCTGGCCAGCGAGGCCGGCTGCCTGACCGGCAAGAACATGGACGGTACGCCATGGGCCAACCCGGCCGGTGGCGAGTACTGCGCCGGCATCCTGGCCCGCGTGAACCGTGACAGCAACGGTCGCCTGGTATCGATCGAGCGCGGCCCGTTCAACCTGGCCAGCCGCGAGGTGCGCGGCATCGACCTGACCGCGCGCTATCGCCTGGAAACCGCGCGGTGGGGCAGCTTCCAGCTGGGTGTGAACTACACCAACCAGATCTCGACCAAGGAGCAACGCTACGCCGCCGACCCGAATCCGGAACGCCGCGATCGTGACCTGCGCACCAAGCTGCGCGCGAGCCTGGCCTGGCAGCGCGGCAACTGGAACGCCAATGTCTATGCCGACCGCATCGGTTCGGTGCCGGGCGTGCGCTACCACTGGGGTACCGACCGCCTGGACAACCCTGGTGGCTGCCTGCCGTTCGCCGATGGCTACGTGCCCAGTGACAGCCCGTCGCTGAACTGCCTGGAGCCGGCACGGCTGCCGGATGGTTCGGTGAACCCGAACCCCAACGCCAGGCAGCAGACGGCGCGGTACTACGGTCGAGTGGGGCCGTTCATCACCTGGAACTTCAACGTGGGCTACCAGCTGACCGAACACGCGAAGGTAAACGTGTACGTCAACAACGCCTTCAACGCCGCCAGCTGGAACCACAAGGACCCGTACAAGCTGGATTACGACTTCGCTCCGACCCGCCTGCTGGGCGCGGTCGGCCGCGAGTTCGCGTTGGAGTATGTGTTCACCTTCTGAGGTGACCTGCCTCCGCCGGTAGGTCCACGCCATGCGTGGATATGGACACCCGGGTGCCCATTCAGGAACTGCGGACAGGCTGGATTTGACCTTCCCACGATGGCAAGGTTTAGCCTGTCCGCATCCAGAAGGAGCCCCGGGAATCCGATCATGAGCACGCCCCGCGCCACTGCAGCCCCCGCAAGCCCTGCCACCATCAGCCTGCCCATCGAGGGCATGACCTGTGCCAGCTGTGTCGGCCGGGTCGAGGCGGCGCTGTCCAGGGTCGAAGGCGTGGGCAGTGTTTCGGTCAATCTGGCCACCGAGCGCGCGGATATCCGCCCGTCCGGTCCGGTCGATCGGGCCGCGTTGATCCAGGCGGTGGAGCGGGTGGGCTACGACGTGCCCGCTGCCACCACCGAGCTGTCGGTCGAGGGCATGACCTGTGCGTCCTGCGTGGGCCGAGTCGAACGTGCGCTGTTGGCCGTGCCCGGCGTCAGCCAGGCCAGCGTGAACCTGGCCACGGAGCGCGCCACGGTGCGTGGCGTGGCGGAAGTTGCAGCGCTGGTCGCCGCGATCGACAAGGCCGGCTATGACGCACGCGTGATTGAAGCCGGCGTGCAGTCCGATGACGAGGCCGCGGAAAAGAAGGATGCCGAGCGCGCCGAACTGAAGCGCGACCTGATCGTGGCGTCCGCGCTGGCGCTGCCGGTGTTCGTGCTGGAGATGGGGGCGCACCTGATCCCCGGCATGCACGAATGGGTGATGTCCACCATCGGCATGCAGGCCAGCTGGTACCTGCAGTTCGTGCTGACCGCGCTGGTGCTCGCCATCCCGGGCCGCCGCTTCTACCAGAAGGGCATCCCCGCGCTGCTGCGGCTGGCGCCGGACATGAATTCGCTGGTGGCTGTGGGCACTGCCGCAGCGTTTGGCTACTCGGTGGTGGCCACGTTCCTGCCGACGCTGTTGCCGGCGGGCACGGTGAACGTCTACTACGAAGCAGCGGCGGTGATCGTTGCGCTGATCCTGCTCGGCCGCTTCCTTGAGGCCCGGGCCAAGGGCCGCACCTCCGAGGCGATCAAGCGACTGGTCAATCTGCAGGCGAAGGTTGCCCACGTGGTCCGTGACGGCCGGACGGTGGATGTCCCGGTCAATGAAGTGCTGAGCGGCGACGTGGTGGAAGTGCGCCCGGGCGAGCGCGTGCCGGTCGACGGCGAGGTGGTCGAGGGCCGCAGCTACATCGACGAGTCGATGATCAGCGGCGAGCCGATCCCGGTCGAGAAGCAGCCGGGCAGCAGCGTGGTGGGCGGTACGGTCAACCAGAAGGGCGCACTGACGGTACGTGCCACGGCGGTGGGCGCGCAGACCATGCTGGCGCAGATCATCCGCATGGTCGAACAGGCGCAGGGCTCGAAGCTGCCGATCCAGGCGGTGGTCGACAAGGTCACCCTGTGGTTCGTGCCGGCGGTGATGCTGGCCGCGCTGGCGACCTTCGCAGTCTGGCTGATCTTCGGGCCCTCGCCAGCGCTGAGCTTCGCGCTGGTCAATGCGGTGGCGGTGCTGATCATTGCCTGCCCATGCGCGATGGGACTGGCCACGCCGACCTCGATCATGGTCGGTACCGGCCGTGGCGCCGAGATGGGTGTGCTGTTCCGCAAGGGTGAAGCGCTCCAGTTGTTGAAGGATGCACAGGTGGTGGCGGTGGACAAGACCGGCACGCTGACCGAAGGGCGCCCGCGCCTGACCGATCTGGAGATTGCTGCCGGCTTCGATCACAACACGGTGCTGGCGGCAGTTGCCGCAACGGAGTCGCGCTCGGAGCATCCCATCGCCCGCGCGATTGTTGATGCCGCGACCGGCCAGGGCATCGCGTTGCCGGGCATGGTCGACTTCGAATCGGTCACCGGCATGGGCGTGCGGGCCAGTGTCGAGGGTGCACGCGTGGAGGTCGGTGCCGATCGCTTCATGCGCGACCTGGGCGTGGACATCACTGTGTTTGCGACGCTGGCGGCAGAGCTGGGCATCCAGGGCAAGTCGCCGCTGTATGCCGCCATCGACGGTCGCCTGGCCGCAATCATCGCGGTATCCGATCCGATCAAGCCGAGCACGCCGGCCGCAATCGCGGCACTGCATCAGCTTGGCCTTAAGGTGGCGATGATCACCGGTGACAACGCTGGTACCGCGCAGGCGATCGCGCGCCAGCTCGGCATCGACGACGTGGTGGCCGAGGTGCTGCCGGAAGGCAAGGTCGAGGCGGTGCGCCGCTTGAAGGCCACACATGGCCATGTCGCCTTCGTCGGCGACGGTATCAACGATGCGCCGGCGCTGGCCGAGGCCGATGTCGGCCTGGCCATCGGCACCGGCACCGATATCGCGGTCGAGTCGGCCGATGTCGTGCTGATGTCGGGCAACCTGCAGGGCGTGCCGAATGCCATTGCACTATCGAAGGCGACGCTGGGCAACATCCGCCAGAACCTGTTCTGGGCCTTCGCTTACAACACCGCATTGATTCCGGTGGCGGCCGGCGTGCTGTATCCGACCTGGGGCGTGCTGCTCTCGCCGGTGTTCGCGGCCGGTGCGATGGCACTGTCCAGCGTGTTCGTGCTGGGCAACGCGCTGCGCCTGCGCCGCTTCCAGCCGCCGATGGCGGACGCCCCCGCCGCGATCCATTGAGGGAGAACCGCATGAATATCGGTGAAGCCGCCAAGGCCTCCAGCGTGTCGGCGAAAATGATCCGCTACTACGAACAGATCGGCCTGATTCCTGCGGCTGATCGCACCGAGTCGGGCTACCGGGCGTACTCGCAGGCGGACATCCACCGCCTGCGCTTCATCCGCCGCGCGCGCGATCTCGGCTTCCAGGTGGCCGAGATCACCGATCTGCTGGGCCTGTGGAACGACACCTCGCGCCACAGCGCCGACGTCAAGCACCTGGCCGAACAGCACATTGCCGACCTGGAGCAACGCATCGAGCACATGCGGCAGATGGCCGACACGCTGAAATCGCTGATCAGCTGCTGCGCGGGCGACGAGCGACCGGAGTGCCCGATCCTGCAGCGGCTGGGTGAGGATGATCAGACGCCGGTGCCGGTCGATACCGCGAAGACCGGTGCGGTGCGGCGGCGTACGCACAAGCATTGACTCGATATCGCATGCATGAAAAAGCCCGCCGGGTGCAGCAGCACCGGGCGGGCTTTTCTGTGTGAGACGGGGGCAGGGAATCAGGCAGTGCGAGGCGGGAAGCCGGCATCGTTCACCGCGGCGAACACCTGTTCCTGCGACGCGGTGGTCTGCACCTTGACCAGCCCGGTCGGCGGATCGGCCACCACGCTGGCGTTCGGATCGATCTGCTGGATCGCACGGGTCACGCTGCGCGCACAGCCGCCGCAGGTCATGCCGTCGACATGGAATTCCATCTGTAGCTCCTTCGCTGCTCTTGGGATGCGACCAGTGTGCACCTTCCAACGATGGCAGGGTCAAGCGTCGGGCTGAACGACGAACAAGGCGCGGACAAAAAAAACGGCAGCCACCTGTACCAGCGCGGCTGCCGTGGAGGAACGTCCCCGCCAGGGCAGGGCATGGGTTGCGCCGGGACGTGCCCGGCCAACCCGGTGCGGGCTTAGAACTTCCAGTTCACGCCGAAGTACAACTGGCGACCGGCGTACAGGTTGGACAGCAGGCGGGCCTGGCTGTCGTTGCCGATGTAGCTGCGCAGCTCGGACTTGGTGGCGTTCAGCACGGCAGCCGTCACCGTCCAGTCCGGGGTCAGGTTGTAGGCCACGTTCAGGTCAAGCTGGCTGTACGGCTTGGTGTAGGTGGTCATGCCATTGTTCAGCCCGCCGACCACTTCACCGCGACGGTTGTACGAGGCACGCGCCAGGAACTTGTCGTTCTCGTAGAACACGGTGACGTTGGCCTGGTTCTTGGCGCTGCCGACCAGCGGCGATGAGCCGATTTCCTCGCCGTCCAGCACGATCGAGGCCAGGTTGGTGTCGTTGTAGGTGTAGTTGGCCTGCACGCCCAGACCGAAGTCGAAGGTGTACTGGCCATACAGCTCCACGCCCTGCGAAACGCCATCGCGGCCGTTGGCCTGGGTCTCGTACTTCTGCACGGTGACCGACTGCCCGCCGACGTTCATCTGCTGGTCGCGCACCACCGGCACGGTGAAGTTGTCCACGTTCTTGCGGAACAGCGAAACACCTGCGACCGCGCCCGGCTGGAAGTACCACTCCAGGCCCAGGTCGAACTGGACCGCCTTGAACGGCTCCAGCGCCTTGTTGCTGCCCGAGCCGTACCAGCCGGGCGTGTCGGTGCCGCCGGTGACACGGCGATCGTTGGCGTACTCCTCGCTGATGTAACGCAGGCCACCGGGATAGGCGATGCTGGTGTAGCTCGGGCGCGCGACCACCTTCGACGCCGCACCGCGCAGCACCAGGTTGTCGGTGATGTCCCAGGCAATGTTGAAGCTCGGCAGCACGTCGGTATAGGTCTTCTCCAGCGACGACAGGGCGTACACCTTGTCGCGCACCTGGGCGTCGGGCAGGCGGACGAAGCCACCCTGGCAGCGCAGGTTCGGATCGGCGGCCGGATCATCGCAGCTCATCGGCGCGCCGCTGGCGTTGTCGACGAAGTAGTCGTTGAAGCGCTCGACCGAGTCGCTGGACTGGGCGAACTGCTTGGTGCGCACCACGCGCACGCCGACGTTGCCGCGCACGCGCTCGGTGCGGAAGTTGGCCTGGAAGTAGCCGGAGTAGATCTTCTCGTTGACGTCGTAGACGAAGTCTTCCTCGGTGCGGTTGTGCGAGCCGCCGTAGGTCTTGTTCAGGTAATCGATGTAGGCCGGGTAGTTGATGCCCGGGAACACATTGGCGTTGAAGGCGCCGGTGATGTTGCTGATCGGGTTGGACAGGAAGAAGCCCGGCTGCGCGTTGCCAGCGGTCGGATCGCAACCGGCCTGGTAACGGTTGTTGTCATAGTCGGACGGGTCCAGGCCCGGGCACACCCAGTAGGTGTTGCCGGTGTTGCGGTGGACCTTGCCGTCGCGGTACTTGGCACCGAACTGGATCGAGTCCAGCCAGCCGGCCTCGAACAGCTTGGTGACGTCTGCCTGGAAGTAGTTCTGCTTGACTTCGGTCTGCATCCACGACGAGTCGGTGGAACCGGTATCGACTTCGGCGACGCCGGCCATCAGCTGCTGCTGCAGGTCGGGAGAGAACTGCACCGACGGCGTGCCGGTGAGGTCCCACGCGGTGTACTGGTTGCCGGACTGCCACTGGTTGCCCACCTTGCGGCGCGGCTTGGCCGACATGCGGAAGTTCATCGACGGACCACCTTCGGACCAGGTGCGGCCGCCGGTGAACGAGGCTTTCCAGAGGGGGCTGATGTCCCAGTCAATGGTCAGGTCCGCGGTCTGCGACAGTGCCTTTTCCTTGCTGTAGCCGCCGGTGAGCTGCGGGGTGGGGATGGTGCAGTCGTCCGGGCCCCAGCCACCGGGCTTGAGGCCGGCGGCAGCCGCTTCATCCTCGCTGCAGTAGTAGGTCTTACCGGCCAGCTTCTGGTACTGCGCGCCGGTGACGATGCTGCCGCTCGGATCGAAGTCCAGGCCATTGAGCAGGCGGCCGCCGGCCCAGTTGCCGTCCTGGTTGTAGCGGGCCAGGTTCCACTCCGGCACCTTCAGCATGTTCTGGGTGTAGTCACCCTGCAGCTCGAAGCGGAAGTAGTTGGCCGTCATCGTGACGTTGTCGACCGGCTTGAACTGGAAGGTCAGCTGCCCGCCCTTGCGTTCGCGCTTCTCTTCCTTCACCGCGAAGTTCACCGAGGTCGGCATGAAGAACTCACTGTAGTTCTTGCCGGTCTGGTTGTTGAAACCGGACTCGCCCCACCAGTAGTGGATGCCATCCTGCTCCAGCAGGTTGCCGTTGGCATCGCGGGCGGTGGTGCCGTTGCCGTACCACTGGTAGTCCTCGGTGCTGGCCTCCATGGTGCGGGTAGTGCGTTTCTGCTGGGTCACGCCGACCAGCACGCCGAAGCGCTCGTCCTTGCTGTGCCAGGAATACAGCGCCGACACCTGCGGATCGACGTCGTGGCTGGTGTCGGAGGTGGTGCCCTCCAGGTTCACGTAGCCGGAGTTGGATTCCATGTCGAGCGGACGGCGGGTATGCAGGATGACCGTGCCGCCGATGCCGCCTTCGTCGATGCGTGCTTCCGGCGACTTGAACAGCTCGGCGCTGGACAGCATGTTCGACGGCAGCAGGGTGTAGTTGAAGGAACGGGTGGCTTCGTTGTTGGTTTCCGAGGAGGCGACGAAGTTGCCGTTCAACTGGGTCAGGGTCAGGTCCGGTGCAAGGCCGCGCACGCTGACGCTCTTGCCTTCGCCACCGCTGCGGGTGATGACCACGCCGGGCACGCGCTGCAGTGCGTCGGCCACGTTCTTGTCGGGGAACTTGCCGACGTCTTCGGCGGTGATCACTTCGACCACGGCGTTGGCATCGCGCTTCTGCTCAAGGCTCTTTTCAATGGCATAGCGGTAGCCGGTGACCTGGACGCTGTCCAGAGTCGTGGCGTCCTGCGAGCTGGTGGTCGTGGCCTGCTGCGCGGCGGCGCCTGCCGGAATGACGGCGGCAGCCAGGGCCAGCGCGATGGCCAGCGACAATGCGTCCTGGCCGTGCGTACGTGTTGAATGCTTCATTCCCATCTCTCCCTCTCTCCTGGATTGATCCGGTGACGTGGCACGGACAACTTGAATCGATCTAATTTGAAGTGAATTTGTCGCTGTCGCCATGCAGTGGCAGTAGCACCGCACGCGTGGCCTGGTGTACGTCCTGTTGCTGCTCCCCCAACTCCCGGCCATCGCAGCGTCGTCTTGGATCGATCTAAGCGATGGGCGGGCGATTTTTAGCATGGGTCGCCCTTGGGCGCATGCTGCTCCGCAATATGGTACTGGCGTGGCGTAGGGATGACGGTTTGCTGAAATCAGTGAAATCGTTTTCGTGCGCAGGGAGGGGGGCGGCAGGGCTGCGCCCTGCACCTGCGGGTAGTGCCGGCCGCTGGCCGGCAAGAGCCAAAGCCAAAGCGGCTCTGGGTTGTCTGGGTTTGGCGGTGCGGTGTGGACTGGCAGGACACGCCGTAAACCCCCCTCCGGGGGCCGGCCCAGCCGCTGGCGGCTGTGCGTTCGGGCGCTTGCGAAGCAGTGCTTCGCAAGCAAGGCGCCCTCACCCATGGGGGCTCGATGGCGCCATCCATGGCGCCAACGGTCCTGCCAGCCCACACCGCCCCACCTTTGACAGTTTCCCGGTGACGGTTGGACTGATCCTGGAACGACATGGGGTCCTGGGGTCAGATCCGTTTTCCAAAGGAAAACGGATCTGACCCCGGATTGATTTCGATATCTGACAGAGATTCATCCACGCATGGCGTGGATCCATCCACAGATCGCGGAAATCTGTCGAAGGCGGGGTGGGTCCGGTTGCGGGGGTGTCCGCGGCATGGATGTCGCGGCCAAGCTCCCAGGGATGGGTTTACGGCGTCCCTCGCAACCGGACCCACCCCGCCATTCCACGGATCGCCGGCTTTTGCTGTTGCTTCGGCTGTTGCTTCTGAGGTTGCCGGCCAGCGGCCGGCACTACCGCAGGTGCAGGGCGCAGCCCTGCCGACTACCCCCCTCATGCTGCGCCGCAGAATGCATTCGGCTGAACCTGCATGCTCTACTTGAATCGATCTAAATCCACGGTCACGTGGGTCGGGCGTCATTCCAGGGGGAGCCTTCTGCCGGTCCAGGCAGAGCTCAGCGGAACGGTGCCGGAAGGCCCGGGCCGTCTGTCTCTGCGTCATCGACTACAGGAACCCGACATGCGTCCAGTGCCGTCCGCTCCCGCCGTCCCATCATCCTCGCGCCCGCTGGCGCGCCTGGCCTGCCTGATTGCGCTGTCGGCGGCGCCGATGCTGCTGCAGGCCGCGCCGGCAGCGCTGGAGCGCGAGGTCAATACCTTCATCGGCAGCAAGGACGACGGCAACACGTTCCCGGGCGCGTCGGCGCCGTTCGGCCTGATCCAGGTCAGCCCGATCGGCAGCCACTATTCGGGTTGGCGCTATGACGACGAGAAGATCCGTGGCTTCGGCCACTCCTTCATCTCCGGTGCCGGCTGCTGGGAACAGGGCGGCCAGGTGTCGGTGCTGCCGGTCACGGGCTCGATCGGTCCGGGCGGCGATTTCGATACCGGCAACGCCAGGCAGTTCGACCACAAGGCCTACGCCGCGTCCTACACCCACGATGGCGAGGTCGGCCAGGCCGGCTACTACAAGGTGCGGCTGACCAGCTACGGCGGCATCGATGCCGAGGCGACCGCGCGTACCCGTGCTGCGGCCGAGCGCTACACCTTCAGCCAGCGCAGTGGCGATGGCCACGTGCTGGTCAATGTCGGCCAGGCCAACGAGCGCCATTCGGTGATCGGCAGCGTGGTCGATGTGGTCGGCGACCGCGTGGTCGAGGGCAAGCTGGTCACCAAGAGTTTCTGCGGCGGCCATCAGTACACCACCTGGTTCCGCATCGAGTTCGACCGTCCGTTCAAGGCGCATGGCACCTGGGGTGAGGGCGGCGGCCTGCCGGGCGCGCGCCACAGCATGGAAGGCGAGCAGAAGCCGAACGGTGCCTGGCTCAGCTTCGACCTGGCCAAGGGCCAGTCGGTGACGGCGGTCAGCGCGATCTCGCACGTGGATGCCGAAGGCGCGCGCACCAACCTGCGTGCCGAGGGCATGCAGGGTGGGTCGCTGCTCGGTTTCGACCGCATGCGCGCGCTGTCGCAGCAGGCCTGGCGTGAGCAGCTTGGCCGTGTACGCGTGCAGGGCGGCACCGCCGATGACCGCACCGTGTTCTACAGCGCGGTCTACCACGCGCTGCTGCAGCCGATGACCGGCAACGATGCCGATGGCCGCTACCGCGGCTATGACGATGGCATCCACCGTGCCGAAGGCTGGACCTATTACGAGTACTTCTCGCTGTGGGATACCTACCGCGCGCAGAACCAGTGGCTGGCACTGACCCGCCCGGACGTGGCGCGCGACATCGGCCGCACCCTGCTGGCGATCGATGAGCAGGGCGGTTGGCTGCCGCGCTGGGGCTATGCCAACTTCGAAACCAACATCATGACCGGCGATCCGGTCACCCCGTTCATGGTCGACCTGTGGCGGTTCGGTGCACTCAAGGGCCGTGAATCGCAGGCGTGGGATGCGCTGCGCCGCAATGCCTTCGGCACGCCGCCGCTGAACTCGCGCATGGCCGGCCGCTCCGGCAACCCGACTTACCTGCACAAGGGCTACGTGGCCTATGACCGTGCATTCCCGTCCAAGGGCATGGACGTCGATCCGCACCACGGTGGTTCGGCCACGCTGGAGTACGCGCTGGCCGACTGCGCGCTCTCGCAGATGGCCGACGGCCTCGGCCATGCCCAGGATGCGGCGACGCTGCGCGAGCGCGGCCGCAACTGGCGCAAGGTGTGGGACCCGCAGGTGCGCGACGCCGAGACCGGCTTCACCGGGTTCCCGCGCCCGCGTACCGAGGACGGCCAGTGGTACACCCCGTCCGACGGCCATTACAGCCCGCGTTCGCACCACGGTTTCCACGAGGGCACGGCGTGGCAGTACCAGTGGCTGGCGCAGCAGGACGTGCCGGGCCTGGTCGAAGCGATGGACGGCCGCGAGCAGGCGGGCCGCCGCCTCGATGCGTTCTTCGCGATGGACGCGCTGCAGGCCGATCCGCTCAATGCCGCCCGCAAGGCGTGGGTGGTCGGGCCGTACAGCTACTACAACCAGTTCCGCTACAACCCGAACAACGAGCCGGACCTGCACTCGCCGTGGCTGTACACGCTGATCGGCCAGCCGTGGAAGACCGCGGCCGTGGTGCGTGCGGCGCAGCAGCTGTTCACCAATGCCCCCAACGGTGTGACCGGCAACGATGACCTCGGCACGATGTCGGCCTGGTACCTGTTCAGTGCCATCGGCGTGTACCCGGCGGTGCCGGGCAGCGGCCAGTTCCTGCTGCACACCCCGCGCTTCAGCAAGGTGGAAGTGGACATGGGCAATGGCCGCACCCTGCGCATCGACGCGCCGGGCGCCGATGGCCGCCGCCTGCAGTATGTGCAGGGCGTGCAGGTCGATGGCCAGGCGCATGCACCGGTGTGGCTGGACTGGAACCGCCTGCAGCAGGGCCCGCGCGTGCGCTTTGCGCTGGATGCGAAGGTGCCGGAGCAGGGCTGGGGCACGGCGGTGAAGGATCTGCCGGTATCCTGGTGCGCGGCACCGGGCAGCCAGCTGCGCTGAGCCGGACTGTGCCGTTCGCGGTGACCCAGCGAACGGCACGGCACGACACGGCCCTGATCCATTAGGCTTGAGCTTCCAGCGGAGTCCGGGAAGACGATGAACGACAACGGCAGCAGTCCCAGCAAGCGCGCCGGTAAGGCGGTGACGGTGACCGACATCGCGCGTGCGATCGGCGTGTCACGGGCAACCGTGTCGCTGGTGCTGCGCGGCAGCCCGCTGGTCAATGTCGATACCCGCGCCAAGGTCGAGGCCGAGCTGCGCCGCCAGCGCTATGTCTACAACCGCGCGGCGGCCAACCTGCGCCGGCGCACCTCGTCGAGCATCGCGCTGGTGATCAACGACCTGTCCAACCCGTTCTTCGCCGAATTCGCGTCAGGCGTGGACGAGGCGCTGGGCGGGCGCGGTTACGTGACGTTGCTGGGCAGCACCGGGGAATCGCCAGAGCGCCAGCAGGCCGTGCTGTCCACGCTGATGGAGCACACCCCGGCCGGCCTGATCCTGTCGCCTGCCGAGGGCAGCGACACCGCGCAGTTGCGGCAGGCGCTGGGCGCCAATGCCAACGTGCTGCTGTTCAACCGCGAACTGGCCGGGGCTGACTGGGACTTCCTGACCCTGGACAACCAGCACGGCGCCTATCTGGCCACGCGCCACCTGATCGAGCGCGGCCATCGCCAGATCGCCTTCTTCGGCGGCCACGCCGCATCCAGTTCCTGCCACCAGCGCCGCGCCGGTTTCCAGCAGGCGCTGGCCGAGGCCGGGCTGTCGCTGCCGCCGGGTTGGATGATCGAGTCGGCGCCGAACCGCCTGGAAGCAGCAGCGCGCACCGATGAACTGTTTGCCGATGGCCATCGTCCGAGTGCGGCGGTCTGCTACAACGACACCGTCGCGCTGGGCCTGATGCTGGGCTTGAACTCGCGTGGCATCCGTCCCGGTGGCGACTTTGCCGTTACTGGTTTCGATGACATTTCCGAGGCTGCGGTGGCGGTGCCACCGTTGACCACGCTCACTGCCGACCCGCGCGAGCGTGGCCGGCAAGCGGCCGCGCTGCTGCTGCAACGGCTGGACGAACCGGATGCGCCGCCACGGCGCACGGTCGCGCCGGTGCAGCTGCGCATCCGCGAAAGCAGTGCTGCGCGACCGAACTGATTCCTTTCATACACCCCTTCCACGCAACAACGACCTTCCGCGCATCGAGGCGCGTACCGCATGCCGATCTCCGCAACGCCCCGTCCATCGGGTTCCTCGGGCAACGCACCCGCCGTCACCAACGGCAAGGCGTTGGCTGTCGTCACCACGATCTTCTTCATGTGGGGCTTCCTGACCTGCCTCAATGACATCCTGATCCCGCACCTGAAGGCGGTGTTCGAGCTGAACTACGCCAAGGCGATGCTGGTGCAGTTCACCTTCTTCGGCACCTATTTCCTGATGTCGCTGCCGGCGGGGCGGCTGGTGGCGGCGCTGGGCTACAAGAAGGGCATCGTCGCCGGCCTGGTGATCGCCGGCATCGGCGCGCTGGGCTTCTGGCCGGCGGCCGAACTGCGCGTCTATGGCGCCTTCCTCGGCGCACTGTTCGTGCTGGCCACCGGCATTACCGTGCTGCAGGTGGCCGCCAACCCCTACGTCGCGCTGCTGGGCCCGGAACAGACCAGCTCCAGCCGCCTGACCCTGGCGCAGGCGCTGAACTCGCTGGGCACGGCCATCGCCCCGATCTTCGGCGGCATGCTGATCCTGTCCAACACGGTCAAGAGCGCTGACGACATCGCGGCGCTGCCGGCCGCCGAGCAGCTGGCCTACCGTGCCGCCGAGGCGCAGGCTGTGCAGGGTCCGTACGTGGGCCTGGCGGTGGCGCTGGTGCTGCTGGCGCTGTTCGTATTCCTGTTCCGCCTGCCGGCGCTGAGCGACGCCACCGAGCAGGCCGACCAGGGCCACCACCACAGCTACCTGGATGCGCTGCGCAAGCGCCACCTGCTGCTGGGCGTGCTGGGCATCTTCTTCTACGTCGGTGCTGAAGTGTCGATTGGCAGCTTCCTGGTCAACTACCTGTCGATGCCGAACATCGGTGGCTTCAGCGAGCAGCAGGCCACGCATTACGTGTCTGCCTACTGGACGATGGCGATGATCGGCCGCTTCGCCGGTTCGGCGCTGCTGGCGCGCTTCTCGCCCAGCCGTCTGCTGGCGATCTTCGCGCTGGTCAACGTGGCGCTGCTGGTCACCACCATGCTGAGCTCCGGCAACGTCGCGCTGTACTCGGTGGTGGCCATCGGCCTGTTCAACTCGATCATGTTCCCGACCATCTTCGCGCTGAGCATCGAGCGCCTCGGCCCGCTGACCAACAAGGGGTCCAGCCTGCTGATCATGGCCATCGTCGGCGGTGCCGTGGTGCCGTACCTGCAGGGCGTGCTGGCCGACCACATCGGCGTGCAGGCCAGCTTCATCCTGCCGCTGCTGTGCTACGGCTACATCATTTTCTACGGACTGGTCGGTGCGCGTACGCCGGCCTCCGCAACGCAGGGAGGCTGAGTCCGGAATGGGTGCCATCGTTTGCTTCGGCGAAATTTTGATCGATCTACTAGCACAGCCGCCGGCCTCGGCCGACACCCCGCGTGCGTTCCTGCAGTACGCCGGTGGGGCGCCGGCCAACGTCGCGGTGGCGGCTGCGCGGCTGGGTGCGAAGACCCAGTTCGTCGGCATGCTGGGCCGTGACATGTTCGGCGACTTCCTGGCCGACAGCCTGGTCGAGCACGGCGTGGGTACCGATTACATCGTGCGCACCGACGCGGCCAAGACGGCACTGGCCTTCGTGGCCCTGGATGCCAATGGCGAGCGCAGCTTCAGTTTCTACCGCCCGCCGGCGGCTGACCTGCTGTTCCGTGACAGCGACTTCCAGGCGGCGTGCCTCGACAGCGCGCAATGCTTCCACGTCTGTTCCAACAGCCTGACCGAGCCGGCCATCGCCGAGGCGACCTTTGCCGGCATGGACCGTGCCCGCGCTGCTGGTGCGGTGGTCAGCCTGGACCTCAACCTGCGTCCTGCCCTGTGGCCGGCGAACGAGGACCCGGCGCCGCGCCTGTGGCAGGCGCTGGAACGCGCCGACCTGGTCAAGCTGTCGCGCGAGGAGCTGGACTACCTGGCCGCGCCGCTGGGCGCCGATGGCGAGGCGGCGGTGCTGCGGCGCCTGCTGGCCGCGCGGGCGCGCTGGGTGATCGTCACCGATGGTGCAGCCACGCTGCACTGGTACACCCGCGACAACCACGGCACCGTCACCAGCTTCCGCGTGGCCACGGTCGACACCACGGCGGCCGGTGATGCCTTCGTCGGTGGCGTGCTGGTTGGCCTGCTGGAGCGCGGCGGGGCCGGTGCCGGTTTTACCGCCTTCTGCCAGGACCCGGAGGCGATCACCGCCACGCTGCGCTTCGGCGCAGCGGTCGGCGCGCTGGCTGTTACCCGCAAGGGCGCGTTCGCCGCGATGCCCTCGCTCGATGAAGTGCAGCAGCTGCTGCAGGCACAGGACATTACTGCATGAGCACCTCGCCCGATTTCCGTTCGCCCGCGTTCCTGCGCGCGCACATCGCCGATACCATGGCGTTCTACCATCCGCGCTGCATCGATCCGGACGGTGGCTTCTTCCACTACTTCCGTGACGACGGCAGCATCTACGATGCCAGCCATCGCCACCTGGTGAGCAGCACCCGTTTCGTCTTCAACTACGCGATGGCCTACCGCGAGTTCGGCAATGCCGAGTACCGCGACGCGGTCGAGCACGGCGTGCGCTACCTGCGCGAGGTGCACCGCAACCCCGCCACCGGCGGCTATGCCTGGACCCTGCGTGATGGCAAGGTCGAGGACGACATGAACCACTGCTACGGCGTGGCCTTCGTGCTGCTGGCCTACAGCTGCGCGCTGAAGGCAGGTATCGAGCAGGCCCGCGCGTGGATGGACGAGACCTGGCAGCTGCTGGAAGCGCGCTTCTGGGAGCCGCAGCACGGGCTCTACAAGGATGAAGCGGATGGCCAGTGGAACTTCACCGGCTACCGTGGACAGAACGCCAACATGCACATGTGCGAGGCGATGCTGGCCGCGTTCGAGGCCAGTGGCGAGCAGCGCTATGTGGAGCGCGCGCTGCAGCTGGCCGACAACATGACCCGCCGCCAGGCGGCCAAGGCCGGCGGGCTGGTCTGGGAGCACTACGATGAGAACTGGGAGATCGACTGGGACTACAACCTGGACGACCCCAAGCACCTGTTCCGCCCGTGGGGCTTCCAACCGGGGCACCAGACCGAGTGGGCCAAGCTGCTGCTGATCCTTGATCGCCACGTGCAGGCCGACTGGCTGGTGCCGACCGCGCAGCACCTGTTCGACGTGGCCGTGGCGCGCAGCTGGGACGAAGCGCGAGGTGGCCTGTACTACGGCTTCGCACCGGAATCGCGCCGGCAGCCGGGCATGGATGGCGCGCCGATCGGTGGCGACAGCTTCGTCTGCGACGACGACAAGTACTTCTGGGTGCAGGCCGAAACGCTGGCTACTGCCGCGCTGATGGCCAAGCGCACCGGTGATGACCGCTACTGGCAGTGGTACGAGCGCATCTGGGCGTACGCGTGGGAGCACTTCGTCGACCATCAGTTCGGCGCCTGGTTCCGCATCCTCGATGCCGACAACCGCAAGTGCAGCGACGAGAAGAGCCCGGCCGGCAAGGTGGATTACCACACCATGGGCGCGTGCTACGAAGTGTTGAACGTGGTGCGTTGAGGCGCGTGTCGCCATACGCATGATGAATCGGAATCAGTAGCGCCGGGCCACGCCCGGCGGAAAAACAGGAGCTCCGCGTGCATCGTCTTTCCCTCGTTGTCCGTCTGCTCCTGCTGCTGGTCGCAACGTCGGCCTTCCCGGCAATTGCAGCGCCTCTGCAGGCACAGTGGGAGTTCCGCATGCTGCCCGGCGACGCGCAGGGCGCCGCCCACCCAGGCCTGCAGCAATGGCGTGCGGCAACGGTGCCGGGCAGCGTGCACACCGACCTGCTGGCGCATGCGCTGATCCGCGACCCGTACGTGGGTGCGCCCGAAGCGGAGCTGCAATGGATCGGCCTGGCGGCCTGGGAGTACCGCGCGCGCTTCGACGTGGACGCGGCGATGCTGGCCAAGCCCCATGCCGAACTGCGCTTCGACGGGCTGGACACTTATGCCGAAGTAAGCCTCAACGGCAAGCCGCTGCTGCGCGCGGACAACGCGCACCGGACCTGGCGCGCGCGCGTGGAAGGGCATCTGCGCGCCAGGGGCAATGAACTGCAGATCGTGTTCCGCTCACCGATCCGCACGCTGCTTCCGGGCGTACAGGCGATGCCACACAGGATCGCTGGCAACTACCCGTCGCCGTATGGCGATGAGCCGAAGGACGCGATGGTCGGAAACTTCGCGCGCAAGCCGGCCTACCACTTCGGTTGGGACTGGGGCCCGCGTTATGTCACCGCCGGGGTCTGGCGCGGGGTCGACCTGCAGGCCTGGGATACGCACCGCCTGACCAGTCTTGCCGTGCGCACCGATGCATTGAGCGCGGAGCAGGCGAAGCTGGCGGTGCTGCTGCAGGTGGAGCAGGGCAGCGCCACCGGTTCTGCGGTCGTCAATGTGGAAGTCCTCGATCCGCAGGGTCGCAGCGTGGCCCAGCAGCAGCGCACCGTACTGCTGAAGCCCGGGCAGAACAGTGTTGAACTACCGATTGAACTGGCGGAACCGAAGCGGTGGTGGCCGGTCGGCCATGGTGCGCAGGATCGCTATACCGTGCAGGCGCGCCTGGATGGCGGTGCCGACGCAACGCTGGTGCGCGAGCAGCGCATCGGCCTGCGCACGGTCGAACTGCGCCGCGAAGAGGACGGCAAGGGCGGGCAGGGCTTCGCCTTCGTCATCAACGGCGTGCCGATCTTCGCCAAGGGCGCCAACGTCATTCCGTTCGATGCCTTCCCCGCACGCGTCGACGCAGCACGTCTGCGCCAGGTGCTGACCGCCGCGCGCGACGCCAACATGAACATGCTGCGCAATTGGGGCGGTGGCTACTACGAGGACGACGCGTTCTTCGACATCGCCGACGAACTGGGCCTGCTGGTCTGGCAGGACTTCATGTTCGGCGGCGGCATGCAGCCGGGCTACGATCCGGCCTTCCGTGCCAGCGTGGTGGCCGAGGCGCGCGACAACGTGCGCAGGCTGCGCCATCACCCCAGCATCGTGCTGTGGTGTGGCAACAACGAGGAAGAAACCGCCTGGAAGGACTGGGGTCACGGCCGCGACCTGAAGGCGGCCGACCCGGCATTTGCGGCGAAGGTCTGGCAGGGCTATGTCGACCTGTTCGGCAACGACCTGCGCCAGGTGGTGGGCGAGGAAGGACTGGGCGTACCGTACTGGTCCAGTTCGCCCAGCAACGATCTGGACGAGAAGGCCAACGATTCCACCCGCGGCGACAAGCACTACTGGCAGGTCTGGGGCAATCCGGCGCTGCCGGTGCAGGCCTACCTGCGTGAGACGCCGCGCTTCATGTCCGAGTACGGGCTGCAGGCGTGGCCGTCGGTGGCGACGGTGGACCAGATCGCCACCCGCGCCGAACAGCGCATCGACAGCCCGGTGATCCGCGCGCACCAGAAGTTCATGGCCGGCGAGGGCAACAGCCGCCTGCTGCACTACATCGAACAGGGCTATGGCACGCCGAAGGACTTCGAGGACTTCGTCTACCTCAGCCAGGTCATGCAGGCCGATGGCATTGCACTGGCGGCGCTGCATCATCGCGCCTCCCGGCCATACACGATGGGTTCGCTGTACTGGCAGCTCAACGATGTCTGGCCAGGCGCCTCGTGGTCCAGCGTGGATTACTTCGGCCGCTGGAAGGCGCTGCACTTCGCCGCGCGGCGCTTCTTCGCGCCGGTCACGGTAGCCGCGCTGCGCGATGAGGGCAGCACGCGGGTACGCCTGATCAATGACGGTGTGGCGCTGGATGCACGTTGGCGGCTGCGGGTGATGGACGTGGAAGGGAAGGTGCTGCGCCGTCGCGAGGATGCGGTGACGCTGGCGGCGTCGGGCGTCACCTCGATCGGTGATTTTCGCGATGCCGAGTTGCTGGCCGGTGCCGATCCGAAGCGCACGGTGGCGGTGTTTGAGCTGCTGCAGAACGGGGCGGTGAGCGCACGGCAGGTGGTCGGATTCGTCGAAGCCAAGGACCAGGTATTGCCGCGGCAGAAGCTCAAGGCCACCTTGTCCATCGAAGGCGACCACTATCGACTGCGGCTGGAAAGCGCGGCGTACGTGCGCGCGGCGTGGATCGACTTCGGCGCGCTGGACGTGCAGGTCGAAGAAAACCTGCTGGATCTGCTGCCGGGCGAAACCCGCGATATCGCGGTGCGCGGCCCGGTGGATCTGGTTACCCTGCGCGAGGCGCTGAAGGTGAAGACCCTCAACGAGCGTTGAGGGATATCCCGCTTTGGTAGGTGCCAACCTTGGTTGGCACACCAGGAGCCTGCCAACCAAGGTTGGCCTCTACCATTTTGCTTACAGCTGGATCTGCTGGAAATTCTCGACCCGCTCGTGGCCGTTGGCGGACTGGCCGGTACGCGGCATCGGGTAGTCATCCAGGCGGTCGATCAGCCGGGTCTGCAGGCCGGCTTCGCGGGCAGCATCCAGTTCTTCGACCACATCGGACAGGAACAGGATCTCGCCGGCCGGCACGCCAATGGCCTGCACGATGCGGCGGTAGCTGTCGGCCTCACGCTTGCCACCCATCTCGGTATCGAACCAGCCCGACACCAGCGGGCTGAGGTCACCGGCATCGCTGAAGCCGAAGAACAGCTTCTGTGCCGGCACCGAGCCGGAGGAGTACACGTACAGCGGCAGGCCGGAGGCATGCCAGCCCTTCAGCACCGGTGCCACTTCCGGGTAGAAGTGCGCGGTGTAGTCGCCGCGACGGTAGCCCTCATCCCAGATCAGGCCCTGCAGCGCCTTCAGTGCGGTGTGCTTGCGGTCCTGGTCAATCCAGCCCTGCAGCGTCTCGGCCACCAGGCTGTCCTGGCAGGCGCCGCCGATCTCGGTAGCCACCGCGTCCAGCCAGCGGCGGACCTCCGGCTGCTGGCCATGTTCGGCGACGAACGCGGGCAAGGCCTTGCGGGCATAGGGGAACAGCACGTTCTTGACGAACGAGATGCTGCTGGTGGTGCCTTCGATGTCGGTCAGGATGACGCGGGGCTGCATGGATCAGGACGCCTGGGTAGGTACGTAACGGGGGAACTTCTGCGCGATGTCGGTGCCGGTGAAATGACCCACCCAGCCGTCCGGCTCGGTGAAGAAGCGGATCGCCACGAAGCTCGGTTCATCGCCCATGTCGAACCAGTGGGTGGTGCCATCGGGCACGGCGATCAGGTCGTCCTTCACGCACTCGATCTCATAGACCTTGTCACCCACGTGCAGGGTGAACAGGCCCGAGCCTGCGACGAAGAAGCGCACCTCGTCTTCCTTGTGGAAGTGCTCGTCGAGGAACTTCTTGCGCAGCTCGGCGCGGTTCGGGTTGTCCGGGGCGATCGAGGCCACGTCCACGCTCTTGAAGCCGCGCTCGGCGACCAGGCGGTCGATGTCCGCACGGTAGGCGGCGAACACTTCCTCCTGGCTGGCGCCCGGCGCGACTGGCGCGGTGGCCTGCCAGCGCTCGAAGGTGACGCCGATCTTCTGCAGCTCGGCAGCGATGACCGCGCCGTCCTGGGTGTCCAGCAGCGGCGATTCGGGGCGGGTGTCGTCGTAGATGCGCAGTCGGCTCATGGCGGCAGCTTGAACGTCTCGGGGGGAAGACAGGGTAGCAGGGTGGGGGCGAGGCGCAGATTCCGGATCGGCATCTGCACCTGCGCGCAGGCTCAGCCGCGCAGCTTGCGCAGCTCGAGCTCGCAGTGGAACAGGAATTCGAAGGCTTCCAGGTGGCGGCGCGCCTCGGCCATGTCACGGCCCCAGGCATACAGGCCGTGGCCGTCGATCAGGTAACCCCACAGGTTCTGCCGGTCGAGCAGGTCGTCGACATGCGCCGAGAGCACGTTCATGTCCTGGGTGTTGGCGAACACCGGCACGTCGATGGCCATTTCATGGGTGCTGTTGCCGGCGAAGGCCTTCAGCAGCTCGTAGCCTTCCAGGCGGATATGACCCTGCGGCGCGTACAGGCGCGAAGCGATGGTCTGCACCGGCGAATGCGTATGCAGCACACAGCCGATTTCCGGGAAGCGGCGGTACAGCTGGGTGTGCAGCAGGGTCTCGGCGGACGGGCGCAGCGGGCGACCGACGGCCAGGCCGTCGAAGTCCACCACCATGATGTCGTCCTCGATCAGCCGGCCCTTGTCCTTGCCGGACACGGTGATCGCGGCGTGGCGGTCATCCAGGCGGTGGGAGAAATTGCTGCTGGTGGCCGGGGTCCAGCCGGCGTGCGCCAGTTCGCGGACGTTGTCGATCAGCAGCTGGGCCAGTTCGCTCAGGCGCGCGGTGTCGTACGGGAAGGTGGGGGCGTTCATGCCGGCGATTTTACTGGATTCGGCCAACGGCTGAGCCCCTGGTGGCGGGTCGTGTAGAGCGGTTCATGGGCGGGGCGGGG
>NZ_JBMRGI010000014.1:0-122265 GCF_049384345.1 Stenotrophomonas sp. CASM110
GTGGGGGGCGCGCCCCCCCCGCCCCCCCCACGACCGGGCGATCAGGTCTGCTTGCGCCGGATCGGAATCGCCGACACCGGCACCGAGGCCACGTCATGCCCGCCTTCGCGGATCGGTGCGCCCGGGTCCGGTGCCCAGGCGTGGGCGTAGATCACTTCCCAGCTGCTGGGCAGCTTGCCGTCGGCGCGTCGCATCGGTTCATACGCCGCTGCCGCCGCGGCGAAGCGGCCACGCCCGGTCAGCGTGTGACGGCGGTCCACCCGCGCATTGGTCGCGCCCATCGCGCGCAGCTCCCGCATCAACGAGGGCAGGTCGTCGTAGGTCAGGGTGAACAGGTCGCGGTCCAGCACCGGGTCGCGGAAACCGGCCATCATCAGCGCATCGCCGAACTGGGCGATCTGCGCGAAGCGGCTCACGTGCGGGCGATCATCGGCGGCTGCGAAGGCCTCATTGAGTTCGACCAGCGTGTCGGGGCCGAAGGTGGAGCACAGCAGCAGGCCGCCGGGCTTGAGCACGCGACGGAAGCCGGCGAACACTGCCGGCAGGTCGTCCACCCACTGCAGGCACAGGTTGCTGAAGATCACGTCCACGCTGTTGTCGGCCAGTGGCAGCGCGGCGGCGTCGCCGCACAGGCGCTGGAACGGCTTCCACCAGCCGGCCTGGCGCTTGGCCTGATCCAGCATCGGCAGCGCCACGTCCAGCGCGATCACCTGCGCCTTCGGCCAGCGCTTCTTCATCAGCGCACTGGCGTGGCCGGTACCCGCGCCGATGTCCAGCACTACCTCGGGCTTGCGTGCCTCCAGGTAGTCCAGCGATTCCACCAGCCGCGCCTGCACCTCGCGCTGCAGGGCGGCGGCGGCGTCGTAGCTGTTGGCGGCGCGGGCGAACGCGCGGCGGACATGGCGGGCATCGAAGTGGGACGGCATTGCGAAAGTCTCTTAGAACGTACCGGGGTAGGCGCCGCCGTCGATCAGCAGGTTCTGCCCGGTGAGGTAACCGGCCTGTGCGCTGCACAGGAAGGCGCAGGCCGCGCCGAATTCATCCGCCGTGCCGAAGCGGCCGGCCGGGATCTGCTGGCGGCGGCGTTCGGCCACTTCGGCAGCATTGCCGTCCTTGCCCGCACTGTGGGCGAAGTTGGCGCGCAGGCGGTCGGTGTCGAACTGGCCGGGCAGCAGGTTGTTGATGGTGACGTTGTGCGCCACGGTACGGCGCGACAGGCCGGCGACGAAGCCGGTCAGGCCGCTGCGCGCGCCGTTGGACAGCGCCAGGATGTCGATCGGGGCCTTCACCGCCGACGAGGTGATGTTGACGATGCGGCCGAAGCCACGCGCGATCATCGCGTCCACGGTGGCGCGGATCAGCGCGATCGGCGCCAGCATGTTGGCGTCCAGCGCGGCGATCCAGTCGTCGCGCTCGAAACTGCGGAAGTCGCCCGGCGGCGGGCCACCGGCATTGGTGACCAGGATGTCCACCTGCGGGCACGCGGCGAGCGCTGCGGAGCGACCGGCCTCGGTGGTCACGTCGGCGGCGACCACGCGGACTTCGGCGGCGCCGGGCAGCGCGCGCAGCGCTTCGGCGGCGGCCTGCAGCGCAGCCTCACCACGGGCCACGATCACCACGTTGACGCCCTCGCGCACCAGCGCGCGTGCGCAGCCCAGGCCCAGCCCCTTGCTTGCGCCGCAGACCAGTGCCCAGCGGCCGTTGATACCCAGATCCATGCATCAATCCTGCGGAATGAGGAAGGCGCTCATTGTCCGCCATCGGCCGGTGACAGGCCGGCAACGAAGTGTTGCAGGGCGGCGGCCACCTCGTCGGCATGGCCGAGGAAGGGCGCATGGCCGCCGTGGGCGATGGTCAGCGCCTGCGCACCGGGGGCCAGTGCCGCGGCGGCCTGCATTGCCGCCGGAGACACCAGCCGGTCACGCTGGCCGGCGATCCACAGGCTGGGCTTGGCCAGCGTCGGCAGTGCGCCACGCAGGTCGGTGCTTTCCAGCAGGCGCAGGCCTTCCAGCAGGGCGCGTTCGGTGGGTGCACCGCGCTCGACCAGGCGCTGGCGCAGCGTGCGCAGCTCCTCGCGGGCGTGTGCCGAGCCCATGACATCCAGCGCCAGGAAGCGTTCCAGGGTGCCACCGAAGTCGGTGGCCAGCTCGCGCCCGAACTGCTCGAACACCGCCGGCTCCACCGCATGCGGCCAGTCGTCGCCACGCACGAAGCGCGGCGTGGCCGCGATCATCGCCAGCCCGCGCACCTTCGGCAGTGTCGCGGCGGCGTGCAGCGCGAACAGGCCGCCCAGCGACCAGCCGCACCACACCGCAGGCGGCGTGGCCGCGGCAATGGCATTGACCACGAACGGCAGGCGCAGCGGCGTGGTGTCCTCGCGGCTGTGGCCATGGCCCGGCAGATCAACCAGATGCAGGGTGAAGTGACCGGCCAGGCGTTGCACCAACGGCGCGAACACGCCGCCCTGCAGGGCCCAGCCATGGATCAGTACCAGGTCCGGCCCCTGGCCGGTGACGTCGATATGCATGGGGAAACGGCAACAGGCTCAGGCAAAGACAGGCAGCGGCGGTGGCGCGGCCTCACGCGCGGCCAGGTCGACGCGATCGCGCGCGCTGGCAATGGCTTCGACCAGGCCACGCACCTGCTCGGGGGTGTGCAGCGCGGACAGCGTGACGCGCAGGCGTGCCTTGCCTTCGGGAACCGTGGGCGGGCGGATCGCGCCGACCAGCCAACCGGCCTGTTCCAACGCCTGGGACATCGCCACGGCGCGATGGTCGTCGCCACACAGCAGCGGCTGGATCGGCGTTTCCGAGGCCATCAGGTCCAGGCCATGGCGGCGGGCTTCGCCGCGGAACAGCGCGATCAGATCGGTCAGTTTCGAGCGCCGCCAGTTGTCACGGCGCGCCAGGCGCACCGCTTCCAGTGCTGCGGCGGCCAGCGCCGGCGGCATCGCAGTGGTGTAGATGTACGGGCGTGCGGTTTCGGCCAGGTGCTCGACCAGGTCGTCGCGGCCCAGCACCAGCGCGCCGGATCCGCCCAGTGCCTTGCCCAGCGTGACCAGCTGCAGCGGCACATCGTCCACGCCCAGCCCGGCGGCGGCCACGGCACCACGGCCATCACCGACCACGCCCACGCCGTGTGCATCGTCCACATAGAACAGCGCCTGCTGCAGGCGTGCCACCAGCGACAATGCACGCAGCGGTGCGATGTCGCCATCCATGCTGAAGACACCGTCGGTGGCCAGCATCGCCGCGCCATCGGGCGCGTGCTTGAGCTGGCGCATCGCGCCTTCGGCGTCGAGGTGCGGATAACGGCGCAGGCGCGCACCCGCCAGCCGCGTCGCATCGAGCAGGCTGGCGTGGTTGAGCTTGTCCTGCACGCACACATCGTTCTCTTCGCTCAGCAGCGCCTGCTGCACGGCCAGGTTGGCGGCGAAGCCACTGCCGAACAGCAGCGCGCGCGGGTAGCCCAGCCACTCCGCCACTTCGCGCTCCAGTGCCTCATGCAGGGCGTGGTGGCCGCAGACCAGATGCGAGGCGCCCGCGCCGGAGCCTTCGCGTGCGGCCGCATCCTGCAATGCGTTGACCACGCTGAACTGCTGGGCCAGGCCCAGGTAATCGTTGCTGCAGAAGCAGGTCAGCCACTGGCCGTCCACCTCCAGGCGGACGCCATCACGACGGCTGACCGTGCGCCGCGTGCGGCGACGGCCTTGGGCATCGCGCAGGGCGCGTTGGGCGTGGAGGCGGGCGGTCAGGTCGGGGCGGGCCATGGCGGCTGAATGCGGCGACGGGGCGGCTAGGGTAGCGCGTTGCCGCGGCGCCTGCTTGCGGCCCGTCTCAGGCCGCGTGAGCGCAGCCACAGGCGGGCGCATCGGCGCTGATATCAGCGTGCACGGTGCCGCCGTGGTCGTGGCCCTCGGCATCCACCTGCACCGCCATCGGCTGCAACCCCAGCCGCGCGAACAGGGCCAGGTCGCGCTCGCTCTCCGGGTTGCCGGTGGTCAGCAGCTTGTCGCCGTAGAAGATCGAGTTGGCACCGGCCACGAAGCACAGCGCCTGCAGTTCGTCGCTCATCGCCTCGCGACCGGCCGACAGCCGCACCATCGAACGCGGCATGGCGATGCGTGCCACCGCGATCATGCGCACGAACTCGAACGGATCCAGTTCGGCACTGCCATGCAGTGGCGTGCCCGCCACCTGCACCAGCTTGTTGATCGGCACCGAATCGGGATGCGCCGGCAGCGTGGCCAGCGCCAGCAGCAAGCCCACGCGCTGCGCGCGCGTCTCGCCCATGCCGATAATGCCGCCGCAGCAGGTTTTCAGACCGGCATCGCGCACGTGCGCCAGCGTGTCCAGGCGGTCCTGGTACTGGCGCGTGTGGATGATCGAATCGTAGTAGTCCGGCGCGGTGTCGAGATTGTGGTTGTAGTAGTCCAGGCCGGCGTCCTTCAGCGCACGCGCCTGCTCGCCACTGAGCATGCCCAGCGTGGCGCAGGTTTCCAGGCCCAGCGCCTTCACCCCGGCGATCATCGCCGCCACCTTCGGGATGTCGCGGTCCTTCGGCGATCGCCACGCGGCACCCATGCAGAAGCGCGATGCGCCGGCAGCCTTGGCCTGGCGTGCCTTGGCCAGCACCGCGTCGGTGTCCATCAGCTTCTGCGCGTTCACCCCGGTGCTGTAGCGCTGTGCCTGCGGGCAGTACGCGCAGTCTTCCGGGCAGCCGCCGGTCTTCACCGACAACAGCGTGGACACCTGCACCTGCGCTGGGTCGAAGTGCTCGCGATGGACTGCGGCAGCGCGGAACAGCAGCTCGGGGAACGGCAGATCGAACAGCGCCTGCAGTTCGTCGTGTTGCCAGTCGTGGCGGATGGCAGCAGCCATGGCGGGACCTTGGGTACGAGTGGAGCGAGGGCGGCAGTGTCGGTGGGTTGGTGAGCCCTGTCAACTTGATTGATTCCCATGTGGTTTACATCGGTTGACCGCCATGAATGGGCGCTACGGTGTAAGTTCATTGCTGCATACGGACGCGCGAGCACGTGCCATGAACAGCTACCAGCCCTACCCGATCCGCCGCGACGCGGTGCTGTGCAGCCTTGCCGAACTGCCCGACGGCGGCCTGCGCGTGGTGCTGGATGATCTGCGCCAGTCCGACACGCCAGGGGAGTGGAAGAACCACGTCTTCGTGACCTTCAAGGACTACCCGGCAGGGCAGCTCGATCCGGCGACGTTGCCGAAGGAGGAGCTCGAGGCTTTCGGCCACTATGTGCTGGTTCGCCTGTTGGCCATCAATGGCTGCCTGCGCGATACGGACGAGCGCTCCGACAACGATGCCCATCTCACTGACCTGGCGCGGCAGAACATCGCCGCGCTGACCAGCGAGGACATCGCCTCGATCGATGAGCAGCTGTTCTCCCTCTGCGACGGGCAGTTCCGAAAGATCGCCTACATTGTGGGCATGGTCATGTCGCTGCAGCCGAAGTGCCGATCGGGAATTCCCGATGTGTTCTATGCAGGGCGTGTACGCATGCTGGTGGAACGGGGCATGTTGCAGGCACAGGGCGACCTCGCGCGGATGGGCTGTTGCGAAGTGCGCGTCCGGCAGTAGGCTTGCGCCCACCAGGACCTGGCTGTAACTGTGCTTACATCTACCTGCTGGAAGGACACATGCTGAAGTCCATCCAGAAGATGGCGGCAGCTGAGGCAATGAAAGAAGGATGCGCATGGAACCGGACACGATGCCGCAGGGCGGAAAGCTGCTGATACTCGATCTGGATGAGACGCTGGTGCATGCCAGCGAGCGTGAACTGGAGCGAGCCGCGGATTTCCGCCTCGTCGGCTACCACGTCTACCTGCGGCCCCATCTGCAGGCATTCCTCGACTATGCCTTTGCCCATTTCACGGTGGGTGTGTGGACGTCGTCCGGGCAACTGTACGCCGAACCGCTGGTGGACCGGCTGATGCCGGGGCGTCCGCTGGCGTTCCTGTGGTCCGCGCCGCGGTGCAGCACGGCCCGTGATTGGGAAACCGGCGGTTACACCTCGCAGAAGCGGCTGGGCAAGCTGAAGCGCCACGGCTTCCGTTTGGAGCAGATGATCGGTATCGATGACACGCCCGGCAAGTACGCCAGAAACTACGGAAATCTGGTCGCGGTGCGTGAGTTCACCGGTGATCCGGCTGATGACGAGCTGGCCCATCTGCAGCTGTATCTGGAGTGGCTGCGGCAGCAGCCCAACGTGCGAGCGGTGGAGAAGCGCCGGTGGCGGGAGCGCCTGCAGGCATAGGTAGCTGCACAGGGCAGGTGCTATCGGCGAGCACCCGCACTCGCGCGTTTCACCGCATCCTGCAAGGCCTGCAGCCACAATAGCCGCTGCCCAACGCAAGCGCTGGCGCGCAGACTGTGCCCCATGACCGATCTCCATCGCCTCCGCGGCCGCATCACCGCGCTGGTTCTCAGCGAGGCCTGGCGCCGCCGCGCCGCGCTCTGGGGCGGCGCTGTGGCCGTAGCGCTGGTGGCCATCCTGTTCGCCAAGGCCAGCGACGCGGCCTTCCATCTGTTCCAGCGCATCACCGCGCACTCGCCGTGGTGGGCCCTGCTGCTCACGCCGGGCATCTTCGCGCTGCTGGCCTGGTTGACCAGTGGCGTGCTGAAGCCCACGCGGGGCAGCGGCATTCCGCAGGTCATCGCTGCGTTGGACAAGCCCGATGAGCCATTCCGGAAGACCAATCTTTCCCCTGCGGTCTCAGCCGGCAAGCTGCTGCTGACCTCGTTGTCGCTGCTCGGCGGCGCGTCCGTCGGACGCGAAGGTCCCACGGTGCATGTGGGTGCCAGCCTGATGTACCTGTTCGGCCGCTGGTTCGGCTTCAAGGATCCTCGCGAGCTCTCGCACTTCCTGCTGGCCGGCGGTGCAGCGGGCATTGCCGCGGCGTTCAACACGCCGCTGGCCGGCATCGTATTCGCCATCGAGGAGCTCAGCGGCCGTTTCGAGCATCGCTTCTCCGGCACCCTGCTGACGGCGGTGATCGTCGGTGGCGTGGTGTCGCTGGGCCTGCTTGGCAACTACACCTACTTCGGCCATGTGAGCGCGCGGCTGCCGCTGGGGCAGGGCTGGCTGGCGATCCTGCTGTGCGGCGTGGTGGCCGGGCTGCTGGGCGGCCTGTTCGCGCGCGCGGTGCTGGCCAGTGCGGCGGGCCGCCCGCGTTGGCTGGGCCAGCTGCGCCAGCGGCATCCGGTGCTGCTGGCCGCAGGCTGCGGCCTGGCGGTGGTGGCACTGGCTTTGACGTTCGGCGACGGCGCGTTCGGCACCGGCTACGAACAGGCGCGCAGCCTGGTGCAGGGGCAGGCGTTGGTCGGCCACGAGTTCGGGTTGATGAAGCTGCTGGCCAACCTGGCATCGTACGTGGCCGGCATACCCGGCGGCCTGTTCTCGCCCGCGTTGGCGGTCGGCGCGGGGCTGGGCCACAACCTGGCGGTGCTGATGCCGGGCGTGGACCCACGTGCGTTCGTGCTGCTGGGCATGTGCGCCTACCTGACCGGCGTCACCCAGGCACCGCTGACCTCGGCGGTGATCTCGCTGGAGCTGACCGACAGCGGCGATCTGCTCCTGCCGATCCTGGCCACGGTGCTGATCGCGCGGGGCGTGTCCGGTCTGGTATGCCGGGTGCCGATCTATCGTGGGTTGGCGGAGGTGTTGACGGCGTCGGCCGTTGCATCAACCGGGCCTGGGCAGGGCGGACGCCTTTCCTGATCGGCAGCACCCTCTGCAGTTGCGGGCAGTCCCGACACTGCGATCGGTGCTTCGCCGATGGCCGCACATGGGCAGCGCGATGAAGCATGGGCAATGCGCATTGATCTCCTGCGTTCGGCAACCCGTGTCTCCCGCGCACTGCTGGGTGTCCTGCTGCCACTGCGCTGCCTGGTCTGCGGCGATCCGGGCCATGATGATCTCGATCTGTGCCGCGGCTGCCTCGCCGGACTGCCCTGGGCCGGTCGCGCCTGCCTGCGGTGTGCACTGCCGTTGCCGGATGAGGGCCTGATCGTCTGCGGCAGCTGCCGCGAGGAAGCACCACCGCAGACGGCCACGCACGCCAGCCTGCTGTACCTGCCGCCGGTGGACCAGCTGCTGCTGCGCTACAAGTTCCATCAGGACCTGGCGGCCGGTCGCCTGCTGGCGCAGTTGATGCAGCGCGCACCACCGCCCTGGTCCTGCCCGCCGCTGGTGCCGGTGCCGCTGCACCGCCGGCGCCTGCGCCAGCGCGGCTACAACCAAGCTGCCGAGCTCTGCCGGCTGCTGCCGTTGCCGGTCTGGCAGGGGCTGTACCGGCGGCGGCACACCGCACCGCAGTCCGAACGCACGGCCGAACAGCGCAGGGAAAACCTGTTCGATGCGTTCGATGTCCACGGGCCGGTGCCCACGCATCTGACCGTGGTCGACGACGTGATGACCACCGGCAGCACGGTGATGGAAATCGCCGAAACCCTGCGCTGCGTTGGCGCCAGAGAGGTGCGGGTATGGGTGTGCGCGCGGGTGCCGTGATCGCTCCCTTCATCGCCACGGGCTAGGATGAACCCGGTTCCGGATCGAAGGAGTGACCATGAATTCCCCCTTGTCTCCCTTGTTGTCAGCGGTTGGCCGCAGCTGGTGGATCCTGCTGCTGTATGGCCTGGTCGCGCTCGGCTTCGGCATCATCGCCATCGGCTGGCCGCTGTCCGCAGCCATGGCATTGGCCTGGACGCTGGGCGTGATGGCCATCATCGAAGGGGTCATCAGCCTGTTCGCACTGATCAGTGGTGGCAGCGGCGCCTCGCGCGGCTGGCTGGCGCTGTATGCCATCGCTTCGCTGGGCTTCGGCATCCTGGCGGTGATCAACCCGCTGGCCACCGCCAGCGTGCTGGTGCTGTTCCTGGCGGCGTGGCTGCTGGTAGCCGGCATCTATCGCATCGTCTTCGCGATCCGCGTGCGCAAGCAGATCCAGGGCGAGTGGCTGCTGATCCTCAGTGGCGTGCTGGCGGTGGTGCTGGGGCTGCTGTTCGCGGCCAATCCATACGCAGGCGTGGCGGTGACCACGCTGTGGATCGGCATTGGCAGCCTGCTGTACGGGCTGCTGCAGGTGCTGGTGGCATTCAAGCTGCGGAAGCTGAAATGAGGGGCGCGCTTCCGCTCCTGCTGGGCGCGGCGCTGGTGCTGGCCGGATGCATGCCGGGTGCCACGCCCGGTGCGCTGGCAGGCAAGGATCATGCGCCGCGCGCCGGCGTGGATGTGCGCCTGAGCGCGGTCGATGCGGCTGGCAACGGCACTCCGGCGCACTGGCAAGGTGAAACCCTGGCCCTGCGCGAGCCGCCGATTGCCGGCAGTGCGGACATCGCCGATGTGCGCTACGTGCTGGACGATGCCAAGCAGCCAGGCCTGCAGATCCGCTATCGGCCAGAAGCGCATCAGCGCATCCACGATGGCACCTCGGCCCTGGTGGGCCAGCGCGCGGCGATCATCGTGGACGGCCGCGTGCTGATGGTGGCGACGGTGAAAGGCCCCTTCGGGGAATCGATGATGCTGAGCGGGCTGCCGAGCATTGCCGAGGCGCAGGCGCTGGCCAGGCACATCACCGGTCAGTGACGGGCGCGCCAACACCACCACGCTACGCGCGGAGGTCGACCAAGGTCGACCGCTACCGTGCGAACCGTGCCTCGATCTCCTCCAGTGACTTGCCCTTGGTCTCCGGCAGCCAGAACGCGGCTACCAAGAAGAACACGAACGTGCACGCCGCCCAGAACAGGAACATGCTGGCGTAGCCGTAGTGGCCCACCGTGGGCAGGAAGATCGCCGCGATGGTGGTCGACACGAACTGGTTGATCAGCAGGGCGATGCTCATGCCGTTGGAGCGGATGCGATTGGGCATCAGTTCCGACAGTGCCAGCCACACGCAGACGCCGGGGCCGACCGCGAAGAACGCGACGAACACCAGGATGCAGGCGGCTACCGCCCAGCCATGCGCCGGCGGCGGCACCGGGCCGATGCGGGCCTGCTCGATGCGCAGCGGTGCCTGTGCGGCCTTGGCCGGGTCGGCGAACGGGTTCAGATGCAGCTTGCGGAAGAACGCGCCGATCACACTGTCCGGCTGCACGGTCCCGGCACGCTCGATTCGCAGCTCGCGGTCGGTCAGGCTGTCGCTGCGCAGGGCGCGCACATTGGTGAAGTCACCGTAGGCGTACGACACGGTCAGCTGCATCGGCCGGCCTTCGCTGTTTATGCCACCGCCCAGGCGCTGCCACTGTGCGTCGTCCAGCACCAGCCGCAGGCCGTCGCCGCTGACCGCCGCCTGCAGTTGCGGCTGCACGTCGGCGCGGCCACGCTCGGCCTGGAAGAACAGCGTGGCGGCGGCCAGCAGGGCCACGCAGATGCCGCCGCTGCCGAGCATCAGCAGGAACTTGCGGCCCTTGCGGTCGACCAGCAGCAGCGCGACCACGGTCATCACCGCGTTGAGCAGCTTGATCGCCACGTCGGCGCCGTTGGCCACCGAGCCGGACAGGCCGGCCTGGTTGAGGATGTTTACCGCGTAGGCCAGCACCGAATTGATGCCGGTGGCCTGGGTGCAGGCCAGCACCACGCAGGCCAGCACGAACGGCACCACGTAGCGTCGGCTGAGCAGTGGGTCGCGCTTGCCGTCGCTGCTGCTCGATTCCGGCGCCTGGATCTGTGCAAGGGTGGGTTCCACGTCGGCAGCAGGCAACACCCGCTGCAGGCTGCGGCGGGCATCATCGACGCGGCCGCGGCGCACCAGCCAGCGCGGCGATTCGGACAGCCAGAAGATGCCGGCACAGAACAGCAGGCCTGGCGCCAGGCAGCTCCAGAAGATGGTGCGCCAGGCCTGGTCCTTCACCGTGAACAGTTCCTGCGCCTGCTGCGCCAGCGGCAGCGAGCGCACGGCTTCGGCGGCGGCATCCACCGCGTGTGCGTGGTACAGCCCGATCAGTGCCGCCAACACCAGGCCGATGGTCAGCAGCAGCTGGAACATCGCCGCACCGCGTCCACGCCGCTCGGGGCTGAGCACTTCGGCCAGGTACAGCGGGATCACCACGCCGATCAGGCCGCCACTGATGCCCTGCAGCAGCCGCCCGAGCAGCAGCGGCGTGTAGCCCGAGGCCAGCGCCATGATCGGAATCGACGTGGTGAACAGCAGGCCGGCCAGCAGCATCGCACCGCGGCGACCGATCAGGTCGGCGACCATGCCGGCGAACAGCGAGGACAGCACGCTGCCCAGCAGTACCGCCGCCACCACGAAGCCGAGTTGCTGGCTGCTGAGCTGCCAGGCGTGGCTGGCCGTTGCCTCCAGGTAGGGCAGGGCACCGGCGATGATGCCGATGTCGATGCCGTACAGCAGGCCGCCGAGGCCGCCGATGAAGAGCAGGTAGCGTACGGGCCAGCGCGGGGCGGTGCTTGCAGTCATCGGCAGTTCCTGTGGTAGCGCCGGGCCAGGCCCGGCGGCGGTTCGTCGCAGAGTGCATTCTGTAGAGCCGAGCCATGCTCGGCTGCTTTCCGTTCCGATATCGAGGTTCCCCATGCCGCGCTTCGCGCGGTGAGCCGAGCATGGCTCGGCTCTACAGGGAGCCCATGCGGCATCCGGGCCGCATCGCTTGCGTCAGGTCAGATCGACCACGCGCCCACCAATGACCACCTGCTGCAGGCGCAGTTCGGCGTCCAGCACCACCAGGTCGGCGCGGGCGTCGGGCGCGATGCGGCCGCGATCGCCCAGGCCCAGATAGTCGGCCGGGAAGGTGGAAACCCGCTGCGAGGCGTCGGCCAGGTCCAGGCCGACGCGCACCAGGTTGCGCAGCGCCTGGTCCATGGTCAGTGCGCTGCCGGCCAGCGAACCCGTCGCCAGGCGCACGCAGCCGCCGCACTTGTGCACGCGCTGCTCGCCCAGCGCGTACTCGCCGTCGGGCATGCCGGTGGCGGCAGTCGCGTCGGTCACCGCGTACAGGCGCGGGATCGCGCGCGCGGCCAGCCGGATAACGCCGGGGTGGATGTGCTGCAGGTCGGGGATGATCTCGGCGTACTGCGCATGCGCCAGCGCCGCCGCCGCAATGCCCGGGCGATAGTGGTCAACGCCGGTCATGCCGTTGAACAGATGGGTGAAACCGGAGGCACCGGCCTGCAGCGCCGCCACGCCCTCCTCGTAGGTGCCGGCGCTGTGGCCCAGCTGCACGCGGATGCCCATCGCCGAAAGCGCGGGTATCAACGCGGTGTGCTCGCCGATCTCCGGTGCCAGCGTCATCACCCGGATCGGCGCCAGCGCGTGCAGCTGCTGCACCAGTGCCACCGTCGCCTCGATCGTACGATTGGGCTGTGCGCCCAGCCGCTGCGGGCTGATGAACGGTCCTTCCAGATGCACGCCGACGATGCTGGCGGCGTCGGTATCAGGCGCCGCCATTGCCGCAGCGACGCCGTGCAGCGCGTGCTCGATCTCGTCCAGCCCGGCGGTCATGGTGGTCGCCAGCAGCGTGGTGGTGCCGAAGCGCAGATGGGTGCGGGCGATGGTGCGTGCCACGTCGCCGCCCTGCATCAGGTCCACGCCGGCCGCGCCATGCACATGCAGGTCGACGAAGCCGGGCAGGATCACCGGCAGCTGCAGGTCGTCGGCGCCGCTGTGTTCGTCCACCTGCAGCCGGCGCACGCGTGAATCGAAGTGGACGTGCCCGCGCCGCCAGCCCAGCGGGGTGAGGATGCGGCCATGCAGGGTGCGGGTGTCGGTCATGCGGTGGGCTCGGCGATGATCACTTCGATGCCCAGCCGCTGCAGCCCTTCGCGGGTTGCATCGTCGATGCCGGCGTCGGTGATGATGGCGTGGATCTGGTCCAGCAGGGCGATGCGGTGCAGGCTGACGCGGCCGAACTTGGAGGCATCGGTCAGCACCACGATGCGGCGCGCACGCTCGACCATGCGGTGGTTGAGGCGGGCTTCGGCCTCGTCGTGGGTAGTCAGGCCGAACTGCAGGTCCAGGCCGTCCACGCCCAGGAACAGGGTGTCGAAGCTGTACGAGTTGAGGCTGGCTTCGGCCTGGCTGCCCTGCAGCGACAGCGACTGCTGGCGCAGCAGGCCACCGGTCAGCAGCACGGTGATGCCCGCGGCATTGGCCAGTTCCCAGGCGATGTTCAGGCCGTTGGTCATCACCGTCACGTCGCGATGCGCGCGCAGGTGGCGGGCCAGCGTCATCGTGGTCGAGCCGGAATCGATGATGATGTTGTCGCCCGGCTGCACCAGGCGCGCAGCGCGCGCACCGATCGATTCCTTCAGTGGCAGGTTCAGCGCGTCCTTCTCATGGATGTCCTGTTCCTGCGGCGGCGTGCGCACCAGGGTCGCGCCGCCGTGGGTGCGGTTGGCCAGGCCCTGCGATTCGAAGTGGGTCAGGTCGGCACGGATCGTCACCGCCGACACGCCGAAGCGCTCGACCAGATCGGCCACCTGCACCGAGCCGTGCTCGATCAGCAGCTGCAGGATCTGTTGCCGGCGGGAGCGGGTGTTGCGCATGGCCATTCTCGGTTTTGCGGGAAAAGGTAGAGATTAGCCGTTCGCAGGAACGCCGGCAGCCGAACCTGCGTTCTGCGTGCGGGGTCCGGCCTGGTTGGCGCTGCAGGCACGGGCGTACTCACCCAGGCACAGGCCGATGCGGTGCTGCACCAGCGCGGTGGGGGTGTCGGCCAGGCTGCCTTCGCGCACGGCGCGGTACTGCTCCGGCAGGTACTGGCTGAGCAGCACCAGCGGCGGCGCATGCTGCTCCAGGTTGGCGAACAGGGTCTGCACCGCCTGTACCAGCGCCGGCTCGCCCCAGTAGTAGCGGCAGCGGTCGCTGAAGGAATAACGGCGCAGCAGGCGCAGCGCGGCGGCATCGCCCTGGTAGTAGGACTGCCAGTACTTCGGCTGCGCCACCATCACCTCGTCCAGCACCTGCGGCAGGTGCGAGCACTGTGCGGCCGGCAGCAGTTCGGCCTCGATCGCGGCCAGCGCGAACAGCGCCTCGCGGTAGGCGAAGGTGGCCGCCGGGCCGACCTTGAGGATGGCGAAGTGGTCGCGTACCAGCGCATGCAGGCCGCTTTCGCGCTGGTAGTCGGTGGAATGCGCTTCGAACACGATGCGCGGCTGCCGCTCGAGGAAGTCGGCCAGCGCATGGGCGGCGTCCGGGTTGTACTCATGCACGCTGCTGTGGTCGAAGTCCACGCCCGGCTGCACCACCATCGCGATCACGCGCTGCCACGCATCGCGCAGCTGTGGCGTGTCGAACGCCTGCTGGTGGATGGCCAGGGTCTGCGCGGCGGCAGCCGGCGTGGTCACCTGCAGGCCTTCGGCCAGCGAGGCTTCGCCACCGGGAATCGGCACCTCGGTACCGATCACGTAGACCGGCGGCGGCAGGCCGTGTTCGGCGGCGGTGCGTTCGGCGATCTCGGCAAGCTCGGCCGAACGCGCAGCGACGATGGCATCGGGCAGCGGCACCGGGTCATCGGCGCAGGACATGCTGCAGTCGAGGTGGATCTTGTGGAAACCGGCGGCGACGTAGGCTTCGATCAGCACGCGCGCGTGGGTCATCGCTTCGGCCGCCGGGCGCTTCTGCCAGGCATTCGGGCCGAGATGGTCGCCGCCCAGGATCAGCCGTTCGCGTGGGAAGCCTTCCTCATCGGCCAGGGTGCCGACGTAATCGCGGTACTGCGGCGGGGTCATGCCGGTGTAGCCGCCGAACTGGTCGACCTGGTTGGAGGTGGCCTCGACCAGCAGCACGGTGCCATGTGCCTGTGCCACGTGCATGGCCGCGCGCAGCACCTGCTCGTTGCTGCAGCAGACGCTGTACAGGCCGACATTGGCACCGGCGCGGTGGGAAGCAAGCAGGGTCTGCAACGGGGACATGGTCAGGCTCCGGACATCAGGAAAACGAGGGTTGGCAGGCGAGCAGGGCGGCACCACGTGCGCCACCGGCATCGCCGAAGCGTGGCGGCACGATTGGTGGCACCTGCACACCCTTGAACAGGTGGGCGGCGATGGCGGCGGGCAGGTGCTGGTACAGCGGCGCGTACTGCGAAAGGCCGCCGCCGAGCACGATCACGTGCGGGTCCAGCGCCAGCACCAGCGCGGCCAGGCTGTGGCCGAGCAGGTCGCGATGGATGTCCAGCGCCTTGCGCGCGCGGGCATCACCGGCTTCGGCCAGGGCGATCACCGCGCTGGCGTCGGCGGCGCTGCCACCAAGGTGGCGCTCGATCATCGCCACGCCACTGCCGGACACATAACGCTCCACGCAGCCCTGCAGGCCGCAGGCGCAGTCGATCAGCGGCAGGCCGTGGCGCTGCAGCAGATGACCGGGCACGCTCCAGTGGCCCCATTCGCCGGCCAGCCCGTTGAAACCGGTCAGCAGGCGGCCCTGCACGCAGAAACCACCGCCAGCACCGGTGCCGAGGATGGCGCCGAACATGCTGGGGTAGCCGTCGGCGGCACCGCCGTGTGCTTCAGACAGGGCAAAACACTGCAGGTCGTTGCCGAAATGCAGCGGGCGTTGCAGCCGCGCCTGCAGGTCCGCGGCCACGCTGTGGCCGGTCAACGCAGGCACGTTCGCGCTGAGCTGGCGGCCGCTGCGGCGGTCGCGCACGCCGGGCAGGGCGATGCCGATCGCCGCATCACTGCGGCCCAGTGCGGCATCGGCCTCGGCGACCAGCGCCACGACTGCCTGCAGGAAACCGTCGTAGTCACCCTGTGGGGTGGCCACGCGGCGGCGCCAGGTAACCTGCATCGCCACATCGCACGCCACCAGCTCGATCTTGGTGCCGCCGATGTCGATGCCGTAGCAGGCGTGGGCGATCAGCTCAGCCATGGTGGATGGTGACGCCCTTGACGACGCGGTTGACGGTGCCGTCCGGGAACGGGTTGTCCGGGGTCAGGCCCAGCGCGGCCGAGCGCTGTAGTGCGAACAGCTGCGCAAAGCCCAGCCACACCGGTGCCAGCCACGGATCGTCCAGTGCCGGCACGGTGAGGGTGTATTCGTCGTCGGCGCCGATGTCCGAATGCGGACCGATCGCCAGCACCTGGCCGGCCACGCCGTCGCGGCGCAGTTCTTCCAGCAGGTCCTGTTCGTAGCGGCGCGCCAGCGGCTGCACGCTGCGCAGCACCACCACCAGGGTGTTGCCATCCAGCGTCGACTTCGGGCCATGACGGAAGCCCAGGGGTGTGTTGGCCAGCGCCAGCACGCGGCCAGCGGTGAGCTCCAGCACCTTCAGCGCGCACTCGCGTGCCAGTGCTTCCAGCGGGCCGCTGCCGAGGTAGATGATGCGGTTGAACGGGCGCTGCGTCAGTGTCGCCACCGGTGCATCCCACTGCGCCAGGCCTTCGCGGGCCAGCGCGGCGATCTGCTTCAGGCGCGTCACGCGCGCATCCCACGGCGAACGATCGAACACGGTCAGCGCGGCCAGCAGCATGCAGGTCAGGCTGCTGGTCATGGCGAAGGCGCGGTCGCAGCTGGCCGACGGCATCAGCAGGGTGCAGGTGTCGGCACGGCCGGCGCCACGGCGGGCCAGCTCGCCATCGGCGTTGCAGGTGATGTCGAGGAAGCGCGCGTCATCCACGTCGCTGCGCACGCGGTCCACCGCCGCCACGCTCTCCGGGCTGGAGCCACTGCGGCCGAACGAGACCAGCAGGGTCGGACGGTCGCGCTGCAGGTACAGCGCCGGGTGGGTCAGCAGACTGGTGGTGTGCACCACGCGCACCTCGGCGGGCCATTGCGCGTTGATCGCGTCGGCCACCATTTCGGCGATGAAGCCGGAGCTGCCGGCGCCGGTGAACAGCACGCGCTGGTTGGGATCGTTGAGGCTGTCGCCGAGGAAGGCCTGCAGGCGGTCGCGGGCACGCGACAGGTCCTGTGCCAGGGCGTCCCACAGCGCAGGCTGCTGGGCGATTTCGGTAGCGGTATCGGCTCCGCCAAGGCGCTGCCAGGCGGACACATCGGAAAGCAGGGTGACGTCCATTCGGAGGTTCCAGTTGGGCCAGCGCACCATCTGCGTTTTCTTTCGAAATGTCAAACATCGAAAGTAAAAAGAAAGAAAAAAGGTGGGTGGCTTTGCCTTGCCCGCGATGCCGGGAAAAACGAAAGGACCGACGGAATTCCGTATCGCACAATGCTTAACAGGCACCTGCAAGCGCTTACACAAAGTATTGCGGCGCAACAACTTTCGTTTCAACGGAATATATCTTCCTTTTTCCTTTCAATTTGTTGACATCTTTCGAATCGCTGCCCTAGAGTCGGCCCAATCGCTTTCGAAACGCCCGGTGAACGGGTTGGGAGTCCGCGTGGAAAACTGCGTTCGTCGCTCGCCGCTGATGCTGGCCCTGGTGCCGGCCTTGATGCTGGCGTCCATGACGGCCCGCGCCGAGCCGGTCGGCAACCTGCGTACGGTCAGCGCCAGCGCCAGCCGCGACGGCGTGCAGGGCTGGGACCTGCAGACCGACAAGGGCGCGCGCATCCGCATTGAACTGCCGGCGACCGACATCATCCGCGTGCAGGCCGGCCGCAACGGCACGTTGACCGGCGCCGGCGACAAGGCCGCGCCGATCGTGCTGCCGCAGCCCAAGGCGAGCGTGCAGGCGCAGCTGGAAGAAGACGCACAGGAAATCCGCGTGCGTACCGAGGCACTGGTACTGCATGTACAGCGGCAGCCGCTGCGCCTGCGCCTGGAACGGCTGGACAATGGCCAGCCCACCGCGCTGTGGCAGGAACTGCAACCGCTGGACCTGGATGCCACGCAGAGCGTGCAGGTGCTGTCCTCGCAGGCCGATGAGGGCTACTTCGGTGGTGGCCAGCAGAACGGCCGTTACCAGTTCAAGGGCCGCGAGCTGGAGGTGTCCTATTCCGGTGGCTGGGAAGAAGGTGATCGGCCGAGCCCGGCGCCGATGCTGCTGAGCAGCCGCGGCTGGGGCATGCTGCGCAATACATGGAGCGATGGCAGCTACGACCTGCGCCAGAGCGACCAGGCCACGCTGCTGCATCGCGAAGACCGCTTCGATGCGTACTACTTCGTGGGCGCCGACCTGCCCAAGCTGATCGAACGCTACACCCAGCTGACCGGCCGCCCCAACATGGTCGCGCGCTGGGCGCTGTCCTACGGCGATGCCGATTGCTACAACGACGGCGACAACAGCAGGAAGCCCGGCACCGTGCCCGAAGGCTGGAGCGACGGCCCGACCGGCACCACGCCCGATGTGATCGACAGCGTGGCCAAGCAGTACCGCGCCCACGACATGCCCGGTGGCTGGATTCTGCCCAACGATGGCTACGGCTGCGGCTACAAGCAGCTGCCGGAAACGGTGAAGGGGCTGGCCGGCTATGGCTTCCGCACCGGCCTGTGGACCGAGAACGGCGTCGACAAGATCGCGTGGGAAGTGGGCAAGGCCGGCAGCCGCGTGCAGAAGCTGGACGTGGCCTGGACCGGCAAGGGCTACCAGTTCGCGATGGACGCCAACCGCCAGGCATTCAACGGCATCCTCGACAATTCCGATTCGCGCCCGTTCCTGTGGACGGTGATGGGCTGGGCCGGCATCCAGCGCTACGCGGTGGCATGGACCGGCGACCAGAGCAGCAGCTGGGATTACATCCGCTGGCACGTGCCGACCCTGGTCGGTTCGGGCCTGTCCGGCATGGCCTACGCCAGCGGCGATGTGGATGCGATCTTCGGCGGAAGCGCCGAGACCTTCACCCGCGACCTGCAGTGGAAGGCGTTCACGCCGGTGCTGATGGGCATGAGCGGCTGGTCGTCGAACGCGCGCAAGCACCCGTGGTGGTACGACGAGCCCTACCGCAGCATCAACCGCGACTACCTGAAGTTGAAGATGCGCCTGACGCCATACATGTATGGGCTGGTGCACGAGGCCGCGCAGACCGGTGCACCGCCGGTGCGTGGCCTTATGTGGGACAACCCGCGCGATCCGCATGCGCAGGATGAAACCTACAAGTACCAGTTCCTGCTCGGCCGCGACCTGCTGGTGGCGCCGGTGTACCGCAGCCAGGCCGCCAGCCGTGGCTGGCGCCGCGACATCCACCTGCCGGCCGGCGGCTGGATCGACTACTGGGATGGCCGTCGCGTGCAGGCCGCCGCCGATGGCCGCCAGCTCGACCGCCAGGTGGACCTGGCCACGCTGCCGGTGTTCGTGCGTGCCGGTGCGATCCTGCCGATGTACCCGTCGATGCTGTTCGATGGCGAAAAACCGCTCGATGAAGTGACCTTCGACCTGTACCCGCAGGGCGACTCGCAGTACACGTTGTACGAAGACGATGGCAACACGCGCCGCTACCAGCAGGGCGAGTCGAGCACGCAGGTAATCCGCGTGCAGGCGCCGGCGCAGGGCAGTGGCCCGGTGCAGGTGCAGATCGACGCCGTGCAGGGCCAGTACAACGGCCAGCTGGCGCAGCGCCGCTACGGCCTGCGCGTACTCAGCCGGCAGGCACCACGTGCGGTGCAGGCCGGTGGCCGCGCGCTGCCGGCGCTGGCCGATGCTGCCGCCTTCAACAGCGCCAACGAGGGCTGGTACTTCGATGCCAAGGACCGCCGCGGCACCGTGCATGTGCGCACTGCCACCCAGGATATCCGCCAGCCACTGCAGCTGCAGCTGGACTTCGCAGTCGCTGCCGCAGCCACCGATGATGCCTATCCGGCCGCACCGGTGCTGGGCCGCGAACTGCCGGCCGACAGCCTGCTGGTGGTCAACCGCCCGGCCGAAGAGCCTGGCCATGCGTTGGAAAATGCTTTCGACGACGATCCGGCCACCTGGTTCCGCAGCGTGCGCAACCAGGCCGTGCGCACCGGCGCCCACGAGTGGGTGATCGGCTTCGGCGAGCGGAAGATGATCGATGGCATCGACATCGCGCCACGCAATGACAAGAACTGGAAGCACGGGCAGGTACGTGACTATGAGGTCTACCTGGGCGACAGCAACGGTGAGTGGGGCGAGCCGATCGCCCGTGGCCGCCTGCAGTTGAAGGAAGGCGTGCAGCGCATCGACTTCCCGGCCCACGCCGGCCGCCTGCTGCGCTTCCGCGTGCTGAGCGTGCAGAACCCCGAAGGCGACGGCGCCAGCAGCACCGACCCGATGGTCACCGCCGCACAGGGCAGCGCCCGCGCGTTCGATGCACTGCAGCCGCGCGATGTCGGCCCGATCGCCCTGTCCACCTTCCACATTCTCGAACACCAGGAACCGGAGCGACCGGCCCGGCAGCGCTATCTCTCCGAGCTGCCGGTGCCGGCCGCGCTGGCCAGCCAGCTGCGTACCGACCAGTCCTTCCGTGGCGACGCCGGCATGCGCATGAACGGCCTGCAGTTCCGCCGTGGCCTGGGGGTCGGCGCCAACAGCCGCATCGACCTGCGCCTGCAGGGCGGCTGGCACCTGCTGCGTGCCGACCTCGGCATCGACGACGCCTGCCGCAACGCCGGCGGCCTGCAGTTCCAGGTATGGGGCGACAACCGCCTGCTGTACGACAGCGGCCTGGTGAAGGCGCCCGGCGTGGTCAAGCCGGAGCTGGACATCCGTGGCCTTTCCACCCTGAGCCTGCGCACGCTGGGTGCGCAGGGCAGCCAACCCGCCCAGGTCTGTGCCAACTGGGCCAACGCCGTACTGATCGGCCAGGAGGGCGACTCCGCCAGCATCGTCGCCCCATGACCCCCACGTAACACCGCTCCTCCCCCGCCCCATCCCGACTACGGCCCTCATGGCCGTGGCCCGGGAGCGTTTTGCCCGCCGAACGCCCACGCGCTCACTCAGTTGCGCCGCACCCTTGCCAGGAGAGAACCCCGATGTTGCCCGCCCGCCACCACCGCCCCCCCTGCCGCCCGATCGCTCCGCTGACGCTGGCCATTGCCGGCGCGCTGTTCTCGCTTGCCGCTCCTGCCTTCGCCCAGGAGAGCAAGGACAACGCCACCGACCTGGCCCGCATCGAGGTCACCGGCTCCAACATCCGCCGCACCGACGTTGAAACCGCCTCGCCGGTGCAGGTGATCAGCAAGCAGGACATCCAGAACATGGGTGCGCGCACGCTGCTGCAGGTGCTCGACAACCTGCCGGCCGCCCGCCCGGCGCAGCAGGACGCGCGCTCGCTGTTCACCGGTTCCGACGGTGCCTCGCAGGCCAATCTGCGTGGCCTCGGTGCCCAGGGCACGCTGGTGCTGCTGAACGGTCGCCGCCTGTCGTACTACGGTGCACCGGCCGGGTTCCAGACCCAGTTCGTCAACATCGATGCGATCCCGGCGGCGGCCATCGAGCGCATGGAAGTGCTGACCGACGGCGCGTCGGCCGTGTACGGCACCGACGCGGTGGCCGGCGTGATCAACGTGATCACCAAGCGCAACTTCCAGGGTGCCGAGGTCAGCTTCACCAACGACACCTCCTCGCGCATCGATTCCTACGGTGAGCGCCAGGCCAGCATCACCGCCGGCTTCGGTGACCTGGCCGAGAACCGCTTCAATATCTATGGCGCGGTCAACATGTACCGTCGCGACGCGATTCCGCTGAGCGATTTCTACGACAAGCGTCCGGACCAGTACTACGTCAACAACCCGAACTACCTCAACAACCTGCGCCTGGGCGTGGGCAGCAAGCCGGGCGAGTTCAACCCGGGCACCTACTTCGCCTTCGATCCGGTCACCGGCCGCCGCGTGCAGGAAGCTGCGCCGGGCTGCAGGAACGTGCTGACCAGTGAAGCGGCCGGCCCGCGTTGCGTCTGGGAAACCTGGATGAACAACGAGATCGATGCGGGCGCCAAGTCCGAGCGCAACACCGCCTACCTCAACGGCACCTTCCTGGTCGGTGACAACACCGAGATCTTCGCCGAGGCGACCTATACCGACATCGACCTGCGCGCCAACGGCGGCACGCCGCGCACCTATGGCACCACGACCGGCAACCCGACCAGCTGGTTCTCGCGCAACACCGGCAACACCGTCAACCAGTTCCTGTACCCGTTCCTGGGCCCCAACAACGAATACAACCATGCCAGTCCGCAGTTGAAGGCCATGATGGGCGGGGTGGTTGGCCTGAACTACCTGCTGCAGGATGCCGGTCCGAACTACTTCGGCCAGCGCAACACCGACAAGAGCTACCGCGTGCTGGCCGGTGCGCGTGGCAACCGGGGCGACTGGAACTGGGAAACCGCATTCGCCAGCGCGGGTACCCACTCCACCACCTACCAGACGATCAACGTCAACACCAAGGGCTTCGAGAAGGCCTTCGGCCCATACACGATCGATCCGGGCACCGGTCGGGTGATCATCTCCGATCACCCGGCTTACAAGTTCGGCGAGATCAGCGACGCCAACGCCGCGCTGATCCGTGAAGCGTTCCCGACCTTCGACATCCAGTCGTGGACCCGCCTGCATACCCTGGACGGCAAGATCGAAGGACCGCTGTTCCAGCTGCCAGCCGGCGAGATGCGCGCCGCGTTCGGTTTCAACGCCAGCCGTGAGACCTTCTACACCCCGGGCAACGCCGATGCGGCCAATGGCCTGATCACCCAGCAGGGCGGCTCGTGGTTCGACGGCAAGCGCAACACCTACGCGCTGTTCGCCGAGACCGTGGCGCCGATCACCGACAAGCTGGAACTGGATGCGGCGGTGCGCGTGGACAAGTACCCGAACTTCAGCGCCAACATCGCGCCGAAGATAGGCTTCAAGTACCAGGCGTTCGATCAGCTGATGCTGCGCGGCACCTATTCCACCGGCTTCCGCGCACCGAGCCTGGCCGAGTCCGGCAACGGCGGCGTGTTCGCCCAGCTCGGTGGCTTCCGTGACGAACTGCGCTGCGGCGAGACCAACGCCATCGCCAACCTGCTGCTGAAGTCGCAGCGGCCGGGCGATGTCGATCTGGGCAAGAGCCTGCTGAACGTCGATTGCAGCCGCACCGTGGCGCGCATGACCCAGCCGAACAAGGACCTGAAGCCGGAGAAGGCGAAGATCGCCACCCTCGGCTTTGTCTACGAGCCGGCCAGCTGGCTGTCGGTGTCGGCCGACTACTGGTTCATCTACCGCAACAACGAAATCGTCGCGCCGGACTATCGCCGCATGGAAGACATCATCTCGATGTCGCGCTCGCCGATCACCGACAGTGACCGCGCCAACCTGGCGCAGCTGGCGGCGATGTGCGCCGATCCGGCCAGCGGTGTGAGCTGCCCGGCCACCCTGCCGGGCTACTCCGCCGGCAACGTGGCCAGCGTGGTGGGCCAGTACAAGAACCGCGGCAAGACCCTGATCGACGGCTTCGACATCGACGCGCGCAGCCGCTTCTCGCTGGGTGACTGGGGCAACCTGAACATCGGCCTGGCCGCCACCATCGCCAACCGCAACCGCTTCTACATGGATGCCGAGAACGGCTGGTACTACGGCGATGTGGTGGGCTACTACAACAACCCGCGCCTGCGTGCCACGCTCAATGCCGACTGGACCTACAAGCAGGTGACCACCAGCATGTTCGTCAACTATGTCGGCGGCACCAAGTGGGCCACCGACCAGGTCGACGAAGAGAGCAACAACAAGGAAACCTGCACCGGCGGCTACCTGGCCCTGCAGAAGAGCAAGTGCGATGGTGCACCGTCGTGGTGGACCGCCAACATGAGCGTCACCTGGCGCCCGGACGATGCGTGGAACCTGAGCTTCACCGTCAAGAACCTGTTCAACCGCCTGCCGTTCTACGATCCGAACAGCTTCCTGGGTGACTCCAGTGACTACGCAACCATCTTCGGTCGTGGTTACAGTGTGACCATCGGCTACCGGTTCAAGTAATTCCGTTTGCGTGACCTGGCGTGCCGGCTGCGGCCGGCACGCTGCCAAGAGGAGAGATGTTTGCCATGAAGCGTAGGGAATTCATCGCGGCCAGTGCCGCTGTTGCCGCCAGCAGCCTGCTGCCGCAGACCCCCGCCTGGGCACGCGGACGCAAGGTGCGTCTGGCCATGATCGGCACCGGCATGCGCGGGCTGGTGCTGCTGAAGGAGCTGGTGCGTCGCGACGACGTCGAAGTGGTTGCCCTGTGCGACATCGAGCCGATCATGCTGGGCCGTGCCACAGAGATGGTGGCGAAGGCCGGCAAGCCCGCGCCGAAGACCTATGGCCAGGACCGCGACACCAACGCGTGGAAGCGCCTGCTGGAACAGAAGGGCATCGATGGCGTGATCATCGCCACGCCGTGGGAATACCACGCACCGATGTCGATAGCCGCGATGCAGGCCGGCGTGGCCGTCGGCTGCGAAGTGGTGGCCGGCATCACCCTGCAGGACCACTGGGACGTGCTGAAGACCCAGCTGAGCACCGGCACCCCGTACATGCTGCTGGAGAACGTCTGCTACCGTCGCGACGTGATGGCGGCGTTGCAGATGGTGCGCCAGGGGCTGTTCGGCGAACTGGTGCATCTGCAGGCCGGCTACCAGCACGACCTGCGCGGCGTGAAGTTCAATTCCGGCGATCCCAACCAGCCCTACGACAGCGGCGTGGAGTTCGGTCCCAAGGGCTGGAGCGAAGCACGCTGGCGCACCGAGCATTCGGTGGAGCGCAACGGCGAGCTGTATCCCAGTCACGGCATCGGCCCGTGCGCGATGTACACCGGCATCAACCGTGGCAACCGCTTCACCCACATCAACGCCTTCGCGACCAAGGCACGCGGCCTGCACGAATACACCGTGGCCAAGAGTGGCGGCACCACCCACCCCAGCACCAAGGTGAAGTTCAAGCTCGGCGACATCGTGACCACCACGCTGGCCTGCGAGAACGGCGAGACCATCCTGCTGCAGCACGACACCTCGCTGCCGCGCCCGTATTCAATGGGTTTCCGTGTGCAAGGCACCAAGGGCCTGTGGATGGATGTGAACCATTCGATCCACATCGAAGGCCGCAGCCCGCCGCACCAGTGGGAAGAGTTCAAGAAGTACCAGGACGAGTACGAGCACCCGCTGTGGAAACAGAATGCCGACACTGCCGCCAGTGCCGGCCATGGTGGCATGGACTGGTTCGTCATCCATGCATTTGTGGAAGCGCTGAAGGCCAAGGCACCGATGCCGATCGACATCTACGACGCGGTGACCTGGAGTGCGATTACCCCGTTGAGCGAGCAGTCGATCGCCAACGGCTTCCAGACGCTGGAGTTCCCGGACTTTACTGCTGGTGCGTGGAAGACGCGCAAGCCGATCTTCGCGTTCGACGGGAAGTACTGAGGTTTATCCCTTCCCTGCTGTGATGGAAACGCCGGGCCATGCCCGGCGTTTCTGTTTCTGTGGGCATTCGCCTTGTAGAGCCGAGCCCACGCCCGGCTGCTTGTGCGGTCGGCCGCTCGCTTTATCAGAAAACTCTGAAATCCGACCCACTCCACAGTTTCTGACTTGAATGTGTAAACCACATCGGAGATAACGTCCTCCATGCGGTCAGGCCGCATTCCGGACCAGGGACGATCCGAAGCATGACGTGGCGAGGCATTAGCCCCACGTTCTCGTTCCTGCCGGTGCTGCGTTCGTCCAGGAAGGAGAACAGGGATGTTGGAACGACTGAAGACCATTTCGTGTGCCGCACTGGCGATGATCGCGCTAGGGAGCTTGGCTCCTTGGGCTGCGCAGGCGCAGGAGGTGCAGAAGAAGTGGGAGAGCTACCTGTCGATGGGCCAGCCGCGAGCCACCGAAGCGGCGGTGCAGAAGGACATCAAGTCGCTCTTTTCCCAGTACGAAAAGGACAAACCCTTCGATTGGCATGTCAAACGCCAACGCGTCCTTGGAAAGAAGGTCATCTACGACTACCGGGTGAGACCCGAGAAGATCGTTACTACCGACTGGGTCTACATCCACTCAGGGCAGGAGTACTCCTCCGAAGATCAGATTCGTAGCGTGATCCTCGCCACCCGCGTCAGCGACCCGCGGGCGGTGGGGCGTATCTTGGCGCAGGGACGTCAGCCAATGCTTCGAAGAGCTCAGGGCCGCTGCCAAAGAAATCTTGGGGCGTCTATCGATACTCTGAAATGGCGGGCGGTTGGGGGCCATCGATTGGCGGCTCCATTCAAGGTTCAGATAATCTTATGAAGGGCAATAAGGACGGTGATAATTGGGCGTGGTTTCGTCGCCTGTTCTCACTGGACGATATGGGAAGAGATAAGGTGGGTGGTGGATCCCTTTCTGTTCCTCCGCTGCCTGGAGTTGGGTTTGGCGTCATGTCGGGATCTGGTTACACAGTTTCTGGGCAGATAGCTACGCCGACTGGAAATGGGTGCGGGTGTCCTTGAGATGAATAAATACAATCGATTCCTTCGGGCTTACTACATCATGTTCTTCTGGGCACTCAGGCTAGTTGCTTGCCTTGCAGCTGCCGTGAATATAGTAATCCTTGCTTTTGTGCTGATTGATCTTGCTGATGGAGGCCGAGACTATGGATTTACGGGCTTGGCGTTTGTCGCTTTCTCTCTTTGCATAGCTTTTGCCATGTGGAAAATCGGGTCTGTCGGCCTGCTCCGTCTCCGGCAAGCGAAGGAGTCATAGATCTTGCGAGGTCGTCGGTCGCGGGAGCGAGTGTGAGGGCTTTAGGCCAGCGCGCCCGTGTCGTGATCGCCTTCCACAGCTGCGATGCGCTTGCCTGTCGAATCCTCCGGATATGGGCTATAGCTGTGACGTAGCACCCGCTGCCTGGGCCGCAGACAAGCGGCTTCGCCAAGGGGCGTCTGGGGCAGGTGCTGCACGCCAATGGCTGCACCCACTACTGCCACGACCGCTTCGGCCAGGTCACCCGCAAGGTGCAGACCGTCAACGGCGTTGCCAGCACGCTGCGCTATGCCTACAGCAAGGCGGGCCGCCTGGCCGCGCTGACCTACCCGGGTGGCAGCGTGGCCGACTACGTGCGCGATACCCAGGGCCGCATCAGCCAGATCGGCCTGACCCGGCCCGGCCAGGCGCGCCAGTTCGTGGGGAACAACGTGACCTACGCGGCCTTCGGTCCGGCCACTGGCTGGACATATGGCAACGGCCGCCAGCTGCAGCGTCCGCTGGATCTGGATTATTGCCCGCAGGCGGTGCATGACCCGGCCGCCGGTGGCCTGTCGCTGGGCTATGGCTATGATCCCGTCGGTTCGATCACCGAGCTGAAGAACGGCACAGGCTCGACGGCGCTGGCCAAGTACGCCTATGACGCGCTGGGTCGCCTGACCCAGACCCAAGACGGATAAAAAGCAATCCTGGAGAGTGGGTGAATTTCATGAAAGAGGGTGGGGTCAAATGAGCATGTTCAAGAAGACTGGTCTTCTCCTGTATCTGGTGGGTGCAGGGTATGTAAATGCGCAGGTGCCCCCTCAGCCGGAAAGGCCGGTGGTTGAGCTTGACGGCTCGATCGCGACGGATAGTGGCGCTGAGCTTGATGATAAGCAGCTACTTGCGTTGACTGGCCGCGCAGACGCGGGCGACGCTGAGGCAGCGTTTCGAATCTCACGCCACTTTGAGGGCAGAGGCACGGCTGGCAGCTCCCACATGTGGCTTGTCTATGCCGCAGCACTGGGGCACCCGATTGCACAGTACAACGTGTTCTTCATGTTGAAGGACAAGAAGGACTGCGCGTCATCAAGTGAGGCATACGCATGGCTCAAGAGTGCCGCGTTGAAGGGGGTGAGAGCCGCGGACTCTGAACTTGAGCGAGCGGCCCGCATAGCAGCTCAACGATGCGGTAGTAAACGATAGGGAGAGAGAGGTCACTTGCCGATTGAGGGCTAGCAACGTCCAGCTACCCACTAAGTCCCCAGGCTCACATGGTGCGCAGAGGATGGGCGTGGGCTTCCGGCTACCGGTCGTATGTCAATAGATGGGCATGTGCAGCAACTTCAAAACAAGCAGGCGCGGTTGAGGCGATTGCTTGCTGATTCTGCAGCAAAGCGCTGTGCAGGTTATAGCAATGAGGCTTGGCAATGGGTGACTATGGCTCAACCAATTTGAGATATACATAATGTTTGATAAAGAGCGCGTGGAAAAAATAGCTGAAGCTTGGGTCAATTTTAATCGGCTCGCAATCGATGCGATTGAGCGGGATCCGCTCACAGGCGGGCTGGATGAAGTTGATGACATCATCCAGCGAGATCCTGGCGAAGGTTGGAAATTCATTGAGGCTGTCAGGCGGATGGATGTAGATGCGCACCTACTTTCCAATCTTGCTGCCGGACCTTTGGAGGACTACCTGGTTGCCCACGGCGAAACCGAGATCGAGAGGGTTGAACGCTTGGCAAAACACGACCCGTCTCTTCGGGATCTCCTCGCTCAGACGTGGAAGAACTCGATGTCGGATGAGGTGTGGCGGCGGGTACAACGTGCTGCCACATCAGGTTAGGCTGCCATGGGTAACGCTCGAACGCCTTATGACTACGCTTGGCAGCTTCGCTATCGGCATGGCCCGCGAGGCCGCAGGGGGAGTGCAGTGCAATAAGTCATAACTGCGGGAGGCCGTTGCGGAAGTGCATGCGGGAGATTGGCAAGGAGCTTCAGCCCGCGAAAATGAATCTTCCGGAATCAATAAACCACCTGCTTTGGTGGATGTCTGATGACTCAACCATTCAGCGCGGGCAAAGATGATGAAATTTATTCCTATTATTTTTATCTGCTCAGTCTTCACTATCACCTCTTGCGATCGCAAGGGCAGGGAAGTTGTGCCGGAGGGCGTGATCGAAGTCTATGATTCGGCAGAGGGGGGTGCCGTAATTGGTACAAGTACTACTCCGGTTCCGGTTGTTGGATATGTCTATCCGGACAAGACTCGTTACGTGCTGAAGGTTTGCCATCTGGGTCACATAGGATATGTGCGGGATGGAATACGGGAGCTAAGGGCAGCAGTAAACCCGAGGTCATGCTGCCCGGAAACCGCGAGGAGCGCGGACTAGAGTTAACTAAACGAGGCGAAACTGAGATCATCAAGTTGGAGACTGTGGCGAAACAGGAGCTGCCACTGCGTGAATTACCTAGTTGGATGTGGGCCAGGGCGTACCCCAGCCAGGTTGGGAAGACACAGTGATGGCAGGGCACCTCGGAGCGGTCCCGCAACCGGCCATCGTGACTGCGGTGGATGGCGAAGCGCGCAACCATGACGCAGTGGGCAATACCACCAGCACCGGCAGCTACAACCACCGCGGTGACGCGTACTGTGTACTCAGGCTAGTGGCGCAGCACAGATCACGTTGTACGACGAGGCTGGGTAGTGGCTGGGGAACTATTCGGGCACGGGCCAAGCGCAACGGCAGGCCATCTGGCTGGACAACTACCCGGTGGCGTTGATCAATGTGCCGGGCCCCGGTATACCGGAGCTAGATCAGCACTTTCGGATACGCAGGTGGCGTCCCGTCGTCTTTGGTAGATCAACTTGGTATGTGTCCCTGCGACGAGTGCGTTGACTACCTAAGCATAACGTTCGGTGTGGCAGGCCTCACCTTTGGAGGCTTGGAAGCTGTGAATGGCGCAGGAGTCACCATTGCCGGTGTTTTGTCTCTGCAGCCCGAAGTTGCAATCCCCGGATTTCTGGTAATGGTGAATGGTGTGGCAACGGCGTACGATGGAGTATCAGCGATACAAACCGCACAGGATGGAAAGGGAAGAGAATCCACCTACACCGAGGCGGCGGGGGATTGCTGTGGTATTTGGCGCGAATGCGGGAGAGCTGTTGTCATTCGGCTTCACATTGAGCAGTTGCCTTCAGGTCACACCAGAACTGCTGCAACGCGTAGCTACTGACAAGGATGCCATGAAGGTGGTGAAGGATGTTTGGGGTGGGTCTGGGTGCAATTGCAGATAATTGAGATGATATGCATATGCGCAATAGAATACTGAATTGGCTCGGTTTGCTGTTTTTTTCGCTAATTTTTCTGAGGTCATCGTCCTATCTCGCATTGAAGGTGTATGCGATTGGTCACCTTGAGAGGGGCGATTATTTTGTAATGTTGCCTCTGGCGCTGGGTTCGCTCCTGATCTGCGGCATGTTTGTGGCAATTGTTCTTAAGAACGTAAAATCCAATCAATAGATTCCACCTGGAAGTTCACGCGCGACGTATGGATCCGTCAAGTGATTGGCCAAGGAGATGAGCCGATGGGTATCACTATCCATGATTTCAAGATGACCGGAATTCGTCTTGATCCGGTGTCCGGAGTGACTGTTTCTCTGTTTGATGACTCTGTGCAGGGATCCTATGATTTGGTCTTTGGCCGAGTCAGGAAGGCGAGCATTGATGGCTTCTCTAGCCAGAATGTCGTACTCGATCTCAAGGTCTTCCATCGAAAGGATGATTCCTTTGAATTCCAGCGGTGTTGCTTTCTCCTTGGTCTAGACCCAGTGGCTGCCCGGGAAATTGTCGATGGCGACACCTTGGTCTTCATTGAGGCCTCTGTCGGCGCAGAAATTGCACTTCTAGTAGAGGGGACTTGGGAAAGCCGGTTGATCCCGGTCAAATCATGATTCTTGATCTGTCGAATGCATCGCTCCAAGACGCACGCACCGCCTGGCTTGTAGGTCGACAGGGATCTGACAGAGAGATGGATTACAGGACGGATCACCATCGGGCCAACGCAATGGGCTCTACCGTGCGTGCAGCCCGATGAACATCATCGATCCTGTACTCAGCGAACTGCTTTCCCGGCTCGGTGTCGACACTGACTTCGGCGACGCGGTGCTGACTTGTCCGGAGACCCAAGGGCCTATGAGGACACGCCCCTGCATGTGGTGGCCTATTACAACGATGTGGCCCTCCGCAGCGCATTGATGCCCTTCGTGACCAACATCGATGTGCGTGGTGATCTTGATCTGACGCCGCTGGCAAGTGCGGTGGCACATGGCAGCGTCGCGGCAGCGGCTTATCTCCTCTGGTGTGGTGCAGACCCGCACGCAGGGAATGAGCTTGATCGGACACCACTGGAAATGATGTGCCAGGACCCGAGGTTTGATGATGCGGTGCGTATGGTCGACACCGCAGATGGAGCCTGGTGATGGAAACTTCTGAAAAGAGGTTCTACCGATGCGCCTGATGACCTTCATCTGCCCACTTTGTGGCGCTAGCGGGCAGCGCTTTCCGCTGCGATCTGCTGGAAAGCGTCAAGCGAAGACGTCCTGCCGGGGGTGTCACGTCGAGCTTCGTTCAGACCCGCGGTTGGGCACGTACACGTTCTATCTTCTGTACGCACAGGTCATCATCCTGGTGGCGGCATTGCCGCTGGTCGGGGCCGGTGTCGCGGGTGAATGGGCACGGCTGGGAATGATCTGTCTGGTAGTGCTGGTGCTGTGCTGGTTCCCCGGCGTGATCAGGCACGCACGAAGTCCGATCGTGCGCGCTTGCCGGGATCCCGATTACAGTTATGCGCGCAGGCCGGGTGTTTCGACTACGCACGCTGCCGCAAACCCGGGGCAGAGTAGCGACACGCCAAGCGCCAGCCCATGATAGGGAAGTCAAGAAATGACATGCCATCTTGGGCACGAGGTACAAATCATAGATCATTTTGCAGAACGGGTTGCAGATGATAATTAGCATTTGGCCGGCCCTTTCTGGGGCTTTCATGTCTATGCCGAAGGCTGGTATCTTGCGTGCAGCGGTGCTGCTCTTGCCAATGCTAGGGGGCTGCAGCATTCACCAGTTTCAACATACGGAATGGAAGTCGGACTGGGTAGATGTTTCGTCCGATGCGATTTTCCCTAGCAATTCAACGACTCTGCCGCTTGACCGCATTTCCATACTTGATCCTGATAGTGAAGCAGCCATTGCGGAGTGGATGTTGGAGCATTCGCTGGCCGTGGTATCGGCATCAGAGGTTGAAGGGAAGATCGGTCCAATGCCGTTGAGTGACCTGAAGCCAGCGGCCGGGGAGAGCGTCTATCTCGTCAGGGCCGCTTCGGATGAAGGTAGGGGCAAGTTCATCGGCTACGTCAACGACAAGGGACTTCTCATCCTGTACGGGGTGATGGGGGGCTGCGGTGAGCAGAAGCAACGGGTGGTTGCCGTGAGCCTTCGGGAGAAGCCCGCCAACGTATTCGGTCGATGCTCGGCGGCGCTATAGTGCGCTGAAGCGCCGAGCTCCGCCTACTGCCTGGCGGATGACGCCAGGTGTGCGACCAATGGCGCGCTCAGCAACCGCAAGGGAGATCGGCGCAGCGCGACCAATGCGTTCGAGCAGATCGTTCTGGGGAGGTAATGGAAAACAGTCAAAGGAAATCGGGGTTGCTCAAGAGTTCTCTCGATGCCAAAGGCTTCTTCCTGCGCGCTTTGTCTGTCGCGTCCGTCTGTGTGCTCGCCCTGAGCGCATGCGAGAATGACCGCTTAGGGGAGCTGCAGCTGAAACCCATCTACGCGGAACTGAGTAGTGCGTATTACGGTGGGATGTGCGAGGGTGCAGCCGGTCCAGACGCCAGTATCGAGAAGGTTCGTGCGGTGCGCATTGGTACGATCGCTGGTGATTGCGCAGTGCTCTATTTGGACGGAGTAGATAGGAAGGGTGAGCCCGTGATCTATGGAGCGAAAACTGGGGATCGGCCTGAATGTGCTGGATTGATACGGAAGCTCGAAGTCGGACGGGCAAGTGCGGCAGTTCTCGGCAGGGCGCGGGAAATATGCAGATAGTGATTTTCAGATATTCTCCGTATGACCTCCACTGTTGGGGGGGCGCAGATGCCCGCTGTGGGCCGGCAGTCGCAATCTTCTTCTCAGTGCCAGCCTGGCCTTAAGAAACTCGAATTCGGCGTCTATTATGAAGATGAATTTGGATACCTTGGAAAAGGTCTCATCAATATTGTTCGACGCGCTCCGCTCCAGGGGCTTGCAAGAGAACTGGCCGCACTGTTCAGGAGGTATCGGATTCCACTGGCCCAGCTGCGAACGCTGGAGGCAGGCAGGTACTCTCGAGCGCTGCGCGATGCGTTGCGCGAGTAGGGCGCCAAGCGGGAGGCAAGGTGCATGAGCTCCCGCACTCCTCCACAAAAGAACGCGATCGGTCTGCACGCCCTCGGAGAGGTACAAGATGAAAGCCAGGCAGATTCTTCGGTACGGGCTGGCCTACGCGGTGTCGTGTGGAGCACTCTGGCTGTTCCTGCACTTTGTGGGCAGGGCGCTTTACGCCTTCGACTCACATCAGGTTTTCTTCTGGCTGTATGCCGTCAGCCTTCTGTTGCTGGGAATTGGCGCACGAGTTCCCGCCGCGGGCCGCCTGACGATCAAGCGGCTTGCCAAGGGGGCAGGCCTAGGGCTGCTCGCGGGCCTTCTGGCCCAGGTCGTGGTGCTTGTACTGGAAGCCTATAGATTCAGCGGATTCAGGCCATCGCTGCTCTGGCAGGTACCGGTTTCGCTGACGGTGATGAGCGTCGTGCTGCTCACGCCGCTCTGGGGCGCAGTGCTGGTTGCCCTCACTGCCGCTTGCCGCCGCGACAACAACCCACATCAGGCCTCGAACCCATGAAGCGCCTGACTGCCTTTTGCCTCGTGGTTGCACTGACATCCTGTGCGGCGCATCCGAACCGCACCACGAAGTGTCCACCGGCCCATTTCACCTACGTCGGCACCGAGAGAGTCGACGGACTGACCTACGGGCGCTTCCAGATCACCCACAACGCTGATCAGCCGCTTCAGCTGTGGGTGGATGAGAGACGCAGGTTGAACTCAAGGACCGCTCGCGCAGAGATGAGGCGTAAAGGCGAGGATGCCTGGCGACCTTACAACGTGATCCTTGAGGAAATCACACCGGGAGCGATCGGGCTGTCGATCGGGCAGGGTGAACAGCAGAGCGTTTTGTTCGATGGTGATGGCGTGTTCCTGCCCGGCCAATCCAGCGCGGGTGAGGAGTACTCCATGGTGGTACGGGATGCAGCCGGTTGCGAGCATCGCTCGGCAACGTTCATTCCCTGACATTCCTGGCGACGTGCCGGACACCTCGCGACATCGCAGCATCGCCCAGTTGGGACACTGCGTACAGGCAATGAAGGAAAAATGGCGCGCCCGGAGGGATTCGAACCCCCGACCAATGGCTTCGGAAGCCACTACTCTATCCGGCTGAGCTACGGGCGCGTTGTAGAACCGCCGCGCCGTCGGCCGGTGCCGGGGCGGGCATCGCAGCGCCATGAAGCGGTGCGGGACCGGCATTCTATCCAGTTTCGCCGAACAAATCTCCCCCCACGGGCAAAGCCGTGCCGGAGGGGCAGGAGTATCCTATCGCCATGGCTGATACCCCCCTCACTTCGCCGCAGTCGCCGGCGACGCCGCGTTGGCGGCATTACTGGAGTCTGATGCGCGCTGATCGCCCGATCGGCACGCTGCTGCTGCTGTGGCCCACCTGGTGGGCGTTGTGGCTGGCCGCGGGCGGCCTGCCGCCGCTGTGGACGCTGTTCGTGTTCACCGCCGGCGTGTGGCTGACCCGCTCGGCCGGTTGCGTCATCAACGACTACGCCGACCGCTGGCTCGACCCGCATGTGGAGCGCACCAAGGCGCGCCCGCTGGCCACCGGTGCGATCAGCGGCCGCGCCGCGCTGGCGCTGTTCGCCGTACTGATGCTGGTGGCGTTCGGCCTGGTGCTGACCCTGAACGGGCTGACCATCGGCCTGAGCTTCATCGGCGTGTTCCTGGCTGCCAGCTATCCGTACCTGAAGCGCTACACCCATCTGCCGCAGGTCTACCTGGGAATGTCGTTCGGCTGGGGCATCCCGATGGCGTTCGCCGCCGTGCAGGGCGAGGTGCCGATGCTGGGCTGGCTGCTGTATGCCGGCAACATCCTGTGGTCCACCGCCTACGACACCTGGTACGCCATGGTCGACCGCGAGGACGACCTGAAGATGGGCTCGCACTCCACCGCGATCCTGTTCGGTGATCTCGACCTGGTCATCCAGGGCGTGCTGTACGCACTGTTCCTGGCCACGATGGCGCTGGTCGGCGTGCGCGGCGGGCTGGGCGGGTACTACCTGGCCGGCGTGGCCGTGGCCACCGCGCTGGTGGTGTACGAGTTCTGGATCTGCCGCAACCGCGAACGCGGCCCGTGCTTCAAGGCGTTCCTGCACAACAACTGGGTGGGTGCCGCGCTGTTTGCCGGCATCGCCGTGGACCTGGCGCTGCGTTGATCCCAAGGCCTGGTAGAGCCGGCCGCTGGCCGGCTGCGCCCGTGCGCGATCCCGAAGTTGCCGGCCAGCGGCCGGCACTACCGCCTTCCACCACCTGCGGTGATGCTTGGATCTGGTAGAGCCGGCCGCTGGCCGGCTGCACCCGTGCGCGATCCCGAGGTTGCCGGCCAGCGGCCGGCACCACCGCCTTCCACCACCTGCGATGATGCCTGGATCTGGTAGAGCCGGCCGCTGGCCGGCTGCACGACCATCCCGATTGGGAAATTGCCGGCCAGCGGCCGGCACTACCGTTCTGTGCCGCCTACGACCAATAGGTGGCTGACAGCCCGCACCCCACCGCCCAGAATCGGGCCATCGAACCTGGGAGGGTAGGCGATGGCCTCTACGGCAGCAGTACAGGACGGCTGGATGGCGCGCGCAGCGCTGCGTTCGGCCGCCTGGGCGGAAAAGTGGTTCCCCGACGCGTATGTGTTCGCGGTGCTGGGCGTGGTCATCGTCGCGCTGGCCGCGATGGGCTTCGGCTCGACCCCGCAGGCCACCGCCAGCGCCTTCGGTGACGGCTTCTGGAGCCTGATTCCCTTCACCATGCAGATGGCCTTCGTGGTCATCGGTGGCTACGCCGTGGCGACGGCGCCGGTGGTCGCACGCTTCATCGATTTCCTCGCCCGGGTGCCGCGTACCGGCCGCGGTGCGGTGGTGTACGTGGGCCTGGTCAGCATGCTCGCCTCGCTGCTCAGCTGGGGGTTCTCGCTGGTGTTCGGTGGCCTGCTGGTGCGTGCGCTGGCCCGTCGTACCGAACTGCGCATGGACTACCGCGCCGCCGGTGCTTCGGCGTACCTCGGCCTGGGTGCGGTGTGGGCAATGGGGCTCAGTTCCTCGGCCGCACAGCTGCAGGCCAACCCGGCCAGCATGCCGCCGGGGCTGGTGGAGATCACCGGCGTGCTGCCGTTCACCGAAACCATCTTCCTGTGGCAGTCGATCGCGCTGACCTCGGTGCTGATCCTGGTCTCGCTGCTGATCGCCTGGCTGACGGCACCCGCGGCGGGTAGTGCGCGTACCGCCGAGGCGTTCCCCGGTGCTGCACAGGCCGAGCCGGAACCGCTGCAGCGACGCACGCGCCCGGGCGAATGGCTGGAATACAGCCCCCTCCTGACCGTGCTGCTCTCGCTGCTGGCGTTCGGCTGGCTGTTCAACGAGTTCGCCAACAAGCCGGTGATCACCGCCATCGCCAACCTCAATACCTACAACTTCCTGTTCATCTCGTTGGGCCTGCTGCTGCACTGGCGCCCGCGCAGCTTCCTCAACGCGGTGGCCAAGGCGGTGCCGAGTACCACCGGCGTGCTGATCCAGTTCCCGCTGTACGGCGGCATCGCGATGATCCTCACCCACGCCGCTGGCGGTGACGGGCAGACCCTGGCGCACCGGCTGTCGAGCCTGTTCGTGCACGTGGCCAGCACCGATTCGTTCGCGCTGGTGATGGGCGTCTATTCGGCCGTGCTGGGCTTCTTCGTGCCGTCCGGTGGCGGCAAGTGGATCATCGAGGCGCCGTACGTGATGCAGGCCGCCAACGAACTGAAGGCGCACCTGGGCTGGGCGGTGCAGGTCTACAACGCGGCCGAAGCCCTGCCCAACCTGATCAACCCGTTCTGGATGCTGCCGCTGCTGGGCGTGCTGGGCCTGAAGGCACGCGACATCGTGGGCTTCACCTTCATCCAATTGCTGGTGCACATCCCGCTGGTGCTGGGCCTGTTGTGGCTGCTGGGCATGACCCTGGCGTATGTGCCACCGGTGATGCCATGAATGCAGAGCTGTCTTCCCTGCACGCGCCGGGAAACCAGCCTCGTTCAGCGCGTGTTTCCGGCTGCGAGCGCCATGAATACGAGCAACGCTGAGGATGGCATGAGGACATGCCGAACCCGCATGAATCCTTCAGCGGCTTGTGCCGCAAGGACTTTCGCGTGTTCATTCACGCGCGTACACACAGGTGTAGCCGTCCGCCAACGCGCGATTAACTCTTCGCTGCAGACGATGGCCCCGTCCACCGCATTCCGCGCGTGGCTTTGGAGATCGGACATGGCACAGCAGAACCAGAACCCGAACCAGAAGCAGCAGGGCCAGCAGAACCAGCAGGATCAGCAGCAGGGCCGTGGCCGCGACCAGCAGCAGCAACAGCAGCAGGAACAGCAGCAGCGCAACCAGCGCAATCAGCAGCAAGGTGGGCAGGACGAGGAAGAGTGACGTCGGTACCCACCCTGGGCAACCCCCGAAGCCCCGCCGCGCGCGGGGCTTCGCTTATTCCAGCACGCCGATGCGTTGCAGCACCGGCGCGGCCGACATGTCATTGGGATTGGTGCCGGGCTGATCCTGCGGCACCTCCATGCCCATGCCGCGGTACAGATCGACCCAATGCTGTGCGATCTGCCCGGTCTGCGGATTGCGGAAGTTCATCGGCTGCAGCGCGAACACATGGTGCGCACGGAACGCACGCTCGATGAAGTCGGAACAGTAGTAGCTGTCCTCGTTCAACACATACGACGTGTTGTACGGCTTGCCCAGCATCATGCGCGCGGTGGCGACCGCATCCTTGATCGCCGCCTGCTGCGGTGCCCGCAGGCGATAGACCACGATCTGCCGCTGCTTGGCCCGGGCGTCCTGGCGGAACTCGACCAGCGATTGCCGGCGCGATCCTTTCTCGTCCGCATGCAATACCTCCCAGCCCTTCGGCGTGGAAGCGACCAAGGCGACGTGATCGAAGCTGGGCGCGCCCTGCTTGCCGGTGGCATCGTCGATGGCCGCACTGAGGCCGCTGCGGCCGGCGGTGACGAACAGCAGATCGCCTTCGTGGACATCGACGGCCATCGCCAGCGCTGGCCACAGGGCGGGCAACAGCAGGCCGATCATGAGCAGGAGGCGACGCATGGAGAGTCTCGGACAGGCGGAGTGCCGGAATTGTAGGGCGCGCGGTAGCATGGGACGACCCAACCGGATTCAGGATGAGCCCATGCGTCGAAACCGTTCCGCTGCCGTGCTGATGCTTGCCTGTGGCGTGGCCCTGGTTGCCTGCACGCCCGAGCCCCAGGTGACGCCCACGGAAGTGGCGCCTGCACATCCCGCGCCGTCGTCCACGGCGGCAGCGGTCCAGCCCGCACCGGTGCCTGCCAGCGGTGAATGCCCCTACTCGCAGTTCGATGCGTTCCTGAAGCACTTCGGCAACGAGATCGCGCTGCAGGAAAAGGCCACCGCCGATCCGCTGCTGGACAGCTACATCGATGCCGAGGCCGAGCCGGAACCGCGCAAGGTGGAAAGCCGCCTGGCGCTGGCCGATGTCGAGTGGCCGGTGATGCCCGATCCCGCCGCGTTGGCCGGGCAGGGCCGCGAGATGCAGGTCAGCACGCTGGCCGATGGGCAACGACAGGTACAGATCCGCACGCCGGACAGCAGCGACCAGCAGACCTACACCTTCGCGCAGTCGCCCTGCTGGACGCTGGTCAAGCGCGAGGATGAGTCGATCTGATGCCTGTCCCGGCACAGGCGCGGCCGGGCGGGGGCTGCTAGGCTCGGAGCCTGATCCAGGCAAGGAGACGCCGATGCAGGCTCGCAGGATGTGCACCATCACCGCCACCATGACTGTCATGCTGGCGATGGCACCCTTCACCGGCGTCCAGGCGCAGTCGCTGCCGGCCGACGATAGCGCCTACTTCGCCAGTGCGGCAGCCGAACAGGCCGCGCGCGGCGAGCTGGGCAAGCGTGTCGAGGCCCTGCAGCAGGCTTCCGCGCTTGCACCTGCGCAACGCTTCCATCAGGCCGAGGCACTGCAGGCGCAGTGCCTGCGCCATCACAGCTATCTGCATCTGCAGGCCGCACGCAACGCCCGTGACCATCGCCCGACGCAGGCGCTGGACCAGGTGATGGGGCTGTGCAGCCGCATCGCCCACACCGGCCGCGCGGCGCTGCGCGAAGCGCCCGCAGACGCGGCGTGGGCAGCACCGTATGCCTTCCTGCGCGCGCGTGCGCTGAAGGACGCCGCAGCACCGGCCAGTACCGCACTGGATGAGGCCGTGGAGGCCCTGGCCGATCCGGCGCTGGACAGTTTCGCACGGCTGCGTGGGCAGATCCTGCGCAGTGCCGAGTACCCGCAGATCGAGCGTGATGGTCGGCACTGGGACACCGGGCACGACAAGCAGGCACTGGCCCAGCAGCGGGACCGCGCGTTGCGGGAAGCGGGCTGGAAGGGTTACTGGCAGGGCCTGCACTCGCGCCGCGAGCCGATGGCCTCGGTGCTGCTGGGCCTGGTGCAGGTGAACGATGCCGCCGCGCGCCTGCAGGGCGATGGTTCTGCACCGGCGCGGGGCTACCAGCGCATGGGCCTGGATGCATCGGCGGTGGATGCTACGCTGCAGGCGATCGAACGCCATGCACGGGACCGTCGCGCCTACCAGGACATGCTGCTGCGCCACGCCGCGCGTTCAGGCATCGATGCGCCGCAGCTCTGGGATACCACGTTGCCCGATGCCGGCTATATGCCGCCGGTACTGACGCTGGCGCAGCTGCGCGACAATGCCGCCGATGCCATGCAGCACCTGGGGCCGGCATACGTCAGTGAGCTGCGTGCGCTGCTCGATCCGGCCAACCGGCGCATGGATCTGGCCACCGAACGTGGTGACCGCAGCCAGGACGCGTTCTCGGTAAGCGCTCCCGGCGTGCCGGCAATGCTGTTCGTTGGCGTGCGCCGTGGTGATCTGGAAAGCGATGTCGAGATCGCCCATGAAGCCGGTCATGCCATGCACGGTGAGTGGATGCAGCGCGGCCATGCCTCGCCGCTGCAGCGCAATGGCAGCCAGTGGCTGACCGAGGCCTTTGCCATCTACAACGAACTGCGCTTCCGCGACCAGCTGTACCAGCAGGCAGAGGACCCGCGGGCCAAGGCCTATTACCTGAAGTCACTGCTGGACGATATGGTGCTGCAGCTGTTCACGTCTTCCGAAGAGGCGCAGCTGGAGCAGTCGATCTACGAGGGCGTGGCGGACAACACGCTGGGTACCGCCGATGACCTGGACGCGTTGACCGGCCGGGTGCTGGCGCGCTTCGGTCAGGACCCGGAGCGCTATCCGCAGCTGTGCAACGGCTGGATCGGCAAGCGCCTGATGTATGACGACCCCAACTATCTGGTGAACTACCTCTATGCAGGGCTGCTGGCCGTGCAGCTGTTCGTGCAGGATCAACGCGACCCGGCAGGGTTCCGTGAACGCTATCTCGCGGTGCTGGGTGAAGGCTTTGATCGTGCGCCGACCGAGCAGGTGGCGCAGTTGCTGGGGCACGCGCCCGATTGGCCGGCGCTGGTTGATGCTGATCTGCAGGTGTTCAACCAGACGGTCGCGCAGCTGCAGGCGCTGCATGCGCGGATCGAGGCAGGGCAGGGCACGTGAAGATGCTGCGCAGGATGACGTGCACCCGGGTCAAGGCATGGCTGTTGATGCTGTTGTGCCTGTTGCCGATGGTGGTGATGGCCGGTGCTGCGGTCCCTGCGCTGGATGACCCGGTGGTGGACGCCGCCAACGCACTTTCGGCGGATACCCGCGACATACTGCGCACGCAGGCCCTCAAGTTGCAGGCGCGCACCGGCGCGCAGCTGCAGGTGCTGGTGGTCGACCATGCTGGCGACGAGGGCATCGAGGCCTACGCGCAGCGGGTGTTCGACCAGTGGCAGTTGGGCCGCGAAGGCGTTGACGATGGCGTGCTGCTGCTCGTGGCCGTGCAGGACCGCCGTGTACGCATCCAGACCGGTTACGGTCTGGAGGGCGCGATTCCAGATGCCTATGCCGCCCGCATCATCGACAAGGCGATCGTGCCGCGTTTCCGCGATGGCGACCTTGACCAGGGCCTGCTGGATGGAACGAAGGTCGTGGTCGCGCTGATCGATGGCGAGGACCTGCCGGCCTGGGAAGCGCCATCGATGCGCGACGTGCTGCCGGCCGGTTGGCGCAGCGCGGACTCCGTGGTTGCACTGACGCTGCTGGCCGGCTTCCTTGCGGGTCTGTGGCGCTCACCGCCCTCGGCGCCCGCGGCCAGGATGCCGGACGACCTCGCACGCAGGCATCGCGAGCGCCAGCGTGGAGCGCCACGCGAGGTCACCACGCCGCAGGCGCGCCCGAAGCGATTGCCGGCCTGGGGTCGCCCGCTGCTGGTGACGGCTGTGGTAGCCGCGGGTCTGCTGTCGGCGGCTATGTGGGCGCCACGCCAGGCATTGGCAGCGGTCTGCCTCGTATTGGCGTTGTGCGTACCGGTGGCGAGCCTGCTTGGCTGGTGCTGGCGCCGCAGCCGAGGTGTGCGCGTGGTGCTGCTCGGCATGCTCGGGGTCCGTTCGGGGCTCTTGGTGGTGATGATGCTGCGTGGCCAGTTGCCGCCCAGTCTGGCCCTGCACACGTTGCTGGACCTGGCGGCAGGCATCGTAGCCATGCTGCTGTTCTTCCTCGTGCAGGCGTGCCGCGCGCGCTGGCACAAGGACCGCAGCAGCTTCGGGGTGAGGTTCGCAGTGCTCTTGCTGCTGACCGCTGGCTACGTGCTCTTCGCACTGCTGGCCATTGATCGCGCCGACCCGGTGGCACGCCTTGCCGCGACGATCGGGTGGAGTGCCGGCACGGTCGTGCTGTACTTCGCCTGGATTTTCACCATGCTGCCCGGTGAGAAGGCACGCGGCAGCCGCAGATCATCCGTCGGCCACCGCAGCGCGTCCAGCTGCCCGTCGTCAAGTTCGTCTGCGAGCAGCTCCAGCAGCTGGTCCGGAGGCGGCGGCCGCAGCGGCGGAGGTGGTGCGTCGGGCAGCTGGTAGTTCAGGCTGCCTGTACCCGCCAGCCGAGCACAACGTCCTCCACGACACCGGGGCCAGCCACGTCGCCCACCTGCAGCAACAGCCCCTGCGCATTGGGCAGGTCCTTCTGCTCGGGAAACCACCGTCGATCGGCCGCGACCACGATCAGCAGGCCCTCGTCGTCGCCCATCGGTGCGAACTGCGGCGAAGCCGGGCTGATCGGCTGCAGGCCGAAACGTTGGTTGGACAGTTCGCGTACGGCGTCGACATCGCGGCTGGGCAGGCCGACTTCGCTCAGGCAGGTCAGCTCGCTGCCATGGAACACGCCTTCGCGAGCGCTGGCCGGCAGGCGACGGCGGCCGATCAGTTCAAGGATCAGGCCGTCCGGGCCGGTGAAGTACACCGACTGCGACTGCCAGCTGCTCTCCAGCGCGAAGTAGTCCAGCCCCGCCGGATTGCGCTGCAGCGGCGTGCGCTCACGCAACCACGTCATTGCCTCGCTGAAGCGGTTGTCCGGCACGTTGAAGGCCAGATGCACGCCACCCACCGGACGCCCCGCCGCAGGCTGAAGTTCGAGGGTGCTCCAGCCGACGTGCACATGGTTGCCGACCACGCGCTGCTGCAGCACATCGTGGAAATATGTGGCCACGGAAGCGACGTCGGATACCGGCAGAGTGAGGTGCAGCAGGCGCATGATCGATTCTCCGTGGACGCGCCCACTGTAGCGCCGGGCGATGCCCGGCGGCCACTAGCGCAGCGAATGGTTGAAGAACCGTATTGCCGCGTCCGCTGCCTGCGCGTGGGTCTGCGCCTTCGGCACCGATGTGCTGCACAGGTCCTGCAGCCGCTGTTGTCCGGCCGGGGTGCATGCGGCGAGGAAATCGTAATGGCCGACACCGGGCAGCACCTGCAGTGCAGCGCCCGCAATCACCGCACGCGCAGCCTCGCCATTGGTCTGTGGTGGCGCGACCGTGTCCGCCTGGCCCAGCACGATCGACACCGGCTGTTTCAGCGAGGAGAGCTGCTCGGGCGCAAAGGCCTGCACGATTGCCGGCGCCAGCAGGAACACCGCGCGCACGCCGGGAATGGCGCGTGCGTCGTTGGCGTGGGACATCCATGGCGACAGCTCGGGCGACGCCGCAGCGGCAACGCGCGCCTCCATCGTGTGCGTTGCCGCCTCCTGTTGGGGCCGGCAGACGCCGTCATCCGGATGTGCGGTGCAGAAGTCCCGCAATCGCTGCAGGTCCGGTCGCGCACCGGCTGCCAGCAGCGCGGTGTAGCCACCGGCCGAGAAGCCGGCGACCCCCAGGCGCTCAGGATCGACATGCGGGCCCAGCACCGGATCAGCTTGCACGGCCGCCAGTGCGGCACGCAGGTCATCGGCGCGCAACCAGGTCAGAAGGCTGCCGGGCAGGGTCATGGTGTCAACGCCGTTGTTGCCTGGATGATCCACCGCAATCACCAGATACCCGGCCCGCGCCAGCGCCGTGCCCAGCCAACCCATCATGCGCGCGCTGCCGCCGTTGCCATGCGAGAGCAGCAGGGTCGGCAGGCGATCACCCGCGACCGGCGCATCCTTGGCCGACCGGCCGACGTCGAACAGCGGCGCGTCGGGTGGACCGATGGTCAGCGCGTTTTCGCGGCTGCCGGCCTGTGCCGGATACCAGACCGTGTAGCGCAGCGCGTCGCGGTGCCCTGCGTCGCGCACGGCGGCGCTGGCCAGCGTCGTCGTGCCGTGGCGCTCGCCGGCGACGCCGTTTTCGCGGGCGGCGCCGACGCTCGCGAACGCCAGCAGCATTCCTCCCAGCACAGCAGCGGTCATGCGCATCTTCAACTCCTTGTCAGTGGGGACGTTCTTCCACCGGCAGCCAGATCTCCACGCCGCCGTTGCCGCTGTGCTCGTCGAACCGGGCGTCGTAGCGCTCCAGGTCCGGCGCATCGGCAAGGCTCAGGTTGGACGCAGGGAGATAATGATCCAGCAACCAGAACCAGGTCGAGCGGATGGCCGAGATGTGTCCGCCGTGCCAAGCCACCAGGTAGCGGCGCGCCGGGATGTCCACGCGTCGCCAGTGCGCAGGCACGCTCGGCACCGCGCTTGCCGGTAGTGCCGCAATGTAGTCGAAGCCACCATCGTCATCACTGTTGCAGCACACGCCGAAGCTGACCGGTGCCGGCGTCGGCCACTCGCGGTTGAGCTGGGCCCATTGGCCCGGAATCGCGCCGCTGCTGTCGCGGGTATGCCGCATGCCGACGCCTGCCACCTGGAACGCGGGCGTATCGAGCAGCCGGGGGGCTTCAATGCAGGCTGACGGGGCCTCGTCCAGGCGGATCGCCTGCACCAGCGTCAGCCCATCGGTGCCCTGTTCGCGTACCCGTTCCGGTGTCTGCCCGAACTGTTCGCTGAAGGCACGGGTAAAGGCAGCATGGGTGGTGTAGCCGGCCCCCAGCGCCACCTGCAGGATGTCGCCCGCGCCGTTGGCCAACCGCTGCGCGGCAGCGGTCAGGCGGCGCCCGCGCAGGTAGCGCACCACCGAGGTGCCGGTGCGGGCCTGGAACAGGCGTGACAGATGAAACGGCGACAGGCCGGCCGCAGCGGCGATGTCGGCCAGCGCCAATGGCTGGTCCGCATGGGTTTCGATGTACCACAACGCCTTGCCTGCCGCGCTCATCCTGCCGTTCCCCGCATCCAATGCCGGCACAGTAGCGGATCGGCAGGCACGGCGTTTAGCAGTTCTTGCGCTGCCGGGGCTTTGCGTCTGCCTGCGTACCGGCAACAATGCGCGCTTCATGGACGTGATGGGGGGCAGGGAGATGCGATCGACGACGGGGGATGCCAGGCCAGCGGAGCCCGGCCGATGATCGAGATGATCGAAATGCTGCTTGCCCTCTGGGTACTTCCCAGTCTGTTGACCCTGGCGCTGATGCTGCTGATGTTGTTCGGCGCACCACGGTGGCGCGGCAATCCCTGGGTGTACCGTGTCGGCTTCGCGTTGCTGGGCGGGTTTCTGACACCGACGTTGTTGGGGGCCGGTCACGGTGGGTTGCCGTGCGCGACTATCGGCGGGCTGGTGATGATACTGACGCAGCTGCAATGGATCGGCGATCTGCAGGTCGACTTCATGGGGATCGGGATTCGCAACAGGGGCATCTGGATCATGTCCACCCCCGCCTTGGTGGTGTTCGCCGCCATGATGTTCGTTCCGCTGCGAACGGCACGGCCGGCCCGTTTCGGCTTTGGCGACGACGCCAACGGCTAGCCGCTGTGTGCGGGGATGGGGCGTGGGTCTGCATTGCCACCCATGCATGGCGTGGATCTACGGATGAGCCCTGGCAGGGGCCAACCTTGGTTGGCGCATCAAGCTGTCGTACTGACGTCATGCCTTCTTCACACATCGCGCCGAGACTGCGCGCCTTGTCCAGGCCTGTTGTGTGCGCACAGGTGCTGGCCCTGTCGCGTCCTCCCGGAGCCCTGCCGTGCATCGTTCGAAGCTTTCGCGTTCCATCCTCCTTGCCCTTTCCATGGCCAGCGCAGGAGGCGCGATCGCAACGGAGGCCGATGCGGTCGATGCCGCCGGCGGCAGCCGCGCCGCGCCCACCCAGCTCGACGCGATGCTGGTCACCGGTACCCGCGCGTCCAACCGCACCCAGTTCGAAACGCTGGCGCCGGTGGATGTGTTCAGCAAGGAAGACATCAGGTCCGTCGAATCCACCGACCTGAAGGACGTGCTGGCCCAGCTGGTGCCGTCGTTCGTGGTGCAGCGCCTGCCGATGGCGGACGGCCAGGTGTTCGTGCGTCCGGCGACGCTGCGTGGCCTGTCGCCGGACCAGACCCTGGTGCTGGTCAACGGTCGCCGCTTCCACCGCAGCGCGCTGCTCGGCAACCGTGGTGCACAGGCCGCTGATCTGGCACAGATTCCAACCAGCGCGATCAAGCGCATCGAGGTGCTGCGTGATGGCGCGTCGGCGCAGTACGGCTCGGACGCCATCGCCGGCGTCATCAACATCATCCTGGAGGATGGGCCGGGTAGCGAGATCACCGCCGGCTACTCGCAGTACGCGCAGGGCGACGGTGCTTCGCGCGATTTCAGTGCGCGCACCGGCTGGTCGCTGGGCGACTATGGCAGCCTGGTGCTGTTCGCCGAATCGTCCACCTCCGACGCCACCTCGCGCACCCGCCAGCGCCCCGATGCCATCGCCTTCCAGGCCGCGCATCCGGAGCTCGAGGTGCCCAACCCGGTGCAGCGCTGGGGCCAGCCGGAACTGGAAAGCCGCCGCGTCGGCTTCAACGTAAAGGCCAACGCCAGCGATACGCTGGAGCTCTATGCCTTTGGCCTGTACAGCCACAGCGATGGCGTCAGCGATTTCAACTGGCGCAACCCGGACACCACCACCGGCGCGTACCGCACCACCGCCATCTTCCCGGGCTGGAACCTGCGCTCGCTGTATCCGGTCGGCTTCAGCCCGCAGTACGGCAACGTGCAGAACGACCTGCAGCTGGTCGGTGGCCTGCGCGGCGAGATCACGCCGAAGCTGCGCTGGGATGTCAGCGCCTCGTATGGCCGCAACGCCATCGACTATCGCCTGAAGAACTCGATCAATGCCTCGCTCGGCCCGGCCAGCCCGACCGACTTCGATCTCGGCCGCCTGACCCAGACCGAGAAGAACGCCAACGCCGACTTCAACTACGAATGGGACGTGGCTGCGCTGTCCAAGCCGATCAACGTCGCCTTCGGTGGCGAGTTCCGCCAGGAAACCTACCAGGTGCGCGCCGGTGATCCGGCCTCGTACGCGGTGGGTCCGGGCGCGGCCGGGGGCCTGGAGGCCAACTCCAATGGCGCGCCGGGCTTCTCGGCCAGCCAGGCCGGGCAGTGGAGCCAGCGCAGCAAGGCCGCCTACGTGGACATGGAAGTGCCGCTGGGCGAGCGCTGGAGCATCGGTGCAGCCAGCCGCTATGAGGACTTCTCCAGCTTCGGCAGCACACTGGACGGCAAACTGTCGGCGCGCTTCGCGATCACCCCGGACGTCGCCCTGCGCGGCACCGTGTCCACCGGCTTCCGCGCGCCGACGCCGGCGCAGCTCAACACCACCAGCACCACCCAGGGGTTGGATACGCGCACGCTGCAGATCTTCACCAGCGGCCGCCTGTCGCCGAACGATCCGCTGGCGCAGCTGCTCGGTGCCAGGCCGTTGAAGCCGGAAGAATCGCGTACCGCATCGCTGGGCCTGACCTGGCGCACCGACCTGGGCCTGTCCGGCTCGGTGGATGTCTACCAGATCAAGCTCACCGACCGCTTCAGCCAGTCGGCCAGTTTCGCCATTCCGGCCGGTACGCCCAATCCGCTGGGCTATACCTCGGTGAACTACTTCACCAACGACTTCGACACCACCACCACCGGCGTGGACGTGGTCGGCAATTACCTGCGCGACCTCGGCGCGGGCCGCATGACGCTGACCCTGGCCTACAACTACAACCGCACCCGCGTGGACAACGGCAGCACCTCGGTGGCAACCAACGAGACCCAGCGCGTGCTGTTCGAAGATCGCCTGCCCGAGCACAAGGGCAGCCTGACCGGCAGCTGGGACATCGGTGCCTGGTCGCTGATGGCGCGCATGCGCTACTACGGTGCCTGGACCGATTCCAGCGGCAATGCGGTGGGCGATATCTACCAGCGCTTTGGTGCGATGAGCTTCCTCGACCTGGCCGTCGGCTATCGCATCAACGAACATCACAGCCTGCGCGTGGGTGCCGACAACGTGTTCGACCGCTATCCGGACGAAGCCACCTTCCAGGCCAGTCGCGGCCTGGTCTACTCGCGCAATGCGCCGTACGACACCGACGGTGCCAACCTGTACGCACAGTACCGGCTGAGCTTCTGATGGACCGCAACCGCCGCGTCCTGTTGCGTGCCGGTGCACTGCTGCCGGCTGCAGCTGCGCTGTCTTCACTGCCCGCCATGGCTGCCGCGGGTTACGCTGCGTCCATGCAGATTCCCGCAACGACCGTAGCGCCGGACGCGCTGGCCCGCGATGAAGGCTACTGGGCCGCCGTGGCCAGCCACTTCGACATCACCGATGAAGTGAACCACCTGGAGAACGGCTACTGGGGCGCGATGGGCCGCGAGACGCTGGCCAGCTACCAGCGCCACACCGCCGAGGTGAACCGTGGTAACGCCTGGTACGGCCGTCATGAGTTCCCGGTGCAGTACATGGCGGTGCAGCGGCAGGTGGCCGAACTGCTGGGCGTGGGCGCCGACGAGATCGCACTGACCCGTGGCGCCACCGAAGCGATGCTGGCGCTGATCGGTGGCTACAACCGCCTGCGGCCCGGCGACCAGGTGCTGTACGCCGACATCGACTACGACAGCATGATCGGTGCGATGCGTTGGCTGCAGCAGCGCCGTGGCGTGCAGGTCGAGCGCATCACGCTGCCGGTGGTGCCCGACCATGCGCAGATCCTGCAGGCCTACGAGGCCGCGTTCGCGCGGCTGCCACGCCTGAAGCTGGTGCTGCTGACCCAGGTCAGCCATCGCCATGGGCTGGTGCTGCCGGTGGCCGAGATCGCCGAGCGTGCACGCGCACGCGGTATCGACGTGATCGTCGATGCGGCGCACGGGTTCGGCCAGATCGACTACGCGGTGCCGCAGCTCAAGGCCGATTTCGTCGGCATCAACCTGCACAAGTGGATCGGCGCACCGGTCGGTGTCGGCGCGATGTACGTGCGCAGGGGCCGCGTTGCGGACCTCGACCCGTACATGGGCGAGACCGACGACGGCCGCGTGGGCAGCCGCGTACATACCGGCACGGTCAACTTCGCCGCTTACCTGGCACTTCCGGAGGCGATTGCCCTGCACCAGCGCATCGGTGCGGACAACAAGCAGGCGCGCCTGCGTTACCTGCGCGAGCGCTGGACGCTGCCGGCGCGGCAGATGGCGCACATCGAAGTACTGTCTTCGCCGGATCCGGCGTTGGCGAGTGCATTGGCCAGCTTCCGCCTGCGCGGGCGCACCAGCGTGGCTGACAACATCGCGCTGCAGAAGCGCCTGTTGGATGAGCATCGCGTGTTCACCACCCATCGCGACGGCTTGGACTCCGGCGCCTGCGTGCGGGTGACGCCGTCGGTGTTCACCCGGCCGCAGCAGATGGATGCGCTGGTGAAGGCCCTCTCCGCCTTGGCCTGACCCTGCTTTGGTGGGTGCCAACCTTGGTTGGCACATTCCAACCGTGCCGGGGAATCTTCCGCCGGCCAGCGGCCGGCGCTACCGGTCGGGTGGGTGCCAACCTTGATTGGCACATTCCAACCGTACCGGGGAATCTTCCGCCGGCCAGCGGCCGGCGCTACCGATCGGGTGGGTGCCAACCTTGGTTGGCACATTCCAACCGTGCCGGGGAATCTTCCGCCGGCCAGCGGCCGGCACTACCGGTCGGGTGGGTGCCAACTGTTGGTTGGCACATTCCAACCGTGCTGAGGAGTCTTCCGCCGGCCAGCGGCCGGCACTACCGGTCGGGTGGGTGCCGACCGTTGGTCGGCACATCCCATTCCAGGGCTACCGCTCGATCGCCGGCAACGCGTCCGACAACAACAACCGGTCAATCCGTCGCAGCGCACTTTCCAGCTGCCGGCGATCGGCCGCCAGCCCCAGCGACAGCCGCACGCCGTTCTGATGCTGCACCCCCGGCGGGCAGAACGCCGATGAGGGCGCGATCGCCAGCCCCTGCAGCTGTGCGGTACGCACCAGGGTGGCGTCAGTCCATGGCGCTGGTACCCGGCACCAGGCATGCAGGCCTTCGGCGCGCAGCAGCAGCGAAGGCGCCAGCAGGTAGCGCGCCATGCGCATGCGCTCGCGTGCCTCGGTGCGCACCTGGGCCAGCAGTGACTGCGCCGAACCATCCAGCAGCAGCTGGCTGGCCAACGCCGAGACCAGCGGATGACCCATCAACCGCGTCGCCCGCAATGCAGCCGTCATCGACTCGGCGTGCGCAGCGCTTGGGCACTGCACGAACGCAGTGCGCAGGCCGGGGCTGATCACCTTCGACAGCGTCGCCACGTAGAACACATGGCGCGGTGCCAGCGCCGCCAGCGGTGTCGGTGCATCCTCGGCGAGGTGCCAGTAAGGATCGTCTTCGATCGCCAGCAGGCCTTCCCTCTCCAGAACACGCGCCAGCGCTTCGCGCCGCTGCAGCGGCAGGGTCAGCGCGGTCGGGTTCTGGCAGGTGGGGTTGAGATAGACCAACCGCGCGCCGCTTTCGCGTGCCAGCCGGGCCAGCGCATCGGGGCACATGCCGTGTTCGTCGCTGTCCACCGGCAGCAGCCGCCGGCCCAGTGCGGCGGCGGCCTGCAGCAGGCCCGGATAGACCAGCGCATCGCAGAGGATCGCATCATCGTCGCGGCCCTGGCTGACCAGGATCGCGGCAAGCGCCACCTGCGCGCCTTCGGTCAGCAACAGGCTGGCATCCTCCACCGCGCCCAGCATCGGTTGCAGCCAGCGCGCTGCCGCGTGGCGGTCGGTGGGATTGCCGCCGCCCAGGTGGTAGGTCATCAGGTTCGGCGCGTTGCTGCGCGCAAGCACGGCGGCGGCACCGCGGCGCAGGGTCTCGGCCAGCGCATCGGCATCGGGCACCGGCGGCACGTTCATGCTCAGGTCCACCACCTGGTCGAAGCCGGCCTTGGGTGGTGCGATGAAACTGCCTTGTGGCCCGCGTGCCTCGATCAGGCCGCGCTTGCGCGCTTCGTCGAACGCCCGCGTTACCGTGGTCAGGTCGACGCCGAGCTGCTGCGCCAACGCACGCTGCGAGGGCAGGCGTTGTCCTGGTGCAAGCCCACCGCGACGCACCGTGCGCTCCAGCGAATTGACGATGCGCAGGTAGATCGGACCGTTGTGCGCGAGCACGTCCTGCACCCATTCGCGGGCTGCGACATCCGGTCGCGGCATGTACGGAGCATGTCGGGGCGTATCGTTGCTTCCAACGGCGGGAGCCTGTCCATAACCATCGGTCGGTTCGGACAGGTGACCGCCGTTATTGCTTGTGGCGGCCACAGCGGCCAGCGTCAGTGGTGTCATTGCGCGTCCTCAGCGCTTGGCCTGCCAGGGGCAGTAGCAGCCCACGGCAAGCAGTCCTTTCGGGCGCACGGTTTCGCCGCGCACCAGTCTGTCCAGCAGTGGTTCGACGAAGCTGTTGGCCGAGTTGCAGACCATGCCGATGCTGTACGGGCCGGCATAGGCGAGGTGGCCCTGCCGGTCCCAGATCGCCACGGCAGGGCTGGCCGGGATGTGTTCGATGCCGTCGATGGTCGGCAGGTTGATCACCTTGTTGCGCAGCGGCTCAGGCAGTTCGCCGTGGGTACCGGGGCGGCGGATCGCATAGAAGTCGATGCCGGCGCGGCGGTACATGCTGATCAGGTAGCTCAGGTGTGCGCCGGTTTCGCGGTTGCAGACGGCACACGCCGGGTCCCAGAAGTGCACCACGCGGATGCGGCCGGTATCACCGGCCAGATCGGACGGCAGGCGCAGCTGCGAGTCGTCGAAGACGATGGCCTGTTCGGTGAACGTCGACTGCGCGCTGTAGCCGAAGTACTGCCACAGCGCAGCCGCCACGCCGGCCATGAACAGGCAGGCGAGGGCGATCATCGTCGGCAGCAGCCAGCGGCGGCGCGGCGCGGCTGCGCCCATCAGGACGCCTCCCCGCCGAACTTGTGCACGTACTGCTTGCGCATCTCGCGGCAGGAGTCGGCCTGCGCGCGACGCTGGATCTCGCTACGCGACGGATCCTCGCTGCGCTGCACGCATTGCTCGATGGCGTGGCGCTCGGCGGCCTGCACATCCACGGTCTGCGGCTGCAGGCAGACCCAGGCCAGCGCGGCCAGCATCAACACCACAAAGCCACCACAGCCGGCCATTACCAGGTGGAACTTCAGTCTCTCGGCGCGCATCGACGCGTCCCTTCATCCATACATTGCATGCAAAATATCATTTTGTATGGATTCGGCGCCATGCGCCCGGTTCAGACGATGGCGTTGTGCCGGGCCTCGGGGGCCTCAGACAGGATCTCGTTCAGTTTGGCCAGCGCCCCGGCCAGCGCATCCTGGTCAACTGCGCCGCCCAGCGACAGGCGGATCGCGTTGCCCGGTGGCGGTTCCTCCACGCTGAAGGCGTCCGAGCTGGCGATGCCCAGCCCCTGTTCCTGTGCGGCCTGGATCAGCCGGTACTGGTCCAGCCGCGGCGGTAGCGGCAGCCATACGTGCAGGCCGGCCGGGTGCGCCCGCGCGCGGGACGGCAGGTACTGCGCGGCAATCGCCTGGCGCTCGCGCAGCTCCTGCTGGAAGCGCTGCACCATGTCCTGGGCCTGGCCGCTGCGGATCCACTGCGACGCCACCGCCACCATTGACTGGGTCGGCATCAGCGCGATCGCACGCAGGGCGTCCAGCACCGGTTCCATCGGTTCGCCGCCCGGCACCACCAGGTAGGCGGTGCGCAGGCCCGGTGCCAGGCACTTGGACAGGGTGGAGATGTAATACACCGGGCAGCCGGCGTCGCGGTGGGCGGCCAGCGGCGGTGCGGCGTCCCCGGCCAGCAACCAGTAGGGATCGTCTTCGATCACGGTCAGATCGTGGCGCTTGGCAACCGCCAGCAGGGCCTGCCGGCGTTGTGCCGACATCGTCGCCGTGGTCGGGTTCTGGATGGTCGGTACCAGGTACAGCAGGCGCGGGCGGCGTAGCTGGCAGGCCTCTTCCAGCGCTTCGGGCAGCATGCCTTCGGCATCCATCGCCACTGGCACCACACCCCGCTGCAGCACGCGCGCGGCGGCCAGTAGGCCCGGGTAGGTCAGCTGCTCGGCGGCGATCAGCTCGCCCGGCTGGGTGCGGGCCAGGATCAGTGCGCACAGTGCGGTCTGCGCGCCGGGGCAGATCACCACCTGGTCGGCACCCACCGTGCCCAGCACCGGTGACAGCCACTGCACGGCGGCGGCGCGGTCCTCGCGGGTGCCGGCGCCGACGTGGTAGCTCATCAGTTCGCCCCGGCCCAGCTGCTGGCCCACGTGCTGGAAACCGGCCTCCATGCCCTGTGCGAACGGCGCGCTGCCCAGCAGCGGCGGGATGTTCATGCTCAGGTCCACCGAGGTGCTGCGGTTGCCGGCCGACAGCGCGATGAAGGTGCCGCCGGCGCCTTGCGCATCCAGCAGGCCAGCCTGGCGCAGCTCGGCAAAGGCCCGGGTGACCGTGGTCAGGTCCACGCCCACCTGCTGGGCCAGGTCGCGCTGCGGCGGCAGCCGGTCGCCCGGACGCAGCACACCGTCATCCACTGCCTCGCGCACCTGCTGGGCGATCTGCAGGTACAGCGGGCCAGCGCCCTCGCGGAAGGGGCGAACCCAGGTGCGATTGGGGTGTTTCAGGCGGCGGCCGGCGGCAGGTGGCGTCATCGGTCAGTTTTTCCATACGTGCAGATGCACAAGTCCATACAATGATGTATCTTGTATGGGCTTGATTGGAGTGGATCGCTCTCTTGTAGGCGACCTCGTACCCACAGTGTAGCCGCTCCACGCCCGGGCGCTGCGCGCAGGCGAGCCGGTCAAGCGCGCTTCTTCAACAGGGTTGACCTCCAATGAATATCTGCTGGAACCGCATCCGCCTGGCGCTGGTCGCCCTGGCCTGCGTCGGCCTGTCGGGCTGTGACTGGGTGCTGCTGGATTCGAAGGGCATGGTCGGGCTCGCCCAGCGCGACCTGATCCTGATCTGCATCGGCCTGATGCTGATCGTGGTGATACCGGCCATCGTGCTGACCTTCGTATTCGCCTGGCGCTTCCGCGCCGGCAACACCAAGGCGAAATACACGCCGGACTGGTCGCATTCCACCAAGGTGGAGATCGTGGTCTGGGGCGTGCCGCTGCTGATCATTGCCGGCCTGGCCGTGATCGTGTGGAAGTCGACCCACGAACTGGACCCGTACAAGCCGCTTGACGTGGCCGGTGAGCCGCTGCACGTGGACGTGATCGCCACCGACTGGAAATGGGTGTTCGTATACCCGGACCTGGGCATCGCCACGGTCAACCAGCTCAACTTCCCGGCCAACCGCCCGCTGGCGTTCAACATCACCTCCAACTCGACGATGAATACCTTCTTCATCCCGCAGCTGGGTGGGCAGATCTACGCGATGGCCGGCATGCGCACGCAGCTGCACCTGATCGCCAACGAGCCCGGCCAGTTCCGTGGCATGTCCGGCAACTACAGCGGGCATGGCTTCTCGAACATGAAGTTCATTGCCACCGCCAGCAGCAACGAGGAGTTCGAGCGCTGGGTGGCCGAGGTACGCAGCGCACCACAGGCGCTGGACTTCAACCAGTTCAAGGCGCTGGCCGCACCGTCGAAGAACGCGCCGGTGCAGCACTTCTCCAGCGTCGAACCGCTGCTGTTCAAGAAGGTCATCGACCAGTTCATCGGCGTCGGTGAGAACACCGCTGCTGCGTCCCCGGCGGGTGCTGCCGGTGGTGCCCAGGTTTCCCAGGAGTAACGAACATGTTGGGTAAATTGACGTGGGAGGCCGTGCCGCTGCACGAGCCGATCGTCGTGGTCACGCTGGCGGCCATGGTGCTGGGTGGCCTCGCGCTGCTTGGCGCGGTGACGTACTTCAAGCTATGGGGCGTGCTCTGGCGCGACTGGTTCACCACCGTGGACCACAAGAAGATCGGCATCATGTACGTGGTAGTGGCGCTGGTCATGCTGGTGCGTGGCTTCGCCGACGCGCTGATGATGCGCGCGCAGTTGGCCGCGGCCGGGCCAGGCAGTGATGGCTTCCTGCCACCGGAGCACTACGACCAGATCTTCACCGCGCATGGCGTGATCATGATCTTCTTCGTGGCCACCCCGTTCGTGGTCGGCCTGATGAACATCATCGTGCCGCTGCAGATCGGCGCACGCGACATGGCGTTCCCGTTCCTCAACGCCTTCAGCTTCTGGATCTTCGTGGTTGGCGCCGCGCTGATGATGATCTCGCTGGGCGTTGGCGAGTTCGCCATGACCGGCTGGGTGGCCTATCCGCCGCTGTCGGGCATCGAGTTCAGTCCGGGCGTAGGCGTGGACTACTACATCTGGGCGTTGCAGGCCTCGGGCATCGGCACATTGCTGACCGGCGTCAACCTGTTCATCACCATCCTGCGCATGCGTGCGCCGGGCATGACCCTGATGAAGATGCCGGTGTTCACCTGGACCGTGCTGGTCACCAGCGTGATCATCATCGCCGCCTTCCCGATCCTGACCGTGGCGCTGGGTGCGCTCACCCTGGACCGCTACCTGGACTTCAACTTCTACACCAACACGTTGGGTGGCAACCCGATGATGTACGTGAACCTGGTGTGGGCCTGGGGCCACCCGGAGGTGTACATCCTGGTGCTGCCGGCGTTCGGCATCTTCTCTGAAGTCACCGCCACGTTCGCGCGCAAGAAGCTGTTCGGCTACAAGTCGATGGTGGGCGCCACGCTGGCGATCGGCATCCTGTCGTTCATCGTCTGGCTGCACCACTTCTTCACCATGGGCTCGGGTGCCAGCGTCAATGCCTTCTTCGGCATCATGACGATGATCATCGCCATCCCCACCGGCGTGAAGATCTTTACCTGGCTGTTCACCATGTACGGCGGCCGCGTCGAGTTCAGCGTACCGATGCTGTGGACCATCGCCTTCCTGGTCACCTTCACCATCGGTGGCATGACCGGCGTGCTGCTGGCCATCCCGGGCGCGGACTTCCTGCTGCACAACAGCCTGTTCCTGGTCGCCCACTTCCATAACACCATCATCGGCGGCGCGCTGTTCGGCTACCTGGCCGGCTTCGCCTACTGGTTCCCGAAGGTGTTCGGCTTCACCCTCAACGAGCGCCTGGGCAAGTGGTCGTTCGCCTGCTGGGTGATCGGCTTCTACCTGGCCTTCATGCCGCTGTACATGCTGGGCTTCATGGGCATGACCCGCCGCATGAACCAGTACGACAACCCGGCGTGGACGCCGTACCTGATCGCCGCCTTCATCGGTGCACTGTTCGTGTTCGCGGGCATCATCCTGATGCTGGTGCAGATCTACGTGAGCGTGCGCGACCGCAAGCGCAACCTGGACCTGACCGGCGACCCGTGGAACGCACGCACGCTGGAATGGGCCACGCCGTCGCCGCCGCCGTTCTACAACTTCGCCGTGGTGCCCAAGGCCGATGAGCTGGATGCCTTCCACGAAGCGAAGAAGCGCGGCCTGCCGCCGCCGCCGAAGACGTACGCCCCTATCCACATGCCGAAGAACACCGGCGTGCCGCTGATCCTCAACATCTGGATCCTGGTGCTGTGCTTCGCCCTGGTCTGGCACATCTGGTGGATGGCCGCGGCCAGCTTCATCGCGATGATCGTGACCCTGATCGTGCGGTCCTACGACGAGGACGTGGATTACTACGTCAGTTCCGAAGAGGTGGCGCGCACCGAAGCGGCCAACCTTGCCAAGCTGAAGGAGGTACGCGCATGAACCTGTTGACCCGCCCCGAGCTGGCCAGCGACACGCAGGCGCACGAGGACCACCACGAGCACGACCACGGCCACGAACAGGGCGGCATGAAGGTGTTCGGCATGTGGGTCTACCTCATGTCCGACCTGGTGCTGTTCGGTTCGCTGTTCGCCTCGTACGCGGTGCTCAGCACCGCCTACGCCGGTGGCCCCACCGGCAAGGACCTGTTCTCGCTGCCGTTCGTGATGGCCGAGACCTTCCTGCTGCTGGCCTCCAGCATCACCTACGGCCAGGCCGTGCTGGCCATGCATCGCCACGATGCCTCGGCGGTGCTGCGCTGGCTGGGCGTGACTTTCGTGCTCGGTGCCTCGTTCATCGGCATGGAGATCTACGAGTTCTCGCACCTGATCCACGAAGGCGCGGGCCCGAGCACCAGTGCCTACCTGTCGGCGTTCTTCGCGCTGGTCGCCACCCACGGCCTGCACGTGGCCAGCGGCCTGATCTGGATGGCGGTGGTCATGCACCAGGTCTACCGCCGTGGCCTGACCCCGACCAACATCACCCGCGTGTCGTGCCTGAGCCTGTTCTGGCACTTCCTGGACCTGGTGTGGATCTGCGTCTTCACCTTCGTCTACCTGATCGGAGCCTTCTGACATGGCCCACGTCGAAACCTCGCGCGCCGGCAATGCGCACGGCTCCACCAAGTCCTACCTGATCGGCTTCGTGCTGTGCGCGCTGCTGACCGTGGTGCCGTTCGCACTGGTGATGAATCCGGTGCTGTCGCGGCCGCTCACGCTGTTCCTGCTGGTCGGCTTCGCAGTGGCGCAGATCCTGGTGCAGCTGGTCTATTTCCTGCACATGGACCGCAAGTCCGAAGGTGGCTGGAACCTGGCCAGCTTCGTGTTCACCCTGGTGATCCTGTTCATCGTCGTCGCGTTGTCGGTCTGGATCATCTGGAGCATGCACTACCACATGATGATCAACTGAGCCTGCGAACCGTGAAAGGCATTGCGTTCCCCCATCGTGGCCTGCGCCTGGCCGCAGGCCTGCTGCTCGGCCTGCTGGCCGGCTGCAGCGCGCAGTCGCGCATGGACTTCTATGCGAAGGACATCGCCTGCGAAGAACTTGGCCAGCAGTGGTCGATGCCCGACAGCCACGGCACCGTGCGTGGCCCGAAGGACCTGCAGGGGCAGGTGACCTACCTGTTCTTCGGTTTCACCAGCTGCCCGGACGTGTGCCCGACCACGATGGTCGAGCTGAGCCAGGTCAAGCACCTGATGGGCAAGGATGCCGATCAGCTACAGGTGGTGTTCGTCAGCGTCGACCCGGCCCGCGACACGCCCGAGGTCGCGCGCACCTATGTGGAAGCGTTCGATCCCAAGGCAATCGCGCTGGTTGGCAACGATGCGCAGCTGGCCGCGATGGCCAGCGACTTCAAGGCGTTCTACGAAAAGGAACCCGGTCAGGTACCGGATACCTACACCATGAGCCACATTGCCGGCGGCTACGTGTTCGACCGCCAGGGCCGCCTGCGCCTGTTCGCGCCGTACGGCATGCCGGTGGAAAAGCTGTTCTCGGACGTGCAGCGCCTGCTGCTCGAGCCCGGCCACCCGGCCGCCGGCAACGACGCGCTGGCCAGCTGCCACCTCAAGCACAGCGGCACACTGGCCGCGCGGTAACGCCGGTGGGTGCCAACCTTGGTTGGCACGTCCGAATCTGCTCCTGGTAGATGCCAACCTTGGTTGGCACAGCTGTAGAGCCGAGCCCATGCTCGGCGCCGCGCGCACCGCGCCTGCGGCACCCCGTAGACAGCAGCCGAGCATCGGCTCGGCTCTACATGCGCGCGGCCCCGGCAGGTGCCGACCGTTGGTCGGCACACCCCCACACCAATCCCCGGCCGGCCAGGAGAGCCAGCCGGCCGGGGCACCGCTCAACGCCTTACTTGGTCTCTTCCCACTGCACCACGTCCGGCTCGGTGGCGCGGATACCGGCGGTGGACAGCAGCCTGGTGGTCGCATCCAGTGCCGCGTTCACCGACGGGTACTCCACGATGGCCTGGCCCGAAGCCTTCGACACCTTCACCACGGTGCCACCGGTGGCCGTAGCCGCGCGCTGGGCCGATGCTGCATCGGTGAAGAACACCTTGACCCGCGAGGTCGCCACCACCGGCGCTCCGTCACGGGAGACCGCCGCCGCGAACTTGCCGGCACCGGCATCAGCAGGCGCCGCCGCGGCACCATCCAGCGAACGCTTGGTACGCGAGCTGGTGGTCGCCGCCGCCTGCGGTGTGATCGTGAACTGGCCGCCGCTGGCCTGCTTTACCGTTGCCGAGGGCGACAGCTGGAAACGCGTGCCGCCCACATCGAACGAGCGGCCGGTAGCGGACGCCTTCAGTTCCTGAGCATCCACGGTCGACAGGGTCCTGGCCGGAGGGGTCTGCCCCGAGCTCTGTGCCCAGGCAGGGAAGGTCATCGCCGCGAAGGCGAGCGTGCTCAACAGAATGGTGGTCTTCATCATCAGTGCCCCAGAACGCGGATCTTGAAGAATTCGAGGTTGCCACGCGATGCAGCGGTCGCGGCCTGCCCCATGTCGGTCACTTCCAGCGTCCAGGTGCCCGTGGCGTTCTCATCCAGGAAGGCATTGCTGGACAGCAGGTCCCAGCTGGTGAAGTTGCTCTGCGCGCCACCCGTGCCCGAACCGATCGCGGTGAACGCCGGTTGCACCACGCTGCGGGTACCGCTGGGTGACACCAGCACGAACTGCAGCTGGCGCGTGTTGCGGTGGTTGACCCGGAAGCCCAGCTGCACGCTTTCGATGTTGCGCGCGCCGTTGGCCAACTGGAAGGTCAGGCGTGCAGCGGCGGCCGAGGTGTTGCCGATGGCCACGGTACGCGTGGTGTTGCGCCAGCCGCTGTCGACCAGCGCACCGAGCGACTGGAAGTTCTCGGCCACCTGCACCGCGCGTGCAGCGTTGACCACGCCGAAGCCATACCAGTTGCTGTAGGCACGGCCGGCAGCATTCACCGTCCAGCCCGGCACCAGCGTGCGGCCGTCGGCCAGCGTCACCGCCGGCTGGTTCGGGTGGTTGCGGGTGGCGGTGGTGGCCAGGATGTACTTCACATCGCGATAGGACAGGTTCGGATTGGCTTCCAGCACCAGTGCCGCCACGCCCGAGACCATCGGCGCTGACGCCGAGGTGCCGTTCATCTTGGCGGTGTAGTTGCAGGTGCTGTCGATGGCCGACAGGTTGCTGTCCAGCGTGTTCTGGCGGTTGGTGTTCTTGTTGCTGCCCTGCGCGCACCCGGTCACGTCGGTGGTGACGATGGCCGGGTCGTAGGCGCGTGCCACCAGGCCGGGGGCGTACTGGGCCTGCAGGCCGTATTCGCCGCCGAAGGCCGACACCCACAGCGCCGAGCCGGTGGAGGAATACGACGAGCGCACGCCATCGGCACGCACCGCGCCTACCGTGATCACGTTGAACAGGTTGTTGCGCGGATCGCGTCCGGCCGGCACGCAGCCGGTGTTGCGGTTCTTGGTGTCGGTGGTGCAGACATCCTGGGTCTGGCTGATCGAGGCATTGTTGAAGTTGTTGCCCGCCGACTTCACGTAGATGCCGCCGCGGCCACCGCGCGTACCAGACAGTGCCTGCTCATACGAACGAATCGTGTTTTCGCTGTACGCCAGCGGCAGGTTCGGATTGCCCGGGCCGGCGCCCCAGCTGTTGTTGAACACCTGCACGTCGGCCGACTCCGCGCCGTCCCACCAGGCGTACTCGATGTTGCTCTGCTGGTTGCCCAGGGCTGAGCGCGAAATCGGGTTGAAGCCCTTCAGCGTCGCCGCCGGCGCCACACCACGTACGCCCAGGTTGTTGGCGCCCACCGCGCCAGCAATGCCGCCGACCATGGTGCCGTGGTTGTCGACGTCCGGGTTGGTCGGGGTGGGGTTGTTCGAGCCGTTGGTGAAGTTCTTGCCGGCCACCGCCGCCACGTTGGCCGCCAGGTCCGGATGCGCGATCTGCAGGCCATCATCGACGATGGCGATGGTGACACCCTGGCCACGGATGCCGTTGCGGAACAGGCCATCCACGTTCAGGTCGTTGCCGGCCACCGGCAGGGTGTCGGCCGGGACGGTCTGCCCGGTGTTGAGCAGGTGCCACTGGATACCCGCCAGCGGATCGGCCTGTTGGGCCTGCGCGGTGGCGGCCAGGCTGCCCAGCACCAGGGCAGTGGCAAGGGCCAGGCGCGCAGAGCGCGGTGGCGCGGAGCGTTGCGTGTGTCGCTTCATACACGAATCCTTCTGTTGTGAATCGGCATGGCAGGACGGCGGGGCGGAACTGCCCCATCGCAACGAGCCAAACGCGACACAACGGAGAACCCCCTACCTCTTCACATCCGCAATGTACGAATATGCAAATTGCGTCACAAACACTTAGTACGTCAGGTTATGACAGGGCGCGCGAATGCCTTCACGCCATCTTCGCGCGCTTGCTTCGGGTGCGGGAAACTCGGGTAACCACATGCAGGTGAAGACACATGAAGAAGGAACGCCAGCGTGCACGTGCGCGCGCAGACCAGACCCCGCTCTCGGTTGCCGCCATCCGCAAGGTGGTGCTGTCGATGTACCACCGTCGCCATGATTACTGGACCGATGCGGATATCGCCGAGCTGCTGCCGGCGCTCGCCACATTCAATATCACGACGATCAAACAGTTGCGCTTGCTGATGAAGCGGCACCGACGCGCGCTGCTGCAGGAGGAAAGAGTGAAGATGCGTAGGGCGCAGACACTGCACCTGCTGGCTGAGGATGGTCCCTGTGGCATCGATGTACACGCCAATACCAGCTACTACGCCATCGGCGGCCTGGTCCGCACCAGCATGGAACACGAATTCGGCTTCGAGACGATGCTGCCCTTCCACGAGGTGCGCGAGGACGAACCCGCGTAACGCGGTGCCTGCCCGGTGGGTGTGGCAGCGCCGCCGGGGCATCATCGCGCGCCCTCACATCGCGCTGTGCTACTACAGCCCGTGCACCCTTCCGCACGGAGCACGATGATGGTCAATCCGCTCGCCCAGGCCCATCGCGGCCTCGGCACCACGCTGTTCAGCCTGTTGAACCCGATACCCTTCGGCTTCTTCGTCGGTGCACTGATCTTCGACGCGATCTATCTCAACAGCGCCGAGGTGATGTGGGGCAAGGCCGCCGCTTGGCTGATCACGTTCGGCCTGCTGATCGCCATCGTGCCGCGCCTGATCAACCTGTTCGCGGTCTGGCGCCGCAACGGCACGGCCACCCGCATCGACCGCATCGACTTCTTCCTCAACCTGGTCGCGGTGGTGCTGGCCATCTGGAACGCCTTCGTGCACAGCCGCGATGCGTATGCCGTTGCTGTGCCGGGCACGATCCTGTCGGCGCTGACCGTGGCCCTGATCGCCCTGGGCCTGATCCTGTTGTCATTGCAGCCGCCGGTGCTGCAGGGAGGTCGTCATGGCTAAGCACATCCTGCCCACCGTGGCCGCGCTGGCACTGGCCGTCACCCTGTCGGCCTGCGCCGGCAAGGCCGAATACCATCCGGCCGACCAGTCGGGACCGCAGCCGCCACTGCCCAAGCCGGCCAACTTCCTGATGCCGCCGATGCAGGTGCCCAAGGGCGTGGGCTGGGCCGACGGCCAGGCCCCCACGGTGGCCGAAGGCCTGAAGATCGAGCGCATCGCCGCCAACCTGCAGCACCCGCGCCGGCTGCTGACCCTGCCCAACGGCGATGTACTGGTGGTGGAAGGCAATGGCCCCGGCGAAGAGCCGGTCACCACACCCAAGCAGTGGATCGCCGGCAAGGTGAAGGCGCGCTCGGGCAAGGCTGGCAAGGGCGGCAACCGGGTCACCCTGCTGCGCCGCTCGCCAGGCACCAACACCTGGACCCAGCACGTCTACATCGAAGGCCTGCACTCGCCGTTCGGCATCCAGCTGATCGGTGACACGCTGTATGTGGCCAACACCGGCAACATCATGCAGTACCACTACGTGCCCGGCGAAACCCGCATGTCCGACAAGGGCCGCGAGTTCACCGACCTGCCCAGCACCATCAACCACCACTGGACCAAGGAACTGCTGGCCAGCCGCGATGGCAGCAAGCTGTACGTGGGCGTCGGCTCCAACAGCAACATTACTGAAAATGGCCTGGCCGTCGAATACCGCCGCGCGGTCGTGCTGGAGGTGGTCGTAGCTACCCGTGGCAGCCGCATCTTTGCGTCGGGCATCCGCAACCCGACCGGGCTGGACTGGGAGCCGAGCACTGGCCAGCTGTGGGCCGTGGCCAACGAGCGTGATGAGATCGGTGCCGACCTGGTGCCGGATTACCTCACCTCGGTGAAGGAAGATGGCTTCTACGGCTGGCCCTACAGCTACTACGGCCAGCACGTGGACGAGCGCGTGCAGCCGCAGCGGCCGGACCTGGTGGCCAAGGCGATCGTGCCGGACTATGCCATCGGCTCGCACGTGGCACCGCTGGGCCTGCTGTTCTACACCGGCCAGGCACTGCCGGCGCAGTACCACGGCGGCGCCTTCATCGGCGAGCACGGCAGCTGGGACCGCTCGCCACTGAGTGGCTACGAAGTGGTCTACGTACCGTTCAAGGACGGCAAGCCGACCGGGCGGCCGCAGACCGTGGTCAGCGGCTTCACCTCGAAGGACGAGAAGACCCTGATGGGTGCGCCGGTGGGCATGGCGATGGATGCCGAGGGCGCACTGCTGGTGGCCGACGACGTGGGCGACGTGGTGTGGCGGGTGTCGGCGAAATAGCTGTGTAGCGTCGAGCCACGCTCGACTGCTGTGGATCCGGCCTTTGTAGAGCCGAGCCCATGCTCGGCTTACGCGCGCAGCGCGCGGGTTTCCGTGCACCGAGCGAACAGCAGCCGAGCATGGGCTCGGCTCTACAGTTCGGCGGTACTGCTGCGGAACCCGCTGAACACCGATTCGGCGGCAAATCCCACGCCGCCCAGCAGCACGCCGAAGTACACCACCGTGGCCACCACGAAGCCGTAGCCGGCTGCCACCGCCGCACCATCGCGCTGGATGAAGCCAATCGCAAACGACATCAGCGCCAGCGCCGGCAGCGTGTTGCTGAAGGGAATCGGCCCGGCCGGTGCCATCAGCAGCAGGGTCGCGAACACCAGCATCAGGTTGTTCAGGCGCATCATCTTCTTCGAGCGCACCATCACCGCCAGCCGCATCGGCCGCGACAGCCGCTCCATGCGGTGCACCCATTTCAGCGCACGGCCCAGGTTGGCCTTCAGCTTGTCGGTGGCGATCCCGCGGCGCGCCAGCTTCTGCGGCACCCACAGCGGGCGGTTGCGCACCCGGCTCAGGCCGATCAGCAGGATCGAGGCGCCAAACACCGTGCTCAGCCCGGGAATCGACACCGGGATGATGAAGATGGCCGAGAGCAGGATCACGACCAGCAGCAGGCCCTCATCGCCCAGCGCGCTGAGCAGGGTGCCGACGCTCACCTGGTCGCCGGGCAGCTCGTCGATCATCTGCTCGATCTGCTGGGCCAGGGGCGCGCTGTCATTGGTTTCGGGGGCACGGTAGGTCATGCGTCGCAAGGTTCTCCAGGGAAGGGCGGTCAATGGGCCGTCCTGCGGTGGGGGACGCACAGGCTCCTGCAGTATCCCGGCCAAGGTGGGCAAAGAGGTGAACCGGGCATGAGGGGGTAAACTGCCGTGCCCCGCATGAGTTGAACGCAATGGACATGGGCCGCAGGCAATCGACCATCGAACTGGTCGCCATCGACATGGATGGCACGCTGCTGGACCCGTCGCACCAGCTCACCCCCCGCGCCAGGAAGGCCATCGCGCAGGCGCGCGCACTGGGCGTGCACATCGTGCTGACCAGTGGCCGCCCGGTTCCCGGCCTGGCGCCGTACCTGCACGAGCTCGGCATCACCGGCAACGACGACTACTGCATCGCCTGCAATGGCGGCCTGGTGCAGCGCATCGGCACGCGCGAAACCGTGGTCGAGTATCCGCTCAGCTTCGACGACTTCCTGTTCTGCGAGCAGGTCGCCCGCGACTTGGGCGTGCACTTCCAGGCGCTGGACAGCCAGCGCATGTACACGCCCAACCAGGACATCAGCTACTACACCGTGGCCGACTCGCATCTTTCGCGGATGCCGCTGTCGTATCGCCGCGTGGAAGACATGGACCCGTCCATGTCCTTCATCAAGCTGATGATGATCGACGAACCCGAGGTGCTGGACGCTGCCATCGCGCGCCTGCCCAGCGCGCTGACCGAGCGCTTCGCGGTATTGAAGAGCGCGCCGTTCTTCCTGGAAGTGTTCGACCACCGCGCCGGCAAGGGGCCGAGCCTGCAGAAGTTGGCCGAGCACCTGGGCATCGACCGCGCCAACGTGATGGCCATCGGCGACCAGGAGAACGACCTCACCATGCTGCAGTACGCCGGTACCAGCGTGGCCATGGGCAATGCCATCGATGCGGTGAAGGCGGTGGCGCGGTTTGAGACCAGCAGCAATGCCGATGAAGGCGTGGCGCGCGCGATCGAGCGTTTCGTCCTGCAGTAACCGCGCGTCCCTACGCTCTGGTAGCTGCCAACCTTGGTTGGCACACACAATCGGCAAGCGCCGACCAAGGTCGGCCTCTACCAGGCCCCATTCGCCCCGGTAGGTGCCAACCTTGGTTGGCACGCGCAGACGGCAAGCGCCGACCAAGGTCGGCCTCTACCAGGCCCCATTCGCCCCGGCAGGTGCCAACCTTGGTTGGCACACGCAGGCGGCCAGCGCCGACCAGGGTCGGCCTCTACCAGGCCCCATTCGCCCCGGCAGGTGCCAACCTTGGTTGGCACACGCAGGCGGCCAGCGCCGACCTGGGTCTATACCCACGTATAGCCCACCCATCCCCACCGCCATCGGCGCTGTACCACCGCGCAATGGCGGATGCGGCAGCGCGATGCAAGAATTTCGCACGTCGAAATCACGCCATCGAATCCTGCGGCAGATGATCGTCTTCCTCTGCTGACCGGCGCGCACCGCGCCGTCGCTCTCTCAACGCAATCGCACCGCCAGCCAGGGCGCCGACACCGGCGCTGCAACGCGCTGGGCGTGCGCCTGCGCGGCTCTCTCCCTGCACCCTGGATCTACTGCCATGAACACCCCACCCACGACGCGCCTCGCCCTGGCCATCATCGCGGCCATCACCGCACCTGCGTACGCTGCAGAAACGCAGGACGCCGCGCTCGACACGCCCACCACGCTCAACGCCCTGCAGGTCATCGCCACGCCGCGCGGCGCGGCCGTGGCACCGACCCAGGTGGTCGGTCCCAACCGCTACATCATCAAGGCCGAGGACCTCGACGCGATGGTCACCGGCAACAATGGCCTGGCCATGCTGAAGCAGGTGCCGGGCGCGAGCTATACCGCCACCGATGGGCTGGGCCTGGATATCTCCGCCACCAGCCTGTTCGTGCGCGGCTTCCGCATGAACGAAATGGGCATCACCTTCGAAGGCGTGCCGCTGAATGACAACGGCTTCCTCTCGCTTACCGGCACCAGCGTGGTGAACGTGGGCGTGCCCGATGGCATCGGCGCGATCACGGTCAGCCCCGGTGGCGCACCGGTCAGCGTGTTCTCCAGCAGCGTCAACGGCGGGAGCTTGGAATACCGCCTGCGCGACCTGCAGGACACGCCCAGCCTGCGCGTGAAGCAGGGCGTGGGCAGCAACAGCACGCTGGTCACCACCGTATCCGGGCAGAGCGGCCAGCTCGGCGAGCATGGCCCGAAAGTGCTGGTCGACCTGCAGCGCGTGTCCGCCGACAAGTACCAGGGCGAGGGCACGCAGAACTTCCTGCGCGGCGACCTGAAGCTGCAGCAGGACGTCGCCTGGGGCGATGTCACCGTGTTCCTGTCCGACAGCAAGGCCAAGGTCTGGGGTTACAACAACATTTCCTTCGACATGATCCGCAAGCTGGGCTGGAAGGCCGACATCTTCTACCCGGACTACGCCTGGGCGTATTACGTGGCCTCGCCGGAGAACGCAGACAAATCCTGCGGCGCCTATACCTGTGGTGAACTGTCCGGGCTTATTCCCTACGACACCGGCCAGAGCACGCGTGACCACGTGTCCTCGATCAACCACCGCTTCCAGATCAGTCCGGCGCTGAGCGGCAACGTGCAGCTGTACAACGCCAACAGCCACACCCAGGCCACGCTGACCGACCCGAACGTGCCGTCGCCCAACGGCGCGCCGTTCTCCGAACAGGTGCAGACCCCGCGCCTCAACCGGCTGGGCGGCATGGTCAACCTGCAGTTCGAGACCGGCGCGCACACCGTCACCGCCGGCTTCTGGCAGGAGAAGAGCAAGGCCGCCGCCAAGACCGAGTGGTACCAGCAGCCGCTGCTGGGCGAGGGCCCGCCGCTGAAGGCCACCGGTCCGTTCGATGTGTACGGCCCCGCGTTCAAGACCGACAACGCATCGAGCTGGGTGACCCGCTCGCGCCAGTTCTACCTGCAGGACGACATCGTGCTGAACGACACGCTGAAGCTGGGTGTCGGCTTCAAGGCCGTGGACTTCCGCACCCGCGGCGGCGGCCTCGGTGACGCCAAGGACCGGCCGGTGAACGGCACGCTGCGCGCGAAGAGCAACTTCCTGCCGCACGTCTCGCTGTTCTGGAGCCCGACCGAATCCACCGATGCCTTCATCGACCTGGCCAATACCATGAACGGCTATCGCGTGGCCCAGCGCGGCAACATCGGCTACACCGCCTCGGCGTGGACCATCACCGACCAGGAGGAGTTCGACCGCGTGGCCGGCACGCTGCGCCCGGAGAAGAACTGGAACCTCACCGTGGGCGCATCGCATCGCTTCGACCGGCTGACGATCACCGGCGACGTGTTCTACAACGACATCCGCAACCGACTGCTGTCGGCCGCCATCGGCACCCAGTTCGCACAGATCAACACCGTGCGGCTGATGCCGAAGATGCACGTGATCGGTGCCGACCTCGGCATCACCGCCGACCTGACTGACCACCTGCAGTTCTACCAGGGCGTGGCCGTGGCCCGTTCGTACTACGACAGCGATTTCGTGGTGGGCGACACGGTGTACCCGATCAAGGGCAACGCGCAGCCGGGCTACCCGCAGATCTCGCTGGTCAGCGACCTGTCAGCGCATTTCGGTGACTGGCGTTTTGGCGCCACCAGCACCTCCTACCTGCGCCAGCCCTTCACCTACGAGAACGACATCCGCGTGCCGACGTTCTGGCAGGTCAACACCTATGCCGCCTACCGCTTCGGTGCCGACAGCGCGGTGCCCGGCCTGGAGCTGCGGCTGGACGTGAGCAACCTGTTCAACCGCCACAACATCGGCACCGCCACCATTGCCGGCTCGTCGTTCTCGGGGGATTACCAGACCCTGCAGCGCAGCGCGCCACGGCAGCTGATGTTCAGTACCTCGATGGCGTTCTGAGGCGATGAAGGTGGGGTCAGAGCCCTTTGCTGCGCAAAGGGATCCGACCCCGCAGCCACCCCGTGATCGGGGTCAGATCCCTTTGCGCAGCAAAGGGCTCTGACCCCCAAAACCCGCCTAGAAACCCGCCTTGCGCAAACAACAGGGGTTTTCTGGCGGCGACGCAAGGTTCCCACAATGTTGCTGGGTCATCCTGTTGGCATGGCACAGCACAACCCGCGAACCCCGTTGTTCGGCATCCGGGGCCCAGGATGGCCCCGGCAGGCTCTGTCCGTGGCGCCGGCGATCGATCTGCAGGGCGAGTACCAGTTCTGGCAGGTCTACGAACGCGTGGTCCGCCCGCTGCCCGGCGGTGGGCTGCGCCGGGCCTGGCTGGTGTGCCAGAAGGTGTACCGGGACCGCCTGCGGTTCCCGCATGACACCCGTGAAGCCGCGCTGGCGCGTGTGCTTTTCGGCAGCAACAGCACGCCCGAGCGCGCAGCCGAACTGCAGGACCTCTTCGGCCTTGTCAGCCGCCGCATGGCGTCCGTTGCCGTCCGGCGACAGGCGCCCATCCTGGGAAAGTGAATCACTGGCCAGGAATCGACACGCGTTGATGGCTTTCTCTTGGTCCGCCTGCTTTTGGCCTATTCTGGGGCGGGCTGGTAAGGACGGGAAACGATGGAAATCAGACGATCTGCACGCCTTGTGATCGTTGCTGAGGATGCGGTGTTGCTGTTCCGGTATCACGATGAACACCACGCTCCCTTCTGGGCTACACCGGGCGGGGAGCTTCTGCCCGGGGAGGGATATGCGGACGCCGCACGGCGTGAGCTCAGGGAGGAGACCGGATTGGATCTGCCGATAGGCGTGCGGCTGGAAACGCGCGATGCCGTCTACGCGGTCGCCCGATCAACGCCCGCGCGATGGCTGGAAGAGTATTTTCTGGTCCGCAGCCCCAACCAGCCCGACATCCAGCGTGACGGGTGGACGGAGGAGGAAAATGCCACGATCAGGGCGTGGAAATGGTGGCGCGTAGAAGAGATGAGAGAACAGCCTGCTTCCCTGTTCAAGCCGGAATGGCTGCCGGATCTTTTTGAACGTGTGCCCGCATGACGCGGCCTGATTCTGCCCGCTGCGATTACGTGCTCGCCTTCCCCCGGTCCAGCTGCCGGTAGCCAATGGCCTCGGCCAGATGCGCCGTCTGGATCGTTTCGCAACCCGCCAGATCGGCAATCGTGCGCGCCACCCGCAGAATCCGGTGCATCGCCCGCGCCGACAGCTGCAGGCGCTCGATGGCCTGTTCCAGCATGTCCTGATCTGCCTCGCTCAGTCGGGTACAGGCCCGCAGTGCCGCCGGCGGCAGATGCGCGTTGAGCCCGCCACGCACCTGCTGCTTGGCATGGGCGGCTTCCACCCGTGCACGTACCGCCGCACTGGGCTCCCCCAGCGGCGTGCTCTCCCGCAACTCCACTGCGTCCATACGGGCCACACTGATATGCAGGTCGATACGGTCCAGCAACGGGCCGGACACGCGCGCACGGTAGCGGTTGATGCGCTCATCACTGCACAGGCAGCGGTTGCTGCGGTCGCCAGCCCAGCCGGCCGTGTACCTGTGACATGACATGGATTGAGTTAAGCAAAAGGCCGCAGAAACGTGAGAATTCAAGGAACGTCCATTGTCCATAGTGACATGACACCTAAGTTCGGCCTCATGACAACGGAGCTAGGTTGGGGGCAAGAAGCCACGGCCCAATGGTGGACCTGATATTTGGACGCGCGAGGATGATTTGAGGGCGATGCTAGCGCTTAGGCATGCGCAACATGGTCACCTGCGGGCGAACCGCTCCAGGGGAAGTCTCTTCGATGTGCCTCTCCAAGTCCCGTACTCTGAGCATTAGCCTCAGAACCTCGCTGTCCGCGCTGGCAAGAAGCGCGGCGGCATGATCACGTTGACGCTTCATGTCCTGATAGCGCTGTTTCTCGTTGCGGCGCTCCTCGCTTCCCGGACGATGCGGCTTCTGTCCCATGCGCACCACGTCTGCCCTTGCGATATCAGCCAGGTCTCGAATTTCCGTTACCAATGCAGGGTAGCGACTGGCTCTCAATGCGGATGGATCGACCCCCGCTTCACGCGCAACGTTATTCTGAGTGATCCTTGCATTCCTTTCGACGTTAAGTGTGCTTCCATCGATGATTCTGGCTAGCGCCGCCCGAAACTTGCTCTCCGCAGATACTTTGGAAGAGGGCGTGACGCCCTCTCCAACTGGTTTTTTCTTTTTCATCTAGATGGAGCCCAAATTGTTGAAACTACAGTTGTCCTGTCGATTTTGACTGGCAGAATGGAGATGACGTGGCGCGGAATCACGTGAACGAGTGTCTCACCTACCATCACCCGTGAGAGAGTGCTGGTATTTGAATTTCAGCAGCAAGTTAACGCGAGCAATCTTCCACTCGCTCAATAGCGGCTACTTGAGCTGTGAGGCTGGCATAGAGTGGGCTGTCAGGGTTGGCTTCTCTGGCAGTTCGGCGCAGGTCAGCCTTAAGTTCGCCCAAGGCGGGAATTTTCCTGCGGTCTAACAGTACGAACGCGCAGAAATCTGAGCGGCCAGCACATTCAACCAAGGCATCTACTCCGCCGAATTGGCAGGGTGAGGGATTGGTGCAGGCCCCGAGCAATGTGGTCCTATAAGGTATGTCCTGCTGGCGAGCGAGATTGACCAGCTGATTATGCTTCTTTTCGGAAACAAGGTTCAGAAGAGATGACTTGTGATTGTCGCCGAATGGGCTGGAGAAGTACGGCTCTTGTAAGGCTGTCATGTCCTTCGCTACACCATCATAAAGTGCCAGAAGGAATTCTTTCCTCGAACCCTCATCTAGAACCAAATCAAGATGATAGTATCCTTGTGTGTAGTATCTTGTCATAGCTTCAGCAGAGTGTTTGAGCTGAAGTTGGAGGGACTTATCGCTGACGAGCGACGAACTGTTCATGTTGACTGCTCCAGTCCGACGAAGCTGGTGCCATGCGAAATGCCATCTCTTGCCGATTGCGAACTTCTCAGGGTCCAATCCAGGGGTAACGGACAGAGCGATGCTAAGGTCTTCGGACGTGATCTGGAGCTCCCTGTCATCCAGTAGGTACTCGAAATCATCCAAGGCTTTCCCCAGAGCCTGTGCTCCGGGAAGCGAGTCGATAGGAAGGCCCACATCTCCGGAATTGGGTATCCAGGGTTCATACGCGCGAAGTCTGAGCGGTCTGGTGTCGAGGTCTTCCTCCGTAGCAGGAGACCGGGGGTCTTCGATTGCGCACGACATCCGTAGAAGGCTAACCCGCTCCATTGCGACAACAGCGTTCTTGCAAAAATCTGATCCGATCCAATAAGTATCCTCCTCGATCGTCTTGGTCGTCTGCCCCTTTATCAGAGTTAGGGGAAGCCCGAGGCTGTCGACTCTTTGTTCAATGCAGCCTGCGCGTAAACTCCTCCCCTCATTCACTCGCGCCAACGCGAAGCACGAGATGTACACCTCGCCGCAAAGCGTAACAAGGGACAGGTACTTAGACAGATCGCTGACCTTTAGAGCCACGTTCTCTGTCGGCATTCCCTTTATCCACTTTGATAGCAACTTGCGTACGCCAAACTGCTCAGCACAATGCTGGAATGGTCCGTGTATCACTACAGACGTGCGAGTGCCGCGATTCCCCGATGGAGTGGAGAACGGATTCCTGCCGGCTGAGAAAGAATCGACATAGAGATTCTTGCCTTCCATCAAGTTTACCCGATAGGATTCAATCGAGAACTTGAAGAGATCCTCCACTCGACTAGAGTTGTCTATAAAATCCTCTAGGCAGGACTTGCATCTCTGCATCAGGTGCACCCATATTCTCGGTGGGATGTATGGTGTCTGGATGCGTTCGTGCCTAGGAATGTTGCTTGCAAGTTCATTGATCTGCTCAGGCAGTAGGATGAAGAACCCAGTCTCCCGGCGAAGTAGATATATTTGATGAAGAATAGTAATGCTCTCGCGGGCACGGGCACGCGAAAAGCAGTCTTTGACTCTCGAAACGATGGCCGGAAAACGCCAGAGATCCGCCGCAGAAATCCCTGTTTGCGTGCAGAGGACAAACAGCGGCCTCATGAGTTCAAACTTTCCAACCACCGAACTTGGCTTCTGGGCCCTGTTGGGACCGAAGAGCCACGTTAGTACCACATACTTGAAGATCTTGGCGTTGGCTTGATCCAACGGAACCGAGCGCCTTCTGCTGGAGACGCTCTCAAAGCTGAGCCGGGTAGGAGTGCGCGTCCAAGGAGTGAAGTTCCAATAAGGATCTCCGATCCGAGAAACAACGGACCCAAACTCATCAACGACCAGCGGGTAGTCATCTGGTGGCGGCCAAGATTCGATAGCACTGTTTGCTGCATCGTGCGATCGAGAGGCGAATTCAGACTTGATCTGAAAGAAGTTTCTAGAGTTCATCCGAGTTCCATTAATCTTATGAATCCAGCCCATTTGGGATGAAAGTTACCTTCCCGGACTCGTTCCTCTGCCTCCTTCGCCCAACCTGCGGCCACTAGGCTGACGGCGCTAAGTTCTATCAGCTTCTTTGACGCCTGATCGGCGGCCTGCACAGCAGGTGGCCTGTCTTCACTTGGAGGGACGCTCGACGGGAAAGGAGCATTCCGATGGTTCGCTACTTCGAGTACTTTAAGTGCTCTGTAACTTGCGAGTGACCACATGTAGTCAAGGCTTTCGATGTCCTGATGGTTGACACAGAACAAGCAACCGGCAGGATTGACGCAGTCAGGGATGGGGGCATTCGCCGCCGACGTCTGCATCTGCCAAGGCTGAAACGGGACAGTACACTGGCCTGGACCAGCGGAATCCAATGCCTGCTCGATCATCCTATTGAATTCGGATATCTCGCCCATCGCCCTCGACAGATTTGGGCGCTGATAGGCAGCGTTCGTCGATTCAAGGTGCTGGATTGCCTCCACGGATACAGATCGGTTCCCGATCCTCTCTGCAAGCCAGTTTGCCTTCACTCTCCTCAGGATCATGGGTCCAAAGAAGGGGACGCCAATTCCCAGCAACTCTTCCTTCAGTTTTTGAAATCCTTGGGATTTCCATGTGGTTCGCTTTTGCAGACCGACAATAGGAAACAACAGTTCCTGCCGATCAGGGAAGCAAGCGTCAAGCCAATCCAGGTAGCGAGAGAAATGTGTTCGATAGGAGCGAAACGCGCGGAAGACAACTTCACCTCGGCGGCGTCCCTTGTATGCTCTGACATAGGCCACCATTTCCCCTTCCACATAGCTGCGAAGCTTTTCGCGCTTCAGTGCTTGGGCTTGGGCCAAGTTCATGGATGTCTGAGCTATAAAAATCAACATTTCTGCACGGATTCGCATGTTGAATACGGTGAGCCGCTTGAGAGGGTTCGGATCGAGCTCCCAAGCAAGCCGAGCTCGGTCTGACTCGGCTTTCTTGTAGCTGTTCGCAGGCATACTTTGCGCAGCCACATTCTCCGGCGGCAGAAGACCGCACCAGTGTGAGATGGATCCGCTGTCGCCAACACTTACAACAACCGGAAGGCGGCCAAGAGTCAACTCCGGCGTCAAGGAATCGCAGATCGCCACCAAGGATCTGCCAAAGATCTCGAGGGATCGCATGTCCTGCCTATCAGCGAGGAATGTTTGTCGTGGAGGGCGCTTTGAAAGACTGGTCGCGGCTAGTAAAGAGCGGTTAAAGCCAAGCGAGCGCACTAATACGGTGTCCAGCCTGCCGACCAAACTATGGGCGGTATTCAGGGATATCCTCATTTCACTCCCTTTGAGAGTTCTTTGATGGACGTGTTCGCACCAGTCCAAAAAACTGTCGGCGGCTGTTGATAGATCGACGCGGCGCTGCTCGTCATCGGCCCATTCATAGAATTTGAAAGCGGCCCGAAGCCTCGAGTAGGTGGTCGGACTTGCATCCCCGGAAGCAACGCCGCGTTTCATTGTCTCGTATAACTTCAAGAGCAGAGGTAGGCGGTGCGGTAAGAACTGACCAAGCAGTCCCTTGGACTTTGCTTGATCGAAAGTTCTGAAGCGGAACGCGACGCAGTCTAGTGACGCCCCGTTTCTGTACGCCAGGAAGCGGAGGTCGAAGAGTCGCTGTGAAGAGCTCTGACGGATCTCAGGGAACTCCATAGGATGCATTTTCATTGTCATGGAAGCATCCCAAAGAACTCGTGAGAAAACTGGTCGGAAGTCTCTTCGAGAATTGAAATAGACTGCACAAATTTGATGTATCTGATGGTGTCCTTCTCGCTCTTGTGCATGAGCGCACTTTTCACAAGCCAGATCGCGAAAGTTATGCCGCCATGCTTGAGGGCAGCTTTGGCCAACTCGGTTCCAAAGGTGGCGCGCGCGCGATGAAAGTTGAAACCGACGAGGCAGCTTTCTCCTATATCGGACGCCTTCTTGCGAAGTCGGCTAATCTGGGTATTCATAGCCATACTCTTGCTGGAGTTGTTGCCAAATGGGCGCCCTGACTTCGTGAGGAAGATCAGGTCGCGATCCTCAGCTTTGGCCAATGCCATACGCAGCAAGCGCCTTGGAGATCGGATGTAGCCCCTCAGGGCCTCAATCGCTGCGCCCGGGACGAGGATCTCGCCGCTTCTGCCGAACTTGGTGTCTACGGGCACTGCACCGGTTGGGCCCACGGCGATTGTGAACCACCCTCGAAACGAGGGATGGGGCGCTGCCCTTTCTACTGTCCTTTCTCTTAGTGACAGGACGGTTCCTACACGCATGCCCGTACCGAAGCCGGTGCGAAGCAGAAGGGCAATTTCGGGTGAACCATGTCTGGAGGCGAAGCTGACGATTCTCTGGCTGACTTCTACCGAGACTGGGAGGACGCCGCCTTCAAGTGTCAGGAGGTTTGCTCTTGAATTTGGGATGCTAAGTTCGCTCGATGTGACAAGAACACTGCGCCGCATTCCGTACTTTTGATCGAGCTGCACAAGTACCGACTTGTCCTTCCATAACGGCTGGTCGGCCACTATCAGGCCATTCCCCATCACCCATCGATAGAAGCGGAGTACCGCAGTCATCCGGGCAGAGACTGTGGAAGGCATGAGTTGTTCCGTGTCGCGCTGTCTAATCAGGTGACCCCGGTATATCGTCAGACAACGCTGATCCTCCCTCTCGGGAAAGTGAGTCCATGTCATCCCGTTTTCTTCAAGCCATGCGGCAAAGGCTCGCAAGTGACCTATTGCGCTGTGCGCCGTGTCTACTTTCTTGGAGCCACGCGTGATTTGCCATATGACCCACATGTTGGCTTCGCGCCACGGAGTGCTGTCACGCCAGAAGATCTGTGGAATGTACACGGTTTGGCCCTTGACACCTTCGCACCAGGTGATGGTCTCAAGCTTCGCATCCACGATAGGAGATGGGTGCGTGTAGGCAATTCTTTCTACAGTGGCCACGAGCTGCCCAATCCGTATCTGCTGTCATTCGTTAGAGTTCGCAAAGGCCCGATTTGACACGGATCTCGCCAGAGTGCTTACGAAAAAGGCTAAGACACGCACAGCAATATTTCGACACCGTAACCTCAGTCTTTTGAGTATTGGTTAGGTTGTTGACGCTTTCCGGGAAATGTGGCAGCCAGCGACGGAGATGATCACGTGCGCGGGTTGTTTCTGGTCGAAACGCATCTAGCGTGATGACAAGGTGTGATCCATCGGACGCGGCCTATGCCGCTACATTAACCGCATGATCTGAGCAGAAGGCGGTCGGTCATTACAAATGTGGCTTGGATCCCTTCTCAGAACTCGGGGGACTGTGAGCTGCTTCCGGCACTCAGCCAGGTGCTAGCTGCACCACTAGGCTCACGGTTGGACATTCAGTTCAAAAGCGGGCAGCGTTTGCTTCCCGCCCTCAGTGGCAATCGATTTCGGAGAGCGCAGATGAGCAGAACAAGTGTCTCCCACCCACTGCAGATTGCGACCTTGCCCGTCGGGATGAACGGCGGCGGGATCGGTGTCACCTTTGCACCGGGAAAGCATCAAGAAGTCGCAATGACGGGGTCTTGGGCTCGAGATTTGGACCTCGATCTAGCGTCGATAGTTAGGTGGGGAGCCCAGCACCTGATAACGTTGATTGAGCCATGGGAGTTCCAAGAGCTGCGAATCTGCTCGTTGGCAGAGCGTGCCCAAGCGCACGGGCTGAAGTGGCACGGCCTGCCGATTACGGATGGCGCGGCCCCAGACGCGCGACTACTTGAGCCATGGAAGTCCCTAGGACCTCAGCTCGCAGCCGAACTCTTGTCCGGAAGCAGGATCGTAGTGCACTGCAAGGGAGGCTTGGGTCGGGCGGGGACCGTGGCGTCGATGCTTCTCATTGAAACAGGCTGCGCTTCGGACGGCACCGATGCAATTTCTAAAGTGCGCGCAGTGCGACCTGCTGCGGTGGAGACTCCGGAGCAGGAGGAATTCATCCTGAACTGGCCTGATCGCCGAGCCCGACGTGACTGGTAGCCGCAACGCTGTCCGCTTCTGGCCGAAACGGAAACCGCCTGCCGTATTAGCCCAACCCTAGAACTTCAGCCTCACGCCACCGTTCACCACAAACCCTTCCAGCGGCGCCCATGCGTCCACGGTCCACTGGCCATCGTCGGCACGGCGAGGACGCAGCATCGGGTTGTAGCCGCTCTGGCGGACGTTGAGGATGTTTTCCAGGTTGAGGAACAGGCTGACTCTTCCCAGCACGATCTCTCCCAGTGCACCGACTTCCAGATACGGTCGGCTGCGTCGGCGCCAGGGATTGTCATCAAGCGCCTGGATGCCGGTGTAGTAGGCTTCCAGACCTATGCGGCCACGGTCATGCTGTTCCCACATGGCAACCAGGCCTGCGCTATGCCGGGGTGTGAGTGAGACCAGGCGGCGGCCGGTGCCCTCCTCATCAGGTTCGCGCGCATCGGTGTAGACATAACTACCGGTCACCGTGATGTCCTGCCAGCGATAGCGCAGCAGCAACTCACTACCCCGGGTGCGGGTGACGCCCGCCACATTGACCAGTTGCACACGTTCACCCGGCGCGTTCGCAGATTCCACAAGGCGTACCGCATGGTCGATATCGGATGCGAACACGCTGAGGTTCATCTCCCAGGGGCCATGCACATAGCCTGCATCGATGGACCCGGTTGTAGCGATCTCCGCGCGAAGGCCGGTGAGCGGCTCCAGGCGTGACAGGCCAGCGGCCTCGATCTGTTCGACGAAGGGTGTAGGCGCATAGAAGCCTCTGCCGATGGACGCGCGCAGGGTCCACTCGTCAGGGCGGAACAACAGTGACACGCGGGGGCTGAAGTGCCCGCCATAGACGCTGTGGTCATCCCAGCGAGCACTGCCGGAAAGCGTGAGGTCATCGCGCAGCGCCTGCTCGGCCTGCACGAACAGGGCGGGCAGGGTGTAGCGGTAATCAAACTGCGGGTATCGGGCGGAACGGAACAGGTCCTGCTGCGCGGCAATGCCCGCCAGCCAGCTGGTGGCGCCTATGCCGGACGCATAGCTGATTTCCGCGAATCCGGTCTGATGGGTGTCGTTGTCCTGGTCAGGGCCATACCCGTGGTCGTGATCGGTGGACATGGCCGATGCGCGCAGCTGCAGGCGGTCGCTCTCGCGCACCGGAACATCGATCACCGCGCCGGCATCAACGCGCTCCGTGCGCTGCGTGAGAGCGAAGGGCTGCCCGTCGGGCGCCCGTTGACCAGGCAGTGTTCCGCCAAGCCGACTCTCGCGCATTGCGCCTGCCGTCAGCAGTGCGCGCGCTCCGTTTTCCGATTCCCAGAACAACCGCGGCCGGACCGTGGCACGCTCGTAGCCGGGAATGTCAGCCCAGCCGTCTCCGTCCAGGTCCTGGCGGTCCTGGCGATGGTAGCCACCCACCACCGAGAGGCCCCAGTGCTCGGCCAGCGGCCCTGCTGCGTAGCCGGTTACGTCCTGCCCGCCACGGCTGGTGGCATTGAGCAGCATTTCGGCCTCGGCGGTTTCCTTGGGCCGGCGCGATATCAGGTTCACCACACCGCCCAACGCTGCCGGACCGTACAACGCCGACGCGCTGCCCTTGATGATCTCGACACTGCCAAGATCGGTCGGGGGAATCTGCAGCAGGCCGATGGACGATGACTGGCCGCCGTACAGCGGCAGACCATCGGCCAGCAGCTGGGTATACCGGCCGCGCAGGCCCTGGATGCGGATGTTGGATGCGCCCATGCCAGGCGAAGTGTTCTGCACCCGCACGCCCGCCGTCTCCGCCACAAGCATGGAGACGTTGCCCGGCGACATCAGCAGCTTCTCTTCGATCTCTTCCTGCGATACGACGTCTACCCGGATCGGTTCGTCGGAAACGCGGCGCCCTGACCGGGTTGACTGCACCGCCACCGCATCCAGCTCCACGGCCTCATCGTGGTGGTCGTCGTGCGCGGCGGGCGGTTCATGTGCATTGGCCGGGGCAACGGCGGACAGCAGGGTGGCGCTCAGCGCCAGGGCAAGCGGATGGGGCAGCAGGGTCATGGGTCGTCAGGGCGGCAAGGCCGCGCGGTGGCGAAGTGGCCGGGCGTTGTAAGCCTTGATGCGGCTACAAGGTCAAGCGGCAGGCTGCGGCTGAAGGGCTTCCAGCACCCTGCAGTCGGCCACGCGGCCGCCCGGGCAATTGCCGATCATCCGCTCCAGCTCGCCCTGCAACGCCTGCAGGTCCTGGATCCGGCGCGTGATGTCTGCGATGTGCGCTCTCACCACATCGTCCACCGAACTGCACTCGTGCTCCCGCTGTTCACCAAAGGCAATCAACTCGCGGATCTGTTCGATGGAGAAGCCAAGCTCGCGGGCGCGGCGCACGAACGACAGGCGCCTCTGGTCCTGCGCGCCGTAGTAGCGGTAGTTGCCCTCCGAGCGCAGCGGCGGCTGCAGCAGGCCGATCTTTTCGTAATAGCGGATGGTTTCGGCCTTGGTGCCGGTCTGGCGGGCCAGCTGGCCGATGGTGAGGTGGCTGGGCATGGGCTTGACCTTGTAGGGGCTACAGGGTTGATAACGACTCTCCCACCCTTTTTCAAGCCCGGCCACAGCCTGGCGGGAGACATCCATGGACCACTGCTGCGGCCACAAGCGCCAGGAACTGGAAGCGCTGGCCCTTCACAGTGCGCAGCGGCGCGTACTGGTGGCGGTACTCATCATCAACCTGACGATGTTCTTCATCGAGTTCGGCGCGGGCATCGTGGCGCACTCCAGTGCCCTGCAGGCCGATGCCGTGGACATGCTGGGCGACGCGATCGTCTACGGCCTGAGCCTGTGGGCAGTGAACCGGGGGGCGCGCTGGGAGGCCGGTGCGGCCCTCGCCAAGGGGCTGCTGATCCTGGCCTTCTTTGTCTTCATCGTGGTGGAGGTGCTCAGCAAGCTGATCCACGGCGTGCCTCCTTCCAGCGGCTTGATGCTGGGGTTTGGAGCCATCGCGCTGGTGGCCAATCTGGTGTGCCTGGCATTGTTGTGGCGGTTCCGCGCGCTCAACATCAACATGAAAAGCACCTTCGAGTGTTCCCGCAATGATGTCGCCGCCAACATCGGTGTGTTGGTGGCTGCCGGTGGCGTAGCGCTGACCGGAAGCGGCTGGCCGGACATCGCAGCAGGCGCGGTGATCGCACTGCTGTTCCTGAAATCCGCGCTGGGCGTGATCGGCGAGGCGTGGCCCGCGTGGCGTGCAGCGGTGAAGTAGCAAGGCGTTGGGGCAAGCGCTGGTTAGGACTTTGCCGAGCGGATGTCGGCTTCTGGCCGGAAGCGGACACCTTGCCCGGCGGCTTCCGGGAGGCATCTGTCTGAGGGATACGCTATCTCTAGCAGTCCACCCGAGAGATAGATGCTCGACACCGCCTCGGAATCTCTGGACGCGACGGCTGACTTCGCGATCTATGCTTTCTCGCTCTTGGCGGAGAAAAGCTCTGCAGCCCATGCTATGAACGCTTGGACGATGGGCGATCCATAACGGTGGTGCGGGTAAAGGATCGAAACCGGCACCGACGGCGGACGCCACCGCTGAAGCACCTCAACCAGGCTGCCATCCTGCAACTGCTTCTCGACCAGTACGCCTTGCAACTGTGCCAGGCCGTATCCCTTCATGCACAGCTTGATGTACAGCTCGGTCTCATTGACGGCGACCGAGCCCTCCACTGGTACTACCTGTCTCTTCCCATCAGCTGAGAAGAGCAGGCTGCCACCGCCCCTCGAACCAGAGGAAAAATGGTGGACTGCGCGGTGCCCGGCGAGGTCTTCAAGTGATTGTGGGACGCCATACACCTCCAGATAGCTTGGTGCGGCGCAGGTGATCCAGCGGAAGTTCCCCAGCGGCCGGGCTACGAGGCTGGAGTCTTCCAGCGGCCCGGTCCGGATCACGCAGTCCACACCCTCCTGGACGAGGTCGACCGGCCGGTCACCCACGCCGATCATCAGATGGACCCCGGGATACTGACGGCGAAAGCTGTCCAGGTTCGGGAGGAGTATCGAGTGCGCGAGGCCGCCTGGCATGTCGATCCTCAACCGCCCCCGCAGGCCCTGTGGCGACGACTTCAGGCCGGTTTCCGCCTGTTCGATCTGGTTGAGGATCTCGCGGCACTGCAGGTAGTAGCGCTCGCCTTCCGAAGTGGGGCTGACGCTGCGCGTGGTCCGGTTGAGCAGGCGGACGCGCAGGTGCTTTTCCAAGCCCTTGATCAAGCCCGTGACGGTGGAGGGGGGCATGGAGAGAGCCTCGGCGGCACGCACAAAGCTCTTCGCTTCTACCACCCGCACGTACGCCTGCATCGCCAGAATCCGATCCATTTCGCTTCCACCCTACAGTTGACGGTCACCTCGATCCCGATTATGCGCGTTCTACGAATAATAAAAACGAAGAGCATGGATTTTTCGCAGGGTCAGCGGGGCATAGAGTTCACGCCATTCCAGAAATCGACCTTGCCCCAATGAGCACCCTCCCGCGAGACATTCTTCAGCAACCGACAACCGCAGCGGCCGAAAAGACGCTCATCCGTGGCGCAACCATCATCAGCATGGACCCGGCTGTGGGCAACCTCGTGAAGGGCGACATCCTGGTCTCCGGTCGGACCATCACTGCCGTTGGCGAGAACCTCAGCGCCGAGGACGCGTTCGTCATCGATACCAAGGACATGATCGCCATCCCGGGCATGGTGGACTCCCACCGCCACGCCTGGGAGGGTCAGCTGCGCCGGATCAACTCCAACGCCGAGACCTTGGAGCACTACTCCAACGCCACGCATTTCTCGTTCGCCAAGCATTACCGTCCGCAGGACATGTATGTCGGCACCTTGCTGTCCGCGCTGGGCGCAATTGATGCTGGCATCACTACGGTCATCGACAACTCCCACAACAGCCGCACAGCCGCGCACTCCGATGCATCGGTTGAAGCTCTGCTCGATGCCGGCATCCGTGCGCTGCATGCATCAGGCGCTCCCGTGTCCGGCACTTGGGACCGCGCGCATTGGCCGGGAAACCTCGCCCGCCTGCAGGAAAAGTACTTCAAGGACCCGGCCAACGACCTGGTCACATTGGCGACCATGGCCAACATCGAGCCGGAGCTCTGGGCCGAAGCACGCCGCCTGGGTATCCCGATCGTCACCGAGTTCTTCGGTGAACAGATGGGCGCCCAGCTCCCTCAGTTGCATGCGCAAGGGCTGCTGGGCCCGGACAACATCTTCAACCACTGCACCTGCCTGAAGGATGAGGGCTGGGAGATCCTTCGCGATGCCGGTGTGCACATCAATGTCTGCCCGCGCTCGGATGCCCACTACGGTATCGAGGATGGCATGTTCGCCTGGGATGCGGCGGTTCGGCACGGGCTGCGACCCGGCTTCAGCGTTGACAACGAGACGTCCTACAGCGGCGACATGTTCATGGAAATGCGCGTGGCCTATTACCTAGAGCGCGTGCTGCGCGTCAATGCACGTCCCCCGCGTAGTGCCGGCACCCCACAGGATCCGCTCAATTCCCACCGCCTGCTTGAAGCCGCCACGCTTGATGGCGCGGCCTGCGCAGGGCTGCAGGACAGGATTGGCAGCCTGACGCCGGGCAAGCAGGCCGACATCGTGCTGTTCCGCACCGGCGACATCAACCTGTATCCGTCCAACAATGCGTTCGGAACAGTGGTGCATGCGGCGGAGCGCAGCAACATCGACACCGTGATGGTCGGCGGCCGGGTGCTGAAGCGGGGCGGCGAAATGTGCGGCCTGGACATGGGCAAGTTGCGCGCTGCGGTGGACGAATCCTGCGCGCACCTGTTCTCGGCTGCCGGCTACACGCCGGACGTGTTCGGCACTTCCTTCCCCGTTCTAACCAATCACTGAGAGTAAACATGAACAGCTTCGGTGCCTGGGCCTTTCCACTGGCAATGGTTGCGGGAATGGCCGTCACATTGCAGACCACGTTCAATGGTCAGTTGGCAAAGGGCCTGGGCGGCGATCCTGTTGCAGCCGCCATCTTCTCCTTCATGGTGGGGCTGTTGTCGCTCACTCTCGTCGGTCTCGTACGGGGCAACACCCTCGGCCTGCTTGCAGGCATCCCGGCGCAGCCGGCCTGGGTGTTGCTGGGCGGAGTGATGGGCGCATTTGCGCTGCTCAGCAACGTCATCCTGGTGCCCCGTATCGGCATGGCCGCCCTGGTGGGGCTGGTGATCGCCGGGCAGCTGCTGTCTTCGTTGGCCATCGACCATTTCGCATTGATGGGTTCTGCCCATCGTCCCGTCTCCCTCATCAAGCTTGCAGGCGCGCTGGTCATGCTGGCCGGACTTGCAATCTCGCTGTTTGGAGATCGCTGGTCCAGGTTGCTTGTGTGATTGCTCGAGGAACGGTGCAGGCGGCCGCGCGCTCGAACCCTGGCTTGACCGAAAACGTCCGCTTCTGGCCGAAAGCGGACGTCCCTTCGGGAGGGCACTCTTGCGCAGGTGGTAAAGTCCACTCCCCACCCAGAGCTGGCATCCCCCGAAGCGCACGCTTGGCACCCGGCAAAGTCCGGCTCTACATCGGCTTGCTAGCCAGACCCGGCCGTCCTAACATCGAATCGTATCAAGGGGGATAGCGGACCGCACGGTGCGCTGTTGATAAATCGTGTGACCGGATTCAGGGATCCGGCTATTAGGTGTTTAGCGCCCATGCCACGAGGCACTCAAAGATCCAGCCGTGTTTTCAAGTCAGTACTGTCGCGTGCAGAGAAGGAACTAGCACTAGGCTCGGAGAAGGCTGGCGACTTCCATCACAACGGTATTCGGGGGGACGAACGGGCCGCATCTCTTATGCGCTTCCTGCAGTCCCACCTGCCGATCACCATGGCCATTGCCAAGGGTGAAGCAATCGATTTTCGCGACGAGCGGTCAGGTCAACTAGATCTAATTATCTATGACAAGAGTGCATCCGCCCCAATTTTCACCGGCGGAGAAAATGTACTCGTGCCCGCTGAGGCGCTTTATGCCGTGATCGAAGTAAAGAGCGTCCTTTCGAAGGACGAGCTAGAGAAATCCGTTGAAGCAGCGAAGACGATTAGGAGCCTGAGGCCCTTCAAGGAGCCGTTTATTGGACCGCGACGCGATGGTATTGCTGCGGAAGACGGAAAATGCCGTTGTGCTTACTCAATTTTTGCCTATTCAACGAATCTAGGTGCGACCGACTGGCTACAGAAGGAATACATGCGCACTATCGGCGCACTTGACGCTGCTGGCGCGGCCCGTGATGTCGTTGAAAGAGTGGTTGTGCTTGGTCGTGGACTTATCAATCCAGCAACAGCAACCGGAAAGGAGATCACGGATGACAACGAAAGCATCTTCCTTGAGTACTACCTACACCTCATGAACTTTCTCTCACGAGAAAGCACCAGAAGACCCCAAGTTGACTGGCAGATCTACACATCTCGCGGCACTGGCGGCTGGAAGAAGCTCAGTGATGGTAGCTAACAGTTGGTTCAACGCGACGCCGCCTCTCGGCGCGGCTCAACTCAGGCACTCAATGTCCGCTTCTGGCCGAAAGCAGACGCGCCGGCGCCAAGCAACGCGATTAAGAGTGCTAGAGCCGGATCTCGATCCATAACGGCCATTCGTGTCCGCGCCGATCCTACCGCTGGGCCCAGTTTTACGCTGGCTTGTTAGCTGGACCCAAGCGCCCTAAGATCGAGCCGCATCAAAGGGAAAGTGCGCCATATGGTGCACTGTGGATAAGTCGTACACCCGGACGCAGGGATCCGGCTATTAGGTAGTTAAGGGGCTTTCAAGTGACTAGCGAGTTTATAGACGCCTACTCAGACGATCAGATTTATCTGCACATGCTTGAGAGCTTGGTGAACGCTCACCCTGTCGAAGCGAATGTGCCCGACAGCATCAAGTACTCCTCGTTCTCACGCTTGTGGGCGGTGATGATGGTCGGTGGCGTCGAGTGCATGATCAAAGAATGGACAGCAAGCCGTCCAGGCCTTTCAGACATTTACGGGTACTTCCAAGAAGGGCCGAATGACGAACGACTTAAACGGCTAGAGAACGCGTTCAAGCTTCGGGGCTTGCCAGTTGACCCAGAGGCATTCCAGGACTACCTGGCGATCAAATACATCCGCAACGCTTACATACATGGCAAGTGGAATGAAAGCCAGAGATCCATCGTGGTGGCTCGTGGCTTCCCAAATGACATCATGCACTTTGATGCGACTCACTTTGAACGCATGAAGAGATGCTACTTGCACGTCATGAACAATCTTGGCATGGCGAATGCACTGCAAAGCATACTTGAACCCTAACAATTCGTTCAATCCGAACCCGCTTCGCAGTCTCGGATCGAACGGAGCTGTGTCGGGCGTGGCTAGGCTTTAAGCGGCCAAGGGGAGATGTGAGTCACTCTCGAGAGCACTTCTGCCAATAGCATCGTTTACCTGAATGCTCTTGATCGCTGGCGGCGAATTTCTTGCCTGCCCATTAATCGGTCCAATTACCGCATCTGTCGAGTCCAGTCCCTTCTGGTCTGTGGCGGTCACGGGCGTCCCCACTACTCCATCCTGGGGGCACCTCAAAGTTGGCTCGTGGGTTGCCTGATCCATTGGCTCGGTCGCTCCACTCAGGCTTTCGGCCATCGTTCGTGGGCGGCAGTCGTCTGGGCACGCCTAACAACTCATTCAAGACGAAGTCATTTCCCGGCTCGGCTTAGTTCAGGCGTTGATGTCCGCTTCTGGCGGCAGGGCGTCATGCTACCCATAGCTACAATTAGTGCAGCCCCCGATCCTCGCGCTAACTCCGTCCACACCTCGGCTTGTTCGGCGGACCCGGTCGCCCTAGAATCGGGCCGTATCAAGGGGAAAAGCACACCATACGGCGCTTCGTGGATAAGTTATATAGCGGAACCCGCGGGCCAGTCTATTGGGTAGTTGGGCCCACCAGGAGGGTACAGAGCGTAATGTGGGAAGTTATTGATAAAGCGATATCTGTGGCCGCTGACATGTTCACGATCTGCGCATCGGGGATCGCGATCTTTTTGTTCTTATTCAAGCGAAACGACATCAGCGCGTTTTTGCGCGCGGTCGTTAACTTTACCAATCAAACCAGTCTTGCGGAGGTGCGGCAAAAGCTCGAGGAGCTGAGTAGCCTCAACGCTGCAGATGCGGAACAAGCGGCCGAGGTGGCAAGCGTATTCCACGATATCTGCGGCCGAATCGACGGCAATCCTCAACTAAGTGCGAGGTTCTCAGACTTCGCCATCCGAGTCCGTCGCGCCACTGGCAACATGAAGCGACCGATATCCGAGCCACAAAAGCGCGCTTTGGTTAGCGAGCTGCGGGAATGCCTTCGTCACCTCGACGCAGTGAATTATTCGGAAGCAATGGGAGATTTCAAGAAATGAAGGTCGTAACTGCAGCAAATGCGATGATTGCTAATCCGAAGCTCATCACCGGCGTGACTCCAGGTCGACAGGGGAGCGAGATTTACTTTCTGTATGACGGTAAATATAAGTGGTCTGTAAACAAGTTCGGGGATGATGTCAATCTTTTCTTCTATCCGGGCCCGCATGAACTCGGCCAACTCGCCTCTTGGGATGAAGACGACTGGCACGACTTCAACGAATTTGTTCGGTACTCATCGAAAGAACTCGGAACAAAGGAAGCACTGGCCACCTTCTCTGAATTGTATCGCGTCGTGCAGGAACGTCGGTACGACATCGATGACGTTCTTCAGGACATCATTGGCAAGGCGGGGTGGGCTTAGCAATTCAGTCAAGCCGACTGCCATTTTGTGGCAGAAGCTTAACCGATAGCGTTTTGAACGACCGCTTGTGGCCGATCCTCGACATTCTGCAGGACGAGGATCAGCTTTCCGGGCTCAGACGTCAGTCCGCTCGGCGATCTCCAAGGCGTCCTCCACGTCTATGCCCAGATTGCGAACGGTGCTCTCCAGCTTCGTATGCCCACGCAAGAGCTGAACGGCCCGAAGGTTTCGCGTGCGTCGGTAGATCAACGAAGCTTTGGTCCTGCGCATCATGTGCGTGCCGTAGGAGCCCATCTCGAGGCCGGCGTCTTCCACCCAGCGATGGACGATCCGGGCGTACTGCCTCGTCGACAGGTGGGATGATTCCGCCACGCGGCTGCGGAACAGGAAATCCGAGGCTTTGAGGTCGGCATAGGCGATCCAAGCCTGGACGGCCTCGCGATTCGATTGGGTGATCTCGAACTGGACAGGTCGCCCCATCTTTTGTTGCATCACGATTGCGCGAGATGCTATCTGGCCGCCATGCGAGACGTCAGATGCCCGAGGCTTGACCAGATCGCAGGCGCGTAGCTTCGAATCAATCGCTAGGTTGAACAGAGCGAGGTCGCGGATCTTGTGGCCGAGCTGAAGTCTGATCCGGATAGCCCAAATGCCTTTCAGCTTCAGTGGAGCCTTCTGGCCGACTAGTTTTCCTTCGTTCCAAGGCTCGAAGGGTTGAGGTGTGTGAATAATTACCATGGCCAACTTCCGGTAGAGGGATGGGCCAGCGTTCGCCTAGCTCGAGAAGCTGGGGGTGTTGCGACCCTAAGCAGCCGTCCGGCAGCGGTGTGCCAAAACCTGCCATTCGCCCAGCGCGAAGCCCTCGGCAGAAATGCAAAGGGCGGCGGGTCCGGCCTAAGACTCCGCGAGAGCCGCGATCGGCGTCAGAGCCCCGCTGAGGATGCTCGGATCAGCAGCTATTCGAAACTCTGTTCACCTTCCCGATCGCGCTTGCTCTCATGTTCGATCCAGCGGTCCAGTTCGGGCAGAATGTCGGCGACCCATTGCCGAACCTCGCCTCCGACATTGTCACCCAGCGTTGAGATAGCTGCGCGACGCCGAACCAGAATATCGGCGAGCGAGCCACACCAGCTGCGCGGATGCAGCCGCGACCACCTATCACCGAGAAACGCCCGCTTGTCTCGCGCGTGGCCCAATATTTCCAGGAAAAGCGTGGAGACATCATTCTCCTCTTCACCCTGCCGCCGCTTGAACATGGAGATGCTTTTGCCAAGCAGCGGATAGCGCCGATCCGGATCGATATTCGCCCACTGAACAAGTGTCTCGGCGCCGACATCCTCCACCGGCGTGCCAGACCCAAAGCCCCCCTCAAACAGTCCCCGATTACTCGGCCGGAGCTCAGGAAGCAGGAATTCGTCGAGAGCGATGAGGGGGTGCGTTTCGAAGAGCGCCTTCAGGACATAACCGATATCGTAGGACGAGAGATAGACGGTCTCCAGCCCGACTCGGACCCGCGCGCAGATCTCGCGCAGCGTCGCCGCACCATCAGGTCCGGCGCAGCAGACCCGTATGACGGTATGCAGCCCGAAATCGCGAAGCGACTGCTTCTTCCCGAAGTCTGCGCGCAGCAGCAGCTCACGGCCGACGGCAATCAAGGATGGAGCGTGTTGTCCGCCCTCCTCCCGATCGCGGTAGAAGTGCATGTGAAGGATATCGAGCGCGATCTCCACGCCGTCGGCGAGACTGGCGATGTCGGTGAGCAGCGGGCCAAGCGCGTCGGGTGGAGACTCGCCGACGCTGCCATTGGCGATGCTGTGAAAAGTCCGCGCCGACAGGACGCCACGTTCAATCGCGCGCCGAAGCCGCGCAATGCCCTGAGTGTCGATAGCAACACGCGCCTGAAGATATGGCAAGCTCGCGGCGAGATCGGGATTCTCGATCACATCCTCCAGCGCGGCGTCGGCGAAGGCCGAATCCCTGGCGTGTGCGCCATAGATGAACCCGCCCAGCACCGTCGCATTCCGGCTTTCCACATCGGCGGCAGAAAAGAGGCCCAGCAGTTCCCGCCACATCGAATCAAGATCGGCGGCACCATCCGACAGGCCGGTGCCGCACTCGTAGGCGCGCTGCGGATGTTGTTCAACGAGCAGTTCGGCGATGAAGGCAGCGCGCGTCTCCGGGTCGTGCGCGAGCGCGGCTCCGATCTCCTTCGCGAGCTGGGAGGCGCGCTCATACGGCTTCATGACATCGCCGTCGTCGACATCACCGTCAGCGACATCCCAGCCGAAACTGCTGCGCCCCAGTACCACCGCACGGGCCTGATGGAGAAGATCGGTGGGTTTCAGGCGGTCGATGAGCGCGGTGAGACGCGCGCGCACCTCATCAGGCATAGCGTCGCCCTCGAAGCGCAGCGCTGTGCGGAAGCCGCTCCACCCCTCGATCCAGGGCCGCTCGGAAGAGAAGTGGGTCGCTGCCCGTTCGAGCGCATCGTGACAGGCGCCGAAATGCCACAGCTCCCTTACGCTATGGGCAAGGTGGTCCCGGGTATGCTCGATGATTGGCGAAAGCTCGACCGCCAAGTCGACCGCGCCGTTGTACCAGGCCCAGATGTCGCCATTGGTCAGCGGGTGCCAGCCATAGTCGCGTGACCGGGCGCCGAAGTCGAAGTCGCTGGATGAACTGAAATAGTGCGCCTTCAGCAGCGCATCGAGGGCGACGCCGGCGCAGCGCATCAAAGCCGGATCACCAGATTGCGCAAACCGGCGCACAAGCGATCGCCGCTGGTCCGGCAAAGCCTTGGTGCCGGACAGGTGCAGGTGAAACAGCTCGGCGAACATTTCCGATGCCGAGTTCTTGTTGTGATTGGGCGGTTCAGCGGAAAGGAACCGGGCAAGCAATGTCGCCGCGCGGTCGAATAGCGGTGGATCGTAGGCGAGGAGCTTGATCAACCGTATCCACCGCCACCGGTCGCTCGACTGCGGATCGAGTATCTCGGCGCCGCGTGGCCCAGTTACGTCTCGCTCGATCCTTGCGAGCACGGCATCCGGTGCGACCGGAGCGATATTCGTGATGATCTGGAGGCCGTCTTCGCCCAACGCCGCGAGATCGCCAAGAAGACCGTCGGCACCGAGCCAGCGCACGACCGCGGCCCGTGCCTCGGCGCTGTCGTGCAGATAGCCGAGGCGGCGCGAAAGGGACTTCTGCATCCGCGCCGTGAGCGACGCGCAGAAGCGGTCGAAATCGGCCGGGGGCATGCGTTCGAGGGCGAACCCGGCGAGCGGGTTGGCGATCGCGTGCGGCAGGATCGCACGCCACCTTCCGCGCAGCTGCGCGATCCCGCGCTGACGAAGCGTGTTCAGCGCCGCATACATCGTCGCCACGGAAGCGCCGCGAATAGCAGCAACCCGCGCAAGTTCGCCGCTTTCCGACGTGTCTTCGCCATCGATCGAATAGAGCAGCGCAAGGTCTTCGGCGGCGGAAAGGAGATCCCGGTCGGGCTCGTTGCGCTGGTGAAAAATCCGCTCGAAGAGGTCACGGCTCTTGAGCTTTCCCAAGGTCTCGCCTTTCCCGAGGGTTTCGGCGATGGCGCGCGCCACGCGGAAATTGCCGTCGCTGAATTCCGATATCGTGCGCCGGTCCACCTGCGTCATATTGGGGAAGGTCTTTTCCAGCCACAGTTCCACCATTTCGGGCGGTGCTGATTGCAGGCGAAAGACCTCGGTACGCTCGGGCTCATCGTCGCGAACATCATATTCGACCGTGAGGAGGCTGACCTGGCTCCCCGCTTCCGAACAGATGCGGGCAAGTTCGCTGTGTGTCGCCGGATTGCAGTTATCGACGATCAGGATCGCACGTTGCCGTGCGATAACTAGCTGGCGCGCCATGTCCCGGGCGGTCGGGTTAGTCTCGACCGAATAGTCGGTATAAACGGCAAGCCCCGGGTCCAGCGGCGCCTCACCGACACCATCCTCGAACAGTGCCTGCACGAGACGAGTCTTTCCGAGACCGGACAAGCCGATCAACCGGATACATTGGCGAGCTTGGGTCAGAGAGACGCGAAGCCGGGCGAGACCCTCGCCGATGGTGAGGTGCTCGCGGTCGCTCGTTCGCTCATCAGTTAGGCAAGCCTTGTCATTGAAGAGATAGGGCGTCTCCTCGCTCACGCCGACGCCGCACCAATCGCCGATGCTGCTCCAGCCCGACACACCGATGCCGAGCCGCATGCGGACCCAGGCGGCAATCCCGGGATAGTGATTGACCCATGTAGCCAGCCGGTCGCGATCGTAGAAGTCGCTATGCAACTGCCCGGCCTCAGGCAGATCATCGAGCTGCGCCCGGATCGCATAGCGACGATCACTCAGCGGCTTGTCTGCGACCGACCCTTGCGCGCTGACGATGATGTAGGCGCCCGAGCGAGTGGCGAGTTCGGCGATGACCGGCCGTAGTACGCCGCCAGGACGCATCTCATTGCGGATTGCACTCGCCGGCATGTCGGGCTTCTTTACCTGAAACCCTGTGTGCTGGCTCGGCACGAAATCCGGCATCGGCAGTGCGAACGGGCACTCGACCCGGACATCAAGCCCGCCATCGGCCGCATCCTGATTGCCGCCAGCGGTCACCGACGAACTGGGGCAACCCTGCGCCCGCAATTCTGCCAAAGCGAGACGTGCGACGAGTGTCCGTAGATCGGCGTCATTGAGGTCGGCGACTTGTGCGCCAGTAATTTCGAACATCATTCTTCCCCCCCTTTCATCAAGTATAGGAGAGCATGCGGGAGAATAAAGAGCGGTCAAGCGATAGCTGGTCCGCCACGGCCGCGACGAACTTCCAGTTGTTCCATCGCCACGCATGATGCCTGCGACTGGCTTGCTGAGCTGGCGCTCCAGCGCCGGTGGCCACGGCACGAGCGCGAACCCGCGCGATCCGGCGGAGAGGCTGTGGGGGCGCCATCTGCGCGATTTCTTCTAGGTGCGGAGCACCTGAAGCGTCTCGAGGTGCTTTAGCGCCGCGTTATCCAGTCCGCTCGTGAAGAAAAAGCGTTTGCCTTTCACGTCGCCGGAGAACTTCTTGAACCGATTGACGGTGACGCTGGCATCGGCGCCGCCGGTGGTGCTGCTTGTGCTGTTTCCTCGAGAATGATCGGCGGCCTCGAAAGGGCCAGCCTGAACGAATGTCCATTCAGCACGATTTGCGGCTCAGAAGCAGTCAGGGTGGTTCCAGCCCAGTTTTCGCCTTTTCCCGTAGGTCGCCCCGGTGATAGCCGAATGTCAGCTATTGGCCGTAAGCGGACAACAACCACCGGCTCTATTCCATGCTGGGCTACGGCTCGCCCGCTGGCTACAAACGGGGCGCAGCTTGAAACGCCCCATCCGGGTGTCTACGGAAACTTGACAGCGGCCCCTCCTTCTGGTGCGGCGATGGCCGTTTGGCGGTCGGCATTCCACTTTCGTTGGTTGCCTTGGCGGCGGTTCTCTCCAGCGATTCAATCTCAAGCGACGTAGTAGTGTGCCTGGGTGCCCTGCTAGTGAGCGTAGTGGTTGGGGCGTGGCCAGAGCCGTTGGTTACCAGCTCGACTCGACCGCCAGTGCCTTCGACGGTGTACTGCAAAGTTTTCGGATGCGCGCCAACGAAGTTGGCGAGGTTGCCGGGACTATCAAACAGTTGGAGACGACTTTTCTCGACAGGCTCACTTTCGCCAGGAGGGCTGTAGCAACGTTCCATGTGCTTGCATGGATACCTCCGTGCATCGGAACGGCGCTCATCGCCTGGAAGTTTCCGCCGGGTTGCTTCGGATCGGTGGGCGCCGTACTTGCTCAGTGGCTGGGGTACTAGTTCGCGGCCCACTGACGCGTGTACCAGGACTTCGCTTCTATTTTTCAGCCTGCGGGACCGCCGATTGCATGGCGACGGAGAGGGTCATCTCTCGCGGAGGAGTTGATCCCGTCCAGACCAACCTCATGGCCCGGTAGGCACTGAGGCAAGGACGCGGCAATGACCTGCCGGCGAAACTGCCACCGATCTGATCCGTCCGGAATTGATCGGCGGGACCGGATGGATTTCTACCTTTGCCTTACCACGAAAATGCCGTGGCCTGGATGCGTGCTGAGGGGGCGACACTGAGAGCACTTCAATCGCAACCTGACACCGCTTGGTGACTTTGCACTACTGCCTCTATTTGATCTGGCTCATGCGTAGACTTTGCACCATCTTCAGGACGTGATCCGATATTTCAGTAGAGGAGAACCCTAGTGCTGATGCAACGAGGCAGAATTCCAGCACGTCCAAGCGTCTGGCTCCAGACTCGACGGCTGAAATCCTTTGTTGGGGCCATCCCAGATGTGAGGCCAGCTTGGTTTGACTAATGCCCAGTGACTCACGTCGCTCACGGAGTTGGCCGACCAACCGCAGGTACACACTTTGGTAGATCGTTTTCGTAGCCATCGGACCCGCCTGTAGGAGCGGAACGAAATCTATGGCGGAGTCCGGGCCTACATGAAAATTGTGTAGACGGCACCTCAGGAGCTTGCTAGCATCAGCTTTGGTTGAACTGCCGGGGATCGAGTGATCTATGGGCGTGACCAACAGACCCTCATCCCCTCGTGGCCAGCGCTAGATGCGCTGCTCGTGTCACTTGGCCCGTTCTACGCATGTGCGTGGTGCGCTCTTGAGCGCTCGATCTCAGTCTCTGCTCCCGTGGCGGCTGATCCAGCGATTGCGCAGCAATTGCTGTTGTTCCTTAAGGCAGCTGGCGTCCTTGCCGAGGGCGAGTCATCGAATGGTGCAACAAGGCGCTCCCTTTACGATCCCATTAGCTGGAGCTACAAGGACGGCGCCGGGTTATCAGGCAATCTAAGCGCCTTGCTCACCCAAGCACTGAGTGCTTGGCGCCCCCTGCTTGATTCAAATGACCAAGAGTGGCTCTGGCGTCAACTATCTAACCGTGAAGCTGGCGCCTACCTCGGAGCGCTACTCCGCAGACACCGAATTGGCGTTCGAAACGTTGAAGAGCTTTTAAGGTTTGAGGAGGACGACTGGAATGAGTTGAGCTTGGGGCGCAAGCGGTACGTACTCTGGTCATCCGTTCGTGGCGCCGCAAGTGAGTTCCTGAGCACTGGCGGTGACGAGGCAGCGACACTGGCCGTATTGGGCCGCGAGATTCGACGGCGGACTCATTGGCTTTCTCTTAAGCAAGCGTCAGGTTCGCTTGGAAATGCTGAGTACTGCTTCCTGCCAGATCGCTCGTGGCGGCGCCCGCTAATGGTCGATGTCGCTCTCGAGTGCCTATTGCCGATCGGCGACGAGTACTGGCTTGCCCCACCTGTCCTCGGCAGTAAGTAAGCGAAGCTTCGAGCCAGAGCACCAGCCCGGCAACCTACTCTATCCTGGGAGGCACCCAACGTATGCGCCCGACTATCCTTGCACTCGATTTGGAGGGGACACTGATATCTAACGCGGTCAGCCAGATCCCTCGGCCCGAGTTGCTTAGCTTCCTTCAATTTGCTCGCGACGCCTTCAAGGAAGTTGTCCTCTTCACAACGGTACCGAAACCCAGTGCGCTGAAAATCGCGTCGCTCTTGGCAAGCGAAGGGCACGTGCCGCAATGGTTCGCAGAGGTCCGCTACATCGACTGGACAGGATCTACAAAAAATCTGCTACTAGTGTCGCCGCAACTGGGCGAGGCTCTCCTGCTAGACGACCATGAGCCGTATGTCCATCCTGGCCAACACGCCCTGTGGGTCGAGGCCCCGCTGTTCGCGTCGCCGTATCCTGCTGAAGACGCAGGTATGCGGATCTCGCAGAGACGCATCGAGCAGAGATTGTCCTTGCTTTCGAGCTCGCGTAGTGAGCCGCCGGCACCAAATCACCTCAGCTGAAGAGAAAGCGGCTTGAGCACGGTTGAAGTGGCTTGCGCTTAGGACGCCTGCCCCTCTGTGATCCGGACAGTTGGCGTTTCCCTTGATATTCCTGCAACTCTAAGTGAGCCGTATGCAGTACCCGGAGCGGATCAGCAATCAGCAGCTCAGCCGGGGGCGCGTCATCGAGCAGCGTGTGGGGTGACAGGAAACACTCGACCTTACCCCAACCAGTGGTGCGACGAAGATCACTCAGTTCACGCTGAAATGGACCTAACTCGCGCATCAGTTCCAGTATCCTTGCCAAGTGGTCTACGGGTCGCTCAGCGGGCTGGAGCTGCCAAGTCGGATATCTGTAACTAGGCACTGGCTGCTTTACATAACCCCTAGAAGCTTGTCCTCACGGCGTAGTTGGCTAGCGGCGTGATTGCTTCCCAGGGCTGGGCACCCAACTCTACGCCGATCTGGAACGCACTCAGCCACTCGGACGCCAGCGCCTCGCGTACGGTAGCGGAGTCTTGCAGGATCCGCTCAGCGGCGTTGGAGCCACCAACTTCAACTATGAGGTTCGACAGGATGCGCATCGCTAGTAGTCTCCGCTATGAGAAGCCGTCCGTTGGAAGTAGTTACGATCATCGACGCGTCAGAACACGAGCTCAGGCGCGGGTCTACCCGCTTAGAGGGACCTCCTCCAATAAAGCGTTAAATGCTACCCCTGCCATCGGTCGTCTCACGTTGTCGTCTTAGCTGTCCGGTGTCTATCGTGTCAGCCTACTGGTACGCGGCCTGATGACGTCGCTAATTCAAGCCTGGGCTACCTCTCGGCGCCGCCTGCGTATACAACCAGAGCGTGGTCCTAGACCAAGTTCCCAACCAAGTGATCTGAATGTCTCTTAGATAGGCCCCCAATGTCACGACACTGTGTCACGTCAGGTGTAGCAAGCAGCAACTTCATGTCATAGGTACAGGGGCAGGGATTCATCGCCGCCACCAGCTGGAATCGCGCTGGATACTGCACGCTGCGTGCCGCGCGGGCGATGCGGATGTGGCCGGATTCCAGCGGCTCTCGCAGGGTCTCCAACGCACTGCGGTTCCACTCCGGAAGCTCATCCAGGAACAGCACGCCGTGATGGGCCAACGAGATTTCGCCAGGGCAGGGCGGATTGCCGCCACCCACAAGCGCCGCCGCGCTCGCACTGTGGTGCGGTGCCCGGAAGGGCCGCTGCCGCCATCGTCTTGGGTCCAGCCCTTCGCCACTCACCGAGGCAATCGCGGCCAGCTGCAACGCCTCGGCTTCCTCAGTATCCGGCAACAGGCTGGGCAGGCGCGAAGCCAACAGCGTCTTGCCGCAGCCAGGGCTGCCGATCAACAACAGATGGTGCCCACCGGCGGCCGCCACTTCCAACGCGCGCCGTGCATGCGCCTGCCCGCGCACTTCGGCCAGATCGGGCAGGGGCAACGGTGTCGTGTCCACGCGCTCCACGGGCGGCAGCAGGCGCGGATTGCCCAGACCGGCACAGCACTCCAGTAGCGTGCGCGCCACGCGCACATCCGCGTGCTCGGCCAGCGCCGCCTCGGCGGCATTGCCGGGCGGCACCACCAGGATGCGGCCGGCATCAGCCGCCGCAATCGCAGCAGGCAGCGCTCCGGCCACCGGCCGCAGTTCGCCGGTCAGCCCCAGCTCGCCCAGGAACTCGTATTGCAGCAGCGACTGCGGATCGACCTGGCCACTCGCGGCAAGAATGCCCAGCGCGATGGCCAGGTCGTAGCGCCCACCTTCCTTGGGCAGGTCGGCAGGCGCGAGGTTGAGCGTGATGCGCCGCTGCGGAAAGTCGAAGCGTGCACAGAGCAGCGCGGCACGCACGCGCTCGCGCGATTCGCGCACGCTGGTCTCGGCCAGGCCGACAATCTGGGTGGCAGGCAGGCCGCCAGAGAGGTGCACTTCCACCCGCACCAGCGGGGCATCGACCCCGGCGCGGGCACGGCTGTGGACCAGCGCCAGGCTCATGTGTGGATTCCTGCAGAAAGACGCCTGATGGTGCGGCAGGTAATCTGCGTGGGACTATCGGGGTTTGCCGGCAATGCGTCTCGGGGTATTTCTGCCTGCAAAGGGTGCAGCGTGCGCATCGAGGGCAAATGATCTGTGCAGCGCGGCTCTGCGATGGCGGTCTCGCAGGTCTTGCGTCAGACAAGGCGTACTACAGGGCAGTGAAGGAAAGGAGCGAGCTGAAATGCAGTGCATTCGAGTACTGATGGCCCTCTCGCTCGCCATGGGCCTGCCGGGGTGCCGGGATGAGGTGGAGAGTTCAACGTATCCCATTGGCCAGACGGGAGAGACGTGCACAGCCTACAAGGGCTTCGACCGCCAGCCGCCTGAAGTAGTTGTGGCCGAGCTTGCCAAGCGAGGGTTGGATAGTCGCCGATTGGTGCATAGGACAGTCTGCGGCCCGATCACAAGTTGGGACATTCTCCCCGCAGGGGCGTCGATCGATCGGATACCTCCGCCAGACGCATATGTAAGCGTCCACCTGCTGGAAGACGGCTCGGTTTCCGTCAGTACAGACCGCCCCTGACGTTGGCGCCGCCCTTGATGATCGAGCGGCGGGGGAACAGACAAAAGTACGGATGGGCTCGCAGGCGGGGCGAGTGGCACCCAGGTGGGCTGGAAGGGTGACAACGATACGACCCTGCGTGCTGAGAGCGGCACCAGGACAGCGGCGGAGTAGACATTGAGTTTTCCACATGTCAGGAGTACCCGGGAAATGTACAGATTCAAGGCCGAAGTCGTTTCCATAGAGGAAGATGACTACTGCATCGTAGTTGGCTTGGCCGACAGCTCGACGAATCCGTCTCGTTACGTGGTATTGCAGAACGCGAAGGCGTATGACGACCAGGACGAAGAGTTGGGCATGGCGCACGCCCATATCGAGGTCGGTGGAGGTCTTGAGCCTTGCTATGGCGGTCTGGTGCATATCTCTCTGCGGCGCATGGAGCTTGAGCTGTCTCTCTCCGAAAGTGCACAGAGGAAGCTTGGGATCACTGGTGGGATTGCAGTGACACTGAAAACGTTGGAAAACGGCAGCAAGCTGGAGGCCGCGTTGCGGAAAATCTGTGTTGCGGAGGGTATTCCGCTTGATCTGAACTCGTCTGGACGGGATTGAGTTCATGCTGTGCCGCACTGCCTGCGAGAGGCGGGCTGAGCGGGGACAAGAGGCAGCAGGTCCGGACAGGCGAATGTGTTCCGGCTCATTTTCGAAGCCGGGGGAGTGGCATGAAAGCTGACGAATTTGTATCCGCTATCCAGCGCTATGTGCTTGAATCATCCGTGGGTAGTACGATCTCGAACCTGGCGTATCCACCGGGCCGTCGGGTGGCCCCAGACCTGTTGGCACGGTCCGAATGGTTCAACAGCTTGTCCGCTGTAGAAGCCGACATGTTGCGAGCCGTTGCCGGTGAAGCTGCCCGTTCGGCGGTCTTCGGGTTTCTGGCGGTGCTTGATGGCACCCGTGTCATCGATTCAGAGAAAGGCACCTTCGAGCTTCACCATGTGGGTCGCGAGAAGCGCCTGGTGAATCCGTCTGGCATCGATCTACACGACCTGCTCGAATAGGTGCGGGATGCGCGCGCAGCACTGACATGGAGCGTGGGACTGATGAAACTGAACTTCGTGGCGGACAGCGACTGGGAGTCGCATGTTGGCAGGATAAAAAGTCATTACGTAGAGCGCTCCGCCACATTCGAGTCCAGGAGCTACGGGAACGAAGTGGCTTCTGTGGCATTGCTTTTCGTGTGTCGAGATCCCGAGCTGGATTTCAAGCGAAGAGTGCAGTTTCGACGAAAGAAGGCGGAGTTCTATACCGATGTGATGCTTGACCTGCCGACCATCGTTCCGCTCTCGATGAAGGAGAAAATGCGGTATGTCTCCCGCGAATTGCTTGAGCAGTTGGCGGAGCAACTGGGCAGGGTGAAGTTCAAGGACTTCGACCATGCAAGGTTTCTGATGGATCTGAAGGTATGGCTGGAGGACATCGATAGCCGTTACAACGGCCAATCGTCGGGTGCATGGCACTATGCCTCGGGCGAGGCGTCCTAGTCGCTCCGGAAGTCGCCGATGCTCACTTGCTGGTCAATTTTCTCAACGGAATGAGGGATCCATTGCAGCGCTATCTTTGTGATCTGGATGTAACAGGCAATCTTTCGGCGGGCCGCGATGTCGAGCAGCTGCTCCCCGATCGATATGAGTTGGATCAGCGTGTGATTCGCTTTGTCTCCATTGAGCAGGCCAATCTGAACGCCTGGAGGGTTCGTCTTTGCGAAGTATTTGACAATGGAGCGCCTGGCTTCATCGATGTGTACGAGTTCGAGGCGGTGGATCCGGATCATCCCTTCGGTACCGAGTGGACGTTTGATTCGGTTGACGGCGCCTTGAGGTTCGCGCGGGACGTGCTGAGGACCAGTCAGGGGCGCTATGTGAACCAAGGACTGATTCAAGACGAGTACAAGGACCGCTATCATCCGGAATGGTGATACGCCTCTGGAACGAGTGGGCTATCCGAGTCAAGAATGCTCTGTGATCATTCTTTCAGATGGATGGACGAAGTTGTCATGAAGACACGCAGACTCATCTTGATTGCGCTGGGTATGTTGCCTGCAGCAGCAGGCTTCCCCGCAGGGAATCCACGCGTGGACTTTGTATCGAAAGCCTTCTGCGATGGAAGTTTCATCCCGCATGTCTACAGCGAGAGGGATTTCCTGCGCCGCTATGGTGATGGCGAGCTGGTCGTGGATGCCACAGGACTGATGCGGCGTAGATACCTGGATCCCACTACCCGATTGGAGGTGCTGATCACCTCCAACCCTGACGTGGCTCCGTAGTTCCGAACCATTGATGAGATCCGCGTTTCATCGATCAGCGCGGCGCAACCCACTGCAGGTAGAACCGAGAGCCTGCGCGGCGTGAAGCTGAAAGGCGTTGCGATGGGTGATCCGGCGTCCGAGGCCATCGGCACAGCACGCAGATATGGCCAGGGGAAGACAGAGCAGGCAACGCTGGGGGACTTCGATGTCGAGCGCACCTGTGGGTTCTCGGAAGGTGGATCGAGCATTTGCTTCTACGTTCGGGATGGGAAAGTGGTTGCGATGGCGCTGGGGTTTGGCCCCTGACCAGTTGCTGTGCCGCATGCGGTGCAGGCACAGCGCAACCGTGAGCGTCAGCCTACGAGGGCACTTCAGCGCTGAGGTAATTGGTGGGAGCGGCCTGGCGGTGGGCTGGCGCCCCAAGCAGACACCGCTGCTCATCCAGCACCAACCCATTGAAGCGCCCGAACCGTGCCTCAACCCACGAAGGCCCCGCGCTTTCCACCAGCAATCGCCCCTGGCTCTGGTGCAGATCCAGCCAACGCTCGAAGCTGATGCGCAGCCGTTCGATATCCGGCGCCCGCCACCGTGCATCGGCGGGCATGCGGATCAGCACGCGCGAGGGCGCGTTCTCCACCTCCATCACCAGCACGCCCTTGCAGCGGATCTCGAAGGACATTACCCCGGCATAGCGCGCGTGCAGTTCAAAACCCTCGTGGGCCTTCGCGGTCACGAAGCCGAGTGCATCACTGTGCAGCAGGCGGTAATCGGCTGGCTGCAGCTTCTGGTAGGCCCAGACCTGATCGCCCGCGGGCTCGGGCCACTCCACCCACATCGCGCCGATCACCGCGATGCACACCGCTACAGCGGCCAGGCCATGCATCTTCATTCGTCACCCCGCACACAGGCAGAAAGGTCCGCGCCATAAGCGCGCTCAGTCCTTGGGTCGCATCCGCTCGTGGATGAAGGCGGTCAGCGCCAGATCGGCCATCACCAGCCCCTCCATTACCCGGTCGCCGACGTACTGCTCCGGCTCGCCGTTCTGGCGCGTGCGCTCGGCCGCCAGCAGGATCTCCTGCACGACGCGCTGGCCGGTGAGGGCGCAGTCGGCGTCGGACAACTGCATCTGCCGGCTGCGTAGAGGGTGCTGCTCGGGCCAGGGCCGGCCATCGGCCGCAGGGCCCGCGCCGATGGCGTGCAGGATGGCGATGAGGCTGTTGGGATCCAAGGCTGGCGCGGCCGAGGGCACTTGCTGGATGGGCGGCGGGGGCGGGGAGTGCGGTGTAGACATGGCGGGCTCCGTGCATGCAGGCGGACGCCGCCACCGATAAAGGTGGCGGGCAGAGCGTGGCTCGAAAACCGGATGTTGGGAACCGGCGGGTACAAGACCCCCACGCCCCGCCCGCCATAGCCGGCAGACGGATTGCCAGCCGGCACCACGCGCGATGGTGCCGGCTGGCAAGCGCAAACTACTTCCCAACAAAACGGGCTTTCGAGTCCCGACCACCGATGCACGGTGGCGCGGTAACGATTACCTGCAGTTGTTCGGAATGCCAACGGGTAGGGGTCAATGCCGCCAAAACCCGAGACGCTTTTGGCATTGTCGCATAGCGAGGAAAGCGGCTAGAGCATTGGCGCGCTAGGCGGAACGGCACTTCTGGAACGGAGTCGACAGAACCTTCCGTCAGAGATGTAAGGCGCGGCAAATGCGACAGCACTCGCCCATCGGACATGTGTGATCGCTCATGCAACCGAACCGCTGCGACACCCGCTGGATGGTTTAAATGACTTCTTGCCTATTGAACCTACCGAGTGCCGCGCGCAATCTGACTACTTCTGTAGTCAACCGGAGCTGTCCTGCCCGGAGCAGGACGGGTTCGCGGCGTCTGAACGGATTCCACCCACTGGCGCAGGCCAAACAAGGATCACTGTACGTGCTACGCCGCAATCGACTTCTTCTGTCTGCGGGTCTGATCCCGCTTCCGTGGTTCCTGTTCTGGACCAGCGTTGCCGCCGTGCTTGCGCCGGGCTACAACCCGCTTGCACAGCACGCCAGCGAGCTGCTGCAGGCGCCAACGCTCGCAAGCATCTGCGCCAGGATTGCCGCCATCGGCTCCGGCGTGAGCTTCGTGGCGTTTGCCATCGGGGTATGGCGGGAGTCCGGCCGCCGGATTGCCGTAGGCGCGATCTGCTGGTTGGTATTTGGCATCTCCATGCTGACCAACGGGCTCTGGCCCATGGGCCATCCGATGCACGGCTTCTACACCATCGGTATCGCAAACATCATTGCACCGGCGATGTCGCATATCGAATTGAGCGCGTGGTCTGCAAACCGAAGGGCGTACGCCGTGACCGCATTGGTGAGCATCGCGGGCATTGTGTATCTCTGGTTGAACGTGGTGGGGATGGATCCGGAAGGGTTCAGGGGGCTGACACAGCGGCTGTTCTCATCGATCAACTCGCTGTGGCCGTTCCTGGTTGCGTTGCATCTGCTGCGCCGGGGTTCAAGCGCGCTAAAGGCGCCCCAGGCGCTTTGATGGAAAGGCATGCAGGCACGTGGACGGCTATTGAGCGTGTGGGGTTGAGAAGGGGATGAGTATGTTTCGCCGTCAGCTGATCTACGTTCAAGTGCACCAGGACCACTTCATCGCGCGCGTGGTGGGTGGAGACAGGACCATCCGTCGCCAGTGCCATGCCCTTGGCAATCGCGCGGGTCCGATCAAGGACTTCTCTACTCTCCAGCCCCAGCTCAAGGCGATCTTCTCGGAACTCCTGCCTGGGTTCTCTTTCGTCAAGCCGTGGGGGATTCTGCACTTTGATCCGGTTGAGTACCCGGTTACGAAGGAGGAACTTGCCGGGTTTCAGAAGGCTGCCATGCGAAGTGGTGTGAGCTTCTGTTTTCTCTCCACGTGGGAGCAGCGGCATGAAGACAGGGATCTGTTGGAGATGTTCAAGTGAGGCTGGCTCGGAAATTATCTCAGGGCCAAACCGCTTCGTGATTGGGCGTGGTTGAAATATTGTGAGCGTCCGCTTCTGGCCGGGAGCGGGCATCAGGGGGGGGAGTAAGTACTGGGAAAATCTATCAGGGTAAGAAGGAGAACTTTTTGTTCCCAAGCTGAAATGCAGGGCATCTAGGGCAAGCTCAATTGTAGCGTTGAGTAGTCAGCGCCCCTGCGCTGGTGTCACTAGGAGGGGGCGAAGATTATCCGATAGAGCGAGTGAAACTTTGCCGGCGAAGCTTCCGGAGACTCGAATGCCATCGCAACCTCCAGTAGCTCGCGTTGAGGCGCGAGCGCTTGCCGCAGCTTAGTCATCGCAACACCGGCGAAGGCCGGTTCGACCGAATGGCAGTAAAGGATCTTTCCCACTAGATGGTTGAGATATCCGAGCGGCCGCCTGGATTCACGGCGTTTCATATGGCTCATGAGCCCATGCTTGCCGATGTGATAGATCGCGAGCTCGATATCGCTCTTGAACGATCGAGGCAAACGCGGCCTCACGTCATTTATGACCAGTCCGGTCACGACCTTTCGTCCCCCTGGGCCGACTACACGAGACTTGCTGCGATTGACTCGGAACCCTTCCCGTTGGATTAGTTGCGCAATCTTTCGGAACACTACCGCGCATGTCTCTTTGGAGCCATCCAAGAAGGTCAGCACGATGTCGTCGGCATAACGCGTGTAGGCTGCACCATAGCAGGCCGCAACAGGCGCGATTTTTGCGTCGAGGTCGCTCGCGACAAGGTTGGCGAGCATCGCGCTTGTCGGCGCCCCCTGAGGGAGATGACCCACCTGCGTCTCGAATGCATAGGGTCCTCCCTTGCGCTCTGGGTCCCAGTTAACCCATCTAGCTAACTGGTCGCGCACACGTGGATGGCCGTCCTTACGCGGTGGGACCCGCCTCGTGCACAGTCGTGCGAGCTCGAAGCTCAGCAAGGCCGGATAGGCCAGCTTGCGAAAAACGTAGTAGACCTGCCGTTCCGAGATAGACTCGAAAAAGTCCTTGATATCAAGCTTGACCATCCATTCGGCACCCGCGTGGGCTCCGGCGTTCTTAAGGATCGAGGCTTGCGGCCTGTAAGCAGTAGCAGCCGGGTGCAGGAGCGCTTGAGCGCCCGGCGAGCATAGGATGTTTTGATGGATCCATGTCTGGACTCGTCGAAGGTTTTCATGAGGTGCGCAGATCAGGCGGCGTCCGCCAGCCCGTTTACCGATGGTGAACGTTCGGTAGGCCTCTCCCTTGCGCAGCACGATGTTACGAAGGTCCAACCATCGGGTTCGAGTCAACACCGCCAGATGCATTAGGCTGAAGATGGTGGGGACCCGCTTGGCGTCCATCGCGCGCGCCGCATCGAGTACGCGCGCCGCATAGTCGGCCGGGTAGCCGCGCGCTGAAAGGTTCTTAGCGAGAGCATGGAGGGGTGGCCCGATCATTACTTTGATTCCGCGAACCCGCGACAGCGTGGTTCCTTCGCGCCTCAGAGGTAAAGGCGTTCCATCGAAGCTCTGAGGAGCGAAGTAACTTCGATGAAGACGCGCAAGCTTCCAGGTTCGGGGACTCCCCGAACCCTGTCACCAACGTGACTGGTACGAGCCAAGGTTCGGCTCGATCCGACTAATCCCGGGACACCCCTCCACAGCTGGAAGGGTAGTACAGGTCCGACAATTGCGGAAGCCTCTTTGTGCGAGTAGGCTTTGCACGACGATGGGCAGTGGGCGGTTTACGCATGTGGTCTAGGAGCGCTCGACCGAAGGTCGTCAAGCGGTGATTGGATTTGTCTATCAGGTTCAACCGGTACGCGTCGAAACGTAGCTCCCTTATGTCGCCAATCGGAATTGTCATTTGCGCTTGAAGGCGCTCGTCACTCCACCGACCATACGCGCTGGCCAATCCCAGAGCGATCGCCAACTGGATGTGATCCGGCGGCATGACGCCGCTTGGCCGTCGATCGAGCAGCGAGAGGGCCAGTTGGTACTGTTTGAATGTCCAGAGATCTTCCGCTGCGGCTGGAACATTGAGTTGGCCAAACGATTTCTGTAGTTCCGGTGGGATGCCGCGATCTGGAAACAGCGCCTTGAATCTGCCCTTGCTGCACCACAGGATTGCGGGCGTGTTATTGGGGCATCCATGCTGGAACACCGTCAGGCCGCCGCCACTGCCGTACCCCCGCCAATTTCGACCGACGAGGCGCTCGCCATACTTCTGGGCAACAAGTGCCATCGGGCCGATTAATCCGAGCTTCTTGTGCTTCTTCGGGATCACTGTGGCAACGCGCGCATCGTCGATCGGCAGCCCCCTTCGCATGGCATAAAGACCCTCGTCCATCACTGCATAGGCAGCCACCCAAAGCCTTGTCCAACCGTAGGAGATCCAGCTCTTGATGGATTTTGGCGCCCGCTCGCGCCAATAGCCCGTGATTCGGTCCCCCGATCCAATGAAATCCTCGACGAGTAAAACGTTTCGAATCCGGTCCGCTCTCATACTATCTACCGTTGGATTAGCTCTGACCCGGTTTCCATGAACTCGACTGAGATTCTCGATGATGTGCTTGATGCGATCGGCACTACTTCCGGGAACACGTCGTTCCTTGTCCGCTTCGAACTTACCTGGGAGTGGCTCGGAGACAATGAGCACGGCGAAGTTCTCGCTTGGGTTCTTCGCCAAGATGTCTTCCACTAGAGCTTGGATATGCTGGTCGAAATCTGACTGGGAAACCAATGTCAGCCGGCGCAGCAGCTGGCGTGCGACCTGTCGATCGACGACGTGAAACTGCTGGAGCCACTCTTGGGCATGCGGGGTGGCTTCGAGCAACATAGGAAGCGGAGTTCTGTATGTGATGCGTAGAGTTTCCATGAATCATTGCGCGCGATCCAGTACCACTTTCGGCCCAGTGAGGTTCAGTTGAGCCGCTTCCGGGTAGGGGGGCCAGAATATCCAGTTCGCCAATGTCTGCTCTTGGCCGGAAGCGGACATAGAGCATGGCCGACATGCCGATGCGGCACCTGAAGTACACTCCCACCATTGGGCCGAATGCCGGGAAGCAGCTCTCTGAATGGCAGGCGTCCTTAGAAGTCAAGAATTAGGAACGGCGTGATGGTGCTCTTCAGATCATGAGGAAGAGGCCCGATATGAAGCGAATTGCAGCAGGCTGAGGACTACTGGGATGTCCGGGAAAGCACCAAGAGGCTCGATAGGATTGTCTACCAGGGTGCTGCGAATGTTGCGGGCTCCATACTCATATGCATTTCTCGTTGCGAGCAACCTGGAGATGTGGGCCGAGTTCGACGCAGGTTGGCGTCGCTTCGGCGGTTCGGTTCTTGTCGCAATCTTTATGGTCCTTCAGACGATCTTCGTGATCATGCTGCTGAGATACTTAGGAGCTGACTTCCTGGAGGGTCGAAGTAATCCGCCATTCTGGATCATGCTTGTCTCGGCGTTTGCGCTGGCTTGGTTCATCTCCGGGTCAGGCGCCAAGAATGGCGAATCTCTAGCTGTGGGGCATGACGGAAAGTGGGCAACTATTCTTGCGATCTACCTTATACCAGGGGTGGGCTTGGCGCTGACTCTTCTCTGGAAGCAGTACATACCAGTTGCAGTCGTGCACGCGATGATTATCGGATTCCTCTATTTTTCGTATGGGAAGCATGTTGTACGGCGACTCGGTTGATGGACGTCCGGCGCGAAATCGGGAGTGCGCCAGTTCACCACTGGGGGCTTGCCCTGGCAGTTTCGTGAGCTTGTAAGCACGCCGGCAGAAAAATTGCTGCATGTGCGCCTCCATCTCGGTTGAGTTGGATTCAACGACAGTCTCCACATGCTACGAACAAGAGCGACCATTACGGGTCATTCCAATGTCCTCGCACGAGGAACAGCTGGATGCAGATTTCAAGACCATTTTCCCGAAGCTCAACGTATCGAGCTGGCGTATGCGGATCATGGAAAAGCTGGCCGCCGATGCGCACCTAGTGGCATGGCGGGCGGCGCTGTGGCAATTGGCGAGCGACGGTGCTGATGTCACTAAGATCGAGTGTTTCATCACCGATGCGGATGGCGACAGCCCGAGATCTAAAGCGAGCGCCACTTTGGCGATCACGGCCCCCGTTGCTCCTGAGTGGCTGGCACTATTCGGATGCTTCGTCCGCATTGCGCGACCGTCGCCCTCCTCCAGCTCTTCAAGAGATCTGCTCATTTTTCAAGGATCGGCGAGTTTGGAGCGGCATGAGGACGATGCTCTGCACCATCGGTGGATGGCTAGGGCCAGTCCGCAGCTGACGCCTGCCCTATCCGCGGGCCCTTGCAACCAAAGGTTTTGAGACCTCGCGCAACATAGGAAAAACGTGCACCTATGGTTGCCCGTCTACGAGATCGTCGCCATCGAACTGCTCAACCGCGAACAGATGCCGGACAACAGCGCGTTGCCCCGTCTCAATCTGGTGGTCTCGCAAGCCTGGCTGGCGAACAGTTCGCGGCAAGCTGGAGCGATGTGCTGAACCGCACGATCGCCTACGAGCCCACTCAGACTTGTGTACGGGGCGTCCGCTTTTGGCCGAAAGCTGACCTGACGTCGATGAGACATATAGATTGGAAGAGATTCCGAAAAGGACAACTGAATTCCGATGGCAGCATTCGATCATTCCCTGGTGACCCTCCGATTCTTCGGCGACGACCTCCTGCCCGAAGAAGTCAGTGCCTTGCTCGGGGCGACTCCAACCGCATCGCATCACAAGGGCCAGGAACTCAGAGGCAACCAATCAGGCACCGTGCGTATCGCCAGGACTGGAAGCTGGCAACTTGATGCGGCGCGTCGTGAGCCTGAAGATCTGGAAGCGCAGATCTTCGAAATCCTCGATCAACTCACCGGCGATCTCGCCGTATGGCAGGCTCTGGCACGCTTCCGACCTGATCTGTTCTGTGGCCTTTTCATGGGCAGCAGCAACGGTGGTGTCTCGCTATCGCCTCGCGCGCTGCTCGCCTTGGGTGAGCGCGGCATTGAGCTCGGGCTGGACATCTATGAAGCCGATGAAGAAGTGCGCAACGCCCAGCGCCAGCAGGCCATCAGTTGATGATCTCCCCACTCCCCGAAGCAACAAACGCCTTCAACTGCCGAACGAACTCCGCGTCGTAGAGCTCCCACTGCACAATCTCCCCCACAACCCGCAACGGCTGCGCACTCCGATACGACCGCGTCGGGTTCCCGGGAAACTTCTTGTTGGTCACATTCGGATCGTCTTCAAACGGTCCAGTCGGCTCCACCACATACACGCGCGGCCGCCCTTCACCGCGGGCCATCTCCGCAGCCAGCCCGGCGCCCTTGGCAATCGTGGTGAAGTAGATGTGGTTCATCACCACGCTGTCGCGATAGTTGGAGCGGAAGCCCGCGCTCAGCAAGTCGCCCACGGCCAGGTCAGCGCGGGTGCCGTGATAGAACGGGCCGGCGATCTGGTCGCAGGTGTCATGCGAAACGGGTGTCCATTCGGTGTCCTGCGCCATCGGCACTGCCCCTGCGTGTCCTGCCGGATCGACAGGCCGGCGAGTCTAGGGCGCCCGGTGGGCCTTGCTGCAAGGCCCCATCCGGGAAATAATCTGTAAACGGGAGGCGCAGTGCGCCTCCTTTTTTCATTCTGCGGCGCCGCGCCCTTCCAGCTCGCGCACGGCGGTTTCCAGCGCGTCCAGCTTCTGGCGGGTCTTCAGCAGCACGGCGCGCTGCACTTCGAACTCCTCGCGGGTGACCAGGTCCAGCTTGGCCAGGCCGGCCTGCAACGCGCTCTTGAAGGTGGCCTGCAGTTCCTCGCGCGATTCGCGCAGGCCCGGCGGCACCAGGTCGCTGAGGCGACGGGCGAGGTCATCGATTTGGTTCAGGTCGATCATGGGGTGCTCCGTGGGGGTGGGCCCGTGCATCCGGCGCGGGCAGGCCGTTCGGGCACAAGGATACTGCCGGCACCCACTGCCCGGACAGGCGGCAGCGGCTTCGCACGGGCCGTGTTCAGGCGCTATCCTCCACGCCGGAAGACAGGAGATAGACGATGAAGATGGTCATGGCGGTGATCAAGCCGTTCAAGCTCGACGACGTGCGCGAAGCGCTGGCCGAGCGTGGGGTTACCGGGATCACGGTGACGGAAGTGAAGGGCTTTGGTCGCCAGAAGGGCCATACCGAGCTGTACCGTGGCGCGGAGTATGTGGTCGATTTCCTGCCGAAGGTGAAGCTGGAAGTGGCGGTAACCGATGACCAGGTGGAGGCGGTGGTTGAGGCCATCGTGAAGGCCGCCGGCACCGGCAAGATTGGGGACGGCAAGGTGTTCGTGTACGACCTGGGCAGCGTGGTGCGTATCCGTACCGGCGAGTTGGACGCGGACGCGTTGTAACCCGCTCGGCGGGATGTTGTAGAGCCGAGCCCATGCTCGGCTGCATTTCGCGCGATGCAGGAACAGCAGCCGAGCGCGGGCTCGGCTCTACAAAGAGCGGTAAAGCGGTCGAGCGAGCTCGACCCCTACCGCCGCTTGGCCCACTTGTAGAACCGCTTCCAGCCCTGGCGCACGGCGGCGACCCAGCCCGGGTCGGCCACCAATGCGGCCTGCGCGGCGCTCGGCGCCTGGCCGGTCACGCGCTGGCGGATCTTCAGCAGGTTCTTCATGTCGCTGCGGCGCATCTGCCGGCTCAGCGGGCCGCGGCGCAGCCAGCGGGGTACGCGCCAGGCGGAGGTGAAATCCAGTAGCACCGGCACGCCGCCACTGACCACCACGTTGGTGCCATGCAGGTCGTTGTGGGTGATGCCGGCGGCGTGCAGACGGCTGAGCGCGTGTTGCAGCTGCTCGAACACGTCATTGCCGACGGCCTGCGCGGTGCTCAGGGTTTGGCCGGGGATGAACTCCATACCCAGAGCCAGGCCACCGAGGGTGCCGAGCAGCGCGGGGGCATGCTTCCAGCCGCCGAGGCGCTGCAGCATGCGGGCCTCGCGGCGCACCATCAGTCGCGCGATCAGCGAAACGGGAGTGCCGCGGTAGCGGGAGTAGTCCTTGATGACCGCCTCGCGCCCGTCCAGGCAGGTGCGGTAGACGTCGGGGGCCAGGAAACGTTCGCCGCGCTTGAGCAGCAGCGGGGAGGCGGCATCATTGCCGCAGGAGGAGGGGGGAAGAGCAGGAAGATGCATGTCGGGGTCTCGAACGACCCGGTGGGTGGCGCAAAGCGTCAAGCGAACCGGTGTTACAGGGAGTTACTAAGTTTTCGTTAATTTTAGTACTCGCCAGTTCGCTATTCCACGATTTGTCGGAGAAATGTCGGGGTCGTGGCTGGAACAGTTCGTCACGCAGAATCGGACAATTCTGTCTCACTTATAAGGATTGCCCCGCTGGATCAATGAGTTGGGCGCGCTTCCAGCCCATTCATCGGCGGCGCGCTGAACGCCACGCACGTCCAGCTTGACCCCGGCGCACGCCCTGCCGACCATAAGCTGTTAACCCGCGACATCGGCGGCCGCCCCCCTCCGGCACGTCCCCGTCCCCTGCCGCGTTCCGAACCGGTGCTGGCCGCCTGGCCGTGCATCGCCCCGTTTCCCGTTCCGGCCGCGGCTGGAGGAAAGTGCTTTGATCATCAAAATCGTCATTGCAGCGCTGTTCGTGGCCTGCGTGCTGTACATCCACTTCCGTGGCAAGGTCCGCGCGCGCTGGTCGCGCCAGCTGCTGGACCACTCCAGTTTCATGGCCCCGATCAACGTGGTCATGTACATGTTCTCGAAGGTGCCGACCACGCCGTTCCTGGACCCGGGCAAAGAGTTCCCGCAGCTGGAGCCGCTGCGCCAGAACTGGCAGATGATCCGCGACGAGGCGCTGGCGCTGCGCGACGCGCAGAAGATCGCTGCCTCCAGCACGTTCAACGATGCCGGCTTCAATTCGTTCTTCCGTCGTGGCTGGAAGCGCTTCTACCTGAAGTGGTACGGCCCGTCGCACCCGTCGGCGAAGACGCTGTGCCCGAAGACCACGGCGCTGATCGAGTCGATCCCGGACGTGCGTGCGGCGATGTTCGCGCAGCTGCCACCGGGCAGTGAGCTGCGCCCGCACCGCGACCCGTTCGCTGGCTCGCTGCGCCTGCACCTGGGCCTGAGCACGCCCAACGACGATGCCTGCTACATCGAAGTGGACGGCATCAAGAAGAGCTGGCGCGACGGCGAGTGGATGATGTTCGACGAGACCTACATCCACCATGCGCACAACGAGACGCAGCAGGACCGGGTGATCCTGTTCTGCGACATCGCCCGCCCGCTGCGCTTCGGCCTGCCGGGCCTGTTCAACCGCGCGGTGGCGGCCACGCTGCTGGCCGGTGGTGCATCGCCGAACCTGCCGGGTGACCCGACCGGTGGCGTCAACAAGGCGTTCGGCGGCCTGTACAAGGTACGCCTGAAGGCCAAGGCGCTCAGAGAGCGCAGCGTGGTGGCCTACCAGCTGATCAAGTGGGGCCTGGTGGTGGCGGTGATTGCGGGCATCTGGGCGCTTTGACTGTAGAGCCGAGCCCATGCTCGGCTGGGTTTACCGCAACCTGTCCGAAGAGCAGCCGAGCGTGGGCTCGGCTCTACAGAAGGCAGAAAACCCGCGCTGTCGCCAGCGCGGGTTTTTGTTTGGATCAACCCTTCAATGCCGCCTGTACGAACGGCGGGGTCACCAGCACGCCGGTGTGCAGCGCGGCGGTGTAGTACAGGGTGTTGAAGGTCTTGGCGGCCGAGTCGGCCTGGCGGAAGTCGAAGCTGCTGTCGCCCTTGCGCGCCATGGTCACGCTCCACCAGCCGGTGGGGTAGCACGGCTGCGGGAACGGCAGGGTCTTGAACGAACCGAAGCCGGCCTTGCCCATCTCGGTGCGCATTTCGTTGATCAGGTCCAGCTGCATCAGCGGCGATTCGGACTGCTGCACCAGGATGCCGTCGTCCTTCAGGGCCTTGAAGCAGCTCTCGTAGAAGGCCTTGTTGAACAGGCCTTCGCCGGGGCCGACCGGGTCGGTCGAATCGACGATCACCACGTCCACGCTGCCGGCCGGGCAGTTGGCCATGTAGGCCACGCCGTCGTCGAACAGCAGCTCGGCGCGGGCGTCGTCGTTGGAGTCGCACAGTTCCGGGAAGTGCTTGCGCGCCATCACGGTGACCTGCTCGTCGATGTCGCACTGGGTCACGCTCTCCACGCCCTTGTGCTTGAGCACTTCGCGCAGGGTGCCGCAGTCGCCGCCACCGATGATCACCACGCGCTTGGGTGCGGCATGGGTGAACAGCACCGGGTGGCTGATCATCTCGTGGTAGAAGAAGTTGTCCTTGCTGGTCAGCATGATGGCCCCGTCGATGGTCATCAGGTTGCCCCAGTCGGTGGTCTGGAAGATCTCGATCTTCTGGAACGGCGACTGCACCTCGTCCAGCTTGCCGGTGATGCGGTAGCCGATGGCCGAGCCGGTGCGCTCGAAGTGTTCGATGTACCAGTTGTTGCTGTCAGTCATTGGAAAACAGTCCTGTTCGGAGGGGTGGAGCCGGGCTGGCGGGCGGGGCCGCGTGGCACAGATGCCACATCCGGACGGATCGGCCCGTTCAGGTTGGAACCTGTCACGGGCGCGGGCGCGCATGATAACGAACCTGTGGGCATATAGGCGTTATCATGCCCCCCCTTTTATTGCCAACAAGGCCGACTGAAATGACCGATTGGTCCCTCGACCAAGCCCGCAAGACCTACTCGATCCCGCATTGGGCGGACGGTTACTTCGACGTGGATCAGGCCGGGCACATGGTGGTGAGACCGACCGGGGCGGACGGCCCGGTGGTATCGCTGCCCAAGGTGGTGGACGCTGCGCGCGCGGCCGGTGCCAAGCTGCCGCTGCTGGTGCGCTTCCCGGACATCCTCGGCCAGCGCCTGGGCAAGCTGCAGGCGGCCTTCGCCCAGGCCCAGCAGGACTGGGAGTACAGCGGCGGCTACACCGCCGTGTACCCGATCAAGGTCAACCAGACCCGCGGCGTGGCCGGCACCCTGGCCAGCCACCACGGCGAAGGCTTCGGCCTGGAAGCGGGCAGCAAGCCCGAACTGATGGCCGTGCTGGCGCTGTCCCGCCCGGGTGGCCTGATCGTCTGCAACGGGTACAAGGACCGCGAGTACATCCGCCTGGCCCTGATCGGCCGCAAGCTGGGCCTGCAGACCTTCATCGTCATCGAGAAGCCGTCCGAGCTGAAGCTGGTGCTGGAAGAGTCCAAGGCGCTGGACGTGAAGCCGGGCCTGGGCGTGCGCATGCGCCTGGCCTCGCTGGGCGCCGGCAAGTGGCAGAACAGCGGTGGCGACAAGGCCAAGTTCGGCCTGTCGCCGCGCCAGCTGCTGGACCTGTGGAAGTCGCTGCGTGACACCGAGTACGCCGACTGCCTGAACCTGCTGCACTTCCACATGGGCTCGCAGATCTCCAACGTGCGCGACATCGCCAACGGCATGCGCGAAGCCACCCGCTACTTCGTGGAGCTGTCGCGCCTGGGCGCGAAGATCACCCACGTCGACGTGGGTGGTGGCCTGGGCGTGGATTACGAAGGTACCCGTTCGCGCAGCTTCTGCTCGATCAACTACGGCCTGCATTCCTACGCCAGCAACATCGTGCAGCCGCTGGCCAATGCCTGCGAAGAGTTCGGCCTCACCCCGCCGCGCATCGTCACCGAGTGCGGCCGCGCAATGACCGCGCACCACGCGGTGCTGATCGCCAACGTGTCGGAAGTGGAAGAGGCACAGGAAGGCCGCGTGCCGGACCAGCACGACGACGAGCCGGCAGCGATCCGCCACCTGCGCGAGATCCACGACGAACTGGACGTGCGCCCGGCGGTGGAACTGTTCCAGGAAGCGCAGCATTTCCATGCCGAAGGCCTGGCCAGCTACGCGCTGGGCCAGATCGATCTGCCGCAGCGTGCGCGCATCGACGACCTGTTCTACGCCATCGCCCACGGCGTGCGCGCGCGCCTGAGCTACGACGAGAAGAGCCATCGCCCGGTGCTGGACGAACTGAACGAGCGCCTGGTCGACAAGTACTTCGTCAACTTCAGCGTGTTCGAATCGATCCCGGACGTGTGGGCGATCGACCAGGTGTTCCCGATCGTGCCGATCGAGCGCCTGGATGAAACCCCGGACCGCCGCGGCATCATCGCCGACATGACCTGCGACTCGGACGGCATGGTGGAAACCTATGTCGAGAACGAGAGCCTGGACAGCTCGCTGCCGCTGCACAAGATGAGGCCGGGCGAGAGCTATCGCATCGGCTTCTTCATGGTCGGCGCCTACCAGGAAATCCTGGGCGACATCCACAACCTGTTCGGCGATACCGACGCGGTGGAAGTGCTGGCCGATGCCGATGGCTACGCCATCACCCAGCAGCGCCGCGGCGACACCACCGACGTGATGCTGGATTACGTGGGTTACCGCCTGGACGAACTGCGTGCGACCTATGCGCAGCGCGTGGCTGCAGCGCAGCTGTCGCCGGAACGCGCGCAGGAACTGTCGGACGCGCTGGAAGCCGGCCTGACCGGTTACACCTACCTGTCCGACGAACCGCTGGTGTGATGGACGGCGCCGGGTTTGCCCGGCGCCACCGTTGCCGATGAGCGCGCGCGCGATCTTCCACCTGTTCCTGCATGCCGCCGTGCCAGCGTTGCTGGCATGGCTGTTCTGGCGCAAGCGCTTTGCCTCGGCGTGGCTGCTGATGCTGCTGGGCTGGATCATCGACCTGGACCATCTGCTGGCCGACCCGATCTATGCACCGAACCGCTGCAGCATCGGGTTCCACCCGCTGCACACCGCACCGGCCATCGCGGTCTATGCCGGGCTGTGCGTGCCGAAGAAAACGCGGTTGTTCGGTATCGGTCTGATCATCCACATCGTGCTGGACGCGATTGATTGCTGGTGGATGCATCACCGTTGATTTGCAGCGAACACCTGCTCTGGTAGATGCCGACCTTGGTCGGCGCTCTTCGCGCTGCCTGTAGAGCCGAGCCCACGCTCGGCTCCGTTTCGCACTGCCCCGAGCCGAGCATGGGCTCGGCTCTACAACGGCGCATCCAGGTCGATCTATTGCTTGACGATGCCTGGCAACCACAACGTCGCACGCAGGCCCGGCTGCGCATTCTCCAGCTGCAACCGCCCGCCATAGCTGGCAGCGATATCGCCCACGATCGCCAGGCCCAACCCGCTGCTGCCTTCGCGCTCGTCCAGCCGCACACCACGCTGGGTGACGCGTTCCAGCGCGTCTGCGGCCAGGCCGGGGCCATCGTCGCGCACTTCGACGCGTAGCTGCCCTTCGCTGGTTTCCGCTTCGACAGTGACCTGCTGTTGCGCCCAGCGCCCGGCATTGTCCAGCAGGTTGCCCAGCATCTCCTCCAGATCCGCACTGGCGCCGGCGAACTGCAGCGCCGGATCGATGCCTGCCGCCGTGAACGTGATGCCACGTTCGCCATGCACGCGTGCCATCAGCCGGCACATCGCCTGTGCGACGGCCGCCACGTCGGTGCGCTGGCGATGGTCGGCAGCCAGTCCTGCAGCCAGGTAACGGTCAACACTGGCCTGCATGCGCGCACTCTGCTCGCGCATGGTGGCACGCCAATGCGTGCCGTCGCTGTCAGCTTCGGTGGCCAATACGCTCAGTGGAGTCTTCAGCGCGTGCGCCAGATCCTGTGCACTGGTGCGCGCACGCGCGACCATGCGTTGCTGGTGGTCCAGCAGCGCGTTGAGTTCCTCACCCAGCGGTGCGACCTCCGCGCCCAGTCCCCGTGTGTCGATGCGCTGCGCATCGCCGCGACGTACCCGTTCCAGCTGCGCACCGAGGCGATGCAGCGGGCGCAGGCCGAAGTGCACCTGGCTGGCCAGCACCGCCAGCCACGCCGCGACCAGCACGCCCAGTGCGATGGCGGTGCGCTTGCGGAACGCGGCAACATCGGCATCCAGCGCGCTGCGGTCGGTGGCGACCACGGCCACGAACGGTTCGCTGGCGCGTGGCAGGCGCACCTGCTGCACGCGTGCACGCAGGAATTGTTGCAGCGGCCCGGGCAGATTGCGCGTGGCCGGCCCGGCGGCCTTCGCCGGCAGGGTTTCATCCCACAGCGAGCGCGACTGCAGCAGCACGCGGCCATCGGCACCGGCGATCTGCCAATAGGCACCGGAAAACACGCGCTGGAAGCGCGCATCATTGGGTTCCTGGCGCAGGCGCAACTGCCCGTCCGGGTCCACTTCGGCCTGTGACAGCAGGGTCAGCATGTCCTGCTGCAGTTCGTGGTCGAGGCGGTCGCGCGCGCTGCGCTTGAACAGCTCGCCCAGCAGAGCGCTGGCCAGCAGCGAGACCAGCAGCAGCCCGACGCCGCCGGCCAGCAGCAGGCGCCGCCGCAGCGACGGTTGCCGGTTCATGGCTCGGCCAGCCGCCAGCCCTGGCCGCGCACGGTCTGGATCAGGTCGATGCCGAGCTTGCGGCGCACGCGTCCGAGCAGCACGTCCAGTGCGTTGGAGTCCGGGTCGTGGCCGCCGTCGAACACCTGTTCGCCCAGCCGGTCGCGGCTGATCACCTGTCCGCTGTGGTGGATGAAGTAGCTGAGCAGGCGGAATTCCTGCGGACTCAGTGGCAGCGCCTGTCCATCCAGCTCGAAGCGGCCGGCATTGACGTCCAGCTGCAGCGGGCCGCAGTGCAGGCGCGGGCTGGCGTGGCCATGGCTGCGGCGGATCAGGGCGCGCAGGCGCAGCACCAGCTCATCGGCCTGGAAGGGTTTGGTGAGGTAATCGTCGGCACCGGCATCGAAGCCGGCCAGCTTGTCGTGCCAGCGCCCGCGCGCGGTCAGCACCAGCACCGGAAAGCTGCGGCCGTTGCCGCGCCAGCGCTCGATCACGCTCAGCCCGTCCAGCCCGGGCAGGCCGAGGTCGACGATGGCGGCCTGGAGGTCTTCGATCTGCCCGATTTCTTCGGCCTCGCGGCCGTCAGCGACCACCGCCACCACATAGCCGGCCTGTTCCAGCAGGGGCACCAGGCGCTGTGCCAGTGCGGCATCGTCTTCGGCCAACAGGATGCGCATCAGTCGTCGAGCTCCGTCTTCAGCAGCTTTCCGCTGCGCGCATCATAGTCCAGCTCCACCACCACGCCGTCGCCGCGCAGGATCTCCACTTCGTAGACGCCGTCGTCCAGCTCCACTTCCAGCAGCTGGCCGGGGTAGCGCTTGAGCGCATCGCGCACCACGCTCTCCAGCGGCACGTAGCGGCCCTGCTGCACGGCGCGACGCGCGACCTGCTGCGCCGGGTCCTGCAGGGGCGCGGCGGCGGTCGGGGCGTTGGCCAGGGCCAGCAGCAGGGGCAGGGTGGCGAGCATGCGGGTAACGAAAGAGAGAGGGGTACAGGCGCGAGTGTGGCGGGGATGACTAACAGCCGGCTAACAGCCACGGCTACGGCGCTGTTAACCGGGCCATGCATCGTGGCGTTGCCGGGATGGTCCGGCCACGAACAGGAGAACCCCCATGTTGAAGTCGCTCACCCTCGCCACTGTTGCCCTGCTCGCCGTCGCGCCGGCCGTACAGGCCGCGCCGCTGGGCATGGCCCAGGTTGAACAGACCCTGCGCAAGGCCGGCTACACCCAGATCCACGAGATCGAACGCGATGATGGCCTGTGGGAGGCTGACGTGAGCCGCGCCGATGGCCGCTTCAGCGAGGTCTACGTTGACCCGAAGACCGGCGAGATCTTCGATGAGCACAGCGGCCGCGCGCTGCTGACTACCGAGCAGGTGCTGGCACGGGCGCAGTCGCATGGCCTGCGCGAGATCCATTCGCTGGAACGCGATGGTGCGACCTGGTCGCTGGAAGCCCGCAATGCCCGCAACCAGAAGGTAGAGGTGCGCCTGAGCGGTCATGATGGCCGCATCCTGCACAGCGAGCGCGATGGCTGGCTGGATTGACGTTGGCCTCTGTAGAGCCGAGCCCATGCTCGGCTTTGCGGCCAACCGTAGCCGAGCATGGGCTCGGCTCTACAGGGGCTGGCTTACCAGCCGTACGGCGGCGGGTAATCCCAGCCCGGCCCGCGGCCGTAGTAGCCGCCATACGGGCCGAAGAAGCCCGGGCCCTTGCTCTCACTCACGTGGATGTTGAGGTTGACCCCGTGGGTCTTGCCTTCATCGGTGGTGTAGTTCTTGCTCAGGTTCAGCGTGGCCGCGTTGTAGTGGCTGTTGCCGCCGTTCTTCGAATAGCCGATGCCGGTGGTGAAGCTGCCGGACACCTTGACCTTGTCGTCGGTCACGTCGGCGATCTTCGCATCGTCGTGCACGCGCGGGCCGCTCTTGTCACCGTAATAGGTGCCGGGCGGGTCCTGCTGCAGGGCCGGGTCGTTGAGGTAGCGCATCGGCGCCTGCGGCAGCGTCAAGTCCAGGCCGGCAGCCTGCGGCGCAGTGGCGCCAGCGGCGGACTGGGCCAGCACGGTTCCCGGCAGGGCCAGGCACAGCAGCAGGGTCAGGGGGCGGATCATGACGGCGCTCCAGCGGACAGGTGGCCACGCAACACGCGGCGGTACAGGCCGACGCTAGCAGGGGTTGCTTGAATGATGCCTGTCGGCGCCCGCTTGCGGTAGAGCCAGGTCATGCCTGGCTGCACGCTACAACCGTTCGAACCCGAACAGCGATTCCAGCGCATGCCTGCGCCGCTCGATCCGGGCCCGCAGCAGCTGGGCGCCGATCATCGAATAAGTGATGCCGTTGCCGCCGTAGGCCATGGCGAAATGGACCCGCGGTCCCCACTGCGCGTGCGGGCCGAAGAAGGGCAGGCCGTCGGCGGTTTCGGCGAAGGTGCCGGCCCAGGAAAAGGCGGGTATCGGATCCAGTCGCGGGAACCAGTGCCGCAGCTGCTTCATCAGCTTGCCGGCCTTGCCATCAACGCGCCGGTCGCGCCGGGCGGGGATATCGATGGCGTCGTCCAGCCCACCCACCAGCAGGCGGCGGTCGCCGGTGGCGCGCAGGTACAGGTACGGGCGGGCGCTTTCCCACACCATCGTGTTGCGCAGCCTGCCGAGCACGTCCGCTTCGATGGGATCGGTGATGAAGGCATAGCTGCTGCGGTTGCGCGCAACCCGCTGTTCCAGCCACGTCTGGTTGGCATAGCCCATGGCCAGGACCACGTGGCGGGCACGGACCGAGGCGCCGGCCTCGGTCATCGCGGTGACGCCCTGCGCGCCAGGCTTGAGCGTGTGCAGCACGGTGCGGTCGTGCACATGGCCGCCGCGGCGGCGCACTCGTTTGAGCAGGCCGTAGGTGAGACAGTAGGGATCGACCCGCGCCGCCTGGCGGGTCAGCAGGGCGCCGCCGGCATCCACGTCGAAACGCTCGCGAAGCGCTTCGCGGTCCAGCCAGCGGGCATCCAGGCCGATGCTGCGCCGCGCCTCACCTTCGGCCATCAGGCGCGGCACGTCGCGATGGCGGCTGGCCAGGTACAGGCTGTCCATGCGCTGGAAATCCACGTCCTTCAACCCGCGTGCCACTTCGCCCAGTGCCGGGATTGCCTCCGCGCAGGCCCGGTACGCCCGTGCCGCGGCGTCTTGCCCGTAGCGTTCGGCCAGTTCGAGCAGATGGGTATCGATCTCGTACTGCAGCAGCGCGGTGCTGGCCGCCGTGCTGCCCCAGCCGATGTCACGCTGCTCGATCACGGCCACGTCATGGCCATGGTGGGACAGCTCGTCGGCAATCAGCGCGCCGGTGATGCCGCCACCGACCACCAACACATCGCAGCGCAGATCCTTCTCCAGCGGGGGGAACGCCTGGATCAGTCCGTTGCGTACGGCCCACCACGGGTAACCGCTTTTCAGGTCCATGCGTGCGTGGGGCTCAGGCTGTGGGTTTGCCGGTATGTGGCGTCTGGATCAGTTCGGACAGATCGAAGCCCTGCAGGCGGGCCGCCGCCAGATAATGGTCCTGCACGGTCGCGTCCAGGCGCGGCTCGCGCGCCAGCAGCCACAGGTACTTGCGATCCGGGCTGCCGACCAGCGACACGCTGTAGTCCGGGGCGATCTGGATCACCCAGTAGTCGCCCTTGGCGAACGGCAGCCAGCGCAGGCCCTTGGGCAGGAAGCTGACCTCCAGCCGCGCGCTGTCGTTGTCGACAGCGCAGGCCTCGCCGGTGGCCTCTTCGATCTCGCCGTCCATGCGGCAGCGGTTGGTGACGCCGACGTTGCCGTTGTCGAGCAGGGTGTAGTGCGCCGATACGTCGGTGCAGCCTTCCGGCTCGTGGCGCATCGGCAGGCGTGCGATCTCGTACCAGGTGCCCAGGTAGCGCGGCAGCTTGAGGTCGGCGACGGTTTTCAGCGGCGGGTGCTCGGTCATCGGCGGTCGTGGCAGGGGTGGGCCTCCACGATGCCGATGGCCTTGCCATGGGCGGGTGAAGCCGGGGCGATGGCCGTGTCCAGAACGTTCCGTCGCCCCGGCGGAGCGCCCGTTGTCACCGGCTTGGGGGTATCCTGCCGCCAGCGCCGTGTTTTCCTGATCCAACCGAGGTGGAGGTGCCGATGTACCAGGTGATCCTGTTGAAGAGTGAATCTGCGTTCGCGCGCGAACAGTGGCCGCAGGTCGACGAACTGGTCGACTACGAAGGTGTGAGTTACAGCCTGCGCGCCGGCCCGCGCCAGCCGCTGCCGACCGACCACGACTGGCACCCGGTGGCGGTGTACGCGCCCGATGAGATCACCGAGGAAGAGTTCCAGGACTGGTATGCGCTGCAGCAGCCGACGGTGGAAGAGCTTCGCCTGAAGTACTGATGCGCGACGCTGGCGGGGCCGCCCATCCGGCCTTGACCGGCTCTGCCGTATAGTCGCGCGCAGGCGCGGTGGTCCGCGCGAACCGGTGTGGCTGCGTGTCTTCTTTCCTGCGATCGATCCGTGCACGGGGGCCCTGGTGGGTCCTGCTGCTGTGCACCGCCTTCCTGCTGTCCGCGCCGGTGCTGGCGCAGGATGAGGACCCCACGCCGAAGCAGCAGCTGGCGGATATCGATTCCAGCCTGAAGGATGTGGAGCGCAAGCGTGGCGATGCAGAAGCCACCGAGACGCTGGCGATGCTGTCCGAGAATGCCTCGCAGGCACGGCGCGATGCCGAGGCGCTGGAAAAGGCGCTGCAGCCGCAGCTGGACCGACTCAACGAACAGCTGGCGCAGCTGGGAACGCCGGCAGAAGGGGCCGCTGAGCCGCCGGAGCTGGCGGCGCAACGGCGCACCCTCACCAAGCAGCGTGACGGCCTGGCCGCTTCGGTGGTGCAGGCCAAGGCCAGTGCCGTGCGTGCGCAGCAGCTGGCGGCGGACATCGAGCAGCAGCGAACCGCGCAACGCACGGAAGAACTGGGCCAGAAGGTGGCCTCGCCGTTGTCGCCCGCGCTGTGGAGCAAGGTGGCCGAGCGTCTGCCGATCGATATCGCGCGGGTTGCGCCATTGGCCGGGCAGGGCCGCGATGCGCTGGTCGCCGGTATCCGCGCCCATGGCTGGGGCACGCCGTTGCTGGGCCTGCTGGCCGCGCTGGTGATGATGTTCCCGTTGCGGCTGTGGCTGCGCAGGCTGGGGCGCCGTTTTGCTGCGTCCGAACGTGCGCCTGATGGTCGACTGCGCCGGTCCGGCCTGGCCATGTGGCTGCTGCTGGTGGGCACGCTGCTGCCCGGTTACGCCGTGGTGGTGCTGATGGCGGCGCTGGATGCCATCGATGCGATCGCGCCGCGCCTGCAGGTGGTGGCCGACGGCCTGGAGACCGCAACGTTCCGCGCGGCCTTCATCGCCGCACTCAGCGCCTGCCTGCTGGTGCCCAAGCGCCCGTCATGGCGGCTGTTGAACCTGGACGACACCGCCGCGCTGAAGCTGCGCAAGTACGCCTGGGGCGCGGCGGCGCTGGCCTGGCTGAGCACGGTGCTGGTGGCCCTGGACCAGGCCACGCGCACCAGCGACGTCACCACGGTGGCGCTGGACGGACTGATTGCGCTGACTTACCTCGGCCTGATCATGGCCATGCTGGTGACCCTGGCGCGCCTGCATCGCCGGCAGACCGCCGAGGCCGAGGCCAAGCTGGAAGCGCAGGCCGATGGCGTGGGTGCAGCCACGCCGGTGCGCCGCAGCAGCTGGCTGGTACTGGCCCGGGTAGCGGGTAACATCGCGGTGGTGGCCGCCATCATTGCCACATTGCTGGGCTACCTGAATTTCGCCAAGTTCGTGAACCAGCAATTGATCGGCGGCAGCATCGTGGTGTTGGCCGCGACGTTGCTGTTCAAGTTCGTCGATGACCTGAGCACGTGGATGCTCAACGCCGACAGCAAGGTCGGCCAGACCATCCTGCTCAGCACCGGCCTGAGCGTATCGCGGCTGGAACAGGCGGGCGTGCTGCTGTCGGCAGCGCTGCGTACCATCGTCGTACTGATCGCGCTGCTGGCGCTGGTGGCACCGTTCGGCAACATCGGCGCGGTGGTGGAGCGCTTCACTTCACTGTTCACGACCGGATTCGATATCGGTGGCACCAAGCTGGCACCGGCGGGGATCGTGTTGGCGGTACTGGCGCTGCTGGCCGGCCTGGCGATCACCCAGCTGGTGCAGCGCTGGCTGACCGACACCTACCTGCCCAAGACCGAGCTGGACCTGGGCGCGCGCAATTCGGTGAGCACCGTTGCCCGTTACGTGGGCATCATCATCGCGGTGATCTGGGCGTTGAGCGCGATGGGGCTGCAGCTGAGCAAGCTGGCCCTGCTGGTCAGCGCACTGTCGGTGGGTATTGGCTTCGGCCTGCAGGTGATCACCCAGAACTTCGTCTCCGGCCTGATCCTGCTTGCCGAGCGCCCGGTGAAGATCGGCGACTGGGTGAGGCTGGGTGACCAGGAGGGCGACATCCGCCGCATCAGCCTGCGATCGACCGAGATCCAGGTGGGCGACAAGTCGACGCTGATCGTGCCCAACTCCGAGCTGGTCACCAAGACCGTGCGCAACATGACGATGGGCAACAACCAGGGCCGCATCCAGATCCAGTTCGCGGTGCCGCCCAGCACTGATGTCGGCAACCTGCGGCAGGCGCTGCTGGATGCGTACACCGCGCACACCAACGTGCTGAAGCAGCCGGCGCCGACGGTCTACATCGACAGCATTGCCGGTGGCCAGATCACCATCAACAGTTTCGCGTACGTGGCCAGCCCGCGACAGGTGTATGCAACCCGCAGCGATCTGTACTTCAGCCTGCTGCAGATCCTGGCCGAGCGGAACATTCCGCTGTCGACCCCGACCGACATCCACATCATCCGCGACCCGCAGGAGTAGGGGTTGTTTTGCAGGGCTGCGCCCTGCACCCCCAGTAGTGCCGGCCGCTGGCCGGCAACTTCAACAGCAACAGCTGATTTCCTGCGGGATGGCGGGGTGGGTCCGGTTGCGGGAGACGCCGTAAACCCCCAGGCCGGCCCAGCCGCTGGCGGCTGTGCGTTCGGGCGCTTGCGAAGCAGTGCTTCGCAAGCAAAGCGCCCTCACCCATGGGGGATTGGCCGCGGCATCCATGCC
>NZ_JBMRGI010000015.1:0-117235 GCF_049384345.1 Stenotrophomonas sp. CASM110
CCCCCGGGCCCCCGGCACTACCATTGCGAATTCGCCGGGCCATGCCCGGCGGATGCGGATCAACCGGTGTTCTGCACGCCCTGCGCAACACCGTTCACGCAGGCCACCAGCGCGCGCAGCAACCCGTCATCCTCGCGCCCGCTGGCCCGCCAGCGCTGCAACAGGTCCACCTGCAGCACGCTGATCGGATCGACGTAGGGATTGCGCAGGCGGATCGACAGCGCCAGCCGCGCATCGTGGTCGAGCAGCGTCCGCTGGTCCATCAGCGCCAGCAGCCAGTGCCGGGTGAGTTCCAGTTCGCGCTGCACCTGCGGGAAGAAGTGCCCGTGCAGTTCACCCGACAACAGCGAAAACTGCTCGGCGATGGTGATATCGCCCTTGGACAGCACCATCGCGATGTCGTCCAGGAAGGTGCGGAAGAACGGCCAGTCCCGCGCCATCTCGCGCAGGGTCCGTTCGTGGCCGGCAGCAACCGCCGCCTGCAGGCCACTGCCCACGCCGTACCAACCAGGAATCACCGCGCGCGCCTGGCTCCAGGCGAACACCCAGGGAATCGCACGCAGGTTGCCCAGCGCGGCGTCCTGGCCGAGCCGGCGCGATGGCCGCGAGCCCAGCGTCATGCGTTCGATCACGTCGATCGGCGTGGCGGTGCGGAAGTAGTCCATGAAACCGGCCTGGCCAACGAACGCGCGATACACCTCGCTGCTGGCCGATGCCACCGCGTCCATTACCGGTCGCCACTCATCCTCGCGCGGCTCGGCGGCACGCGGGCGCAGGCTGGCACGCAGCACCGCACCGGTGGCCTGCTCCAGCGAGCGCAGGGCCAGCGCACGGATGCCGTACTTGCGATGGATCACCTCGCCCTGCTCGGTCACCCGCAGGCGGCCATCGATGCTGCCGCGCGGCGATGCGTCCACCGCGTGCGTGGTCTTGCCGCCACCGCGGCTGATCGAGCCGCCACGGCCATGGAAGAAGGTCAGGCGGATGCCGGCCTCGGCCGCCACCTCCAGCAGTTCCACCTGTGCACGCTGCAGGCCCCAGCGCGATGCGGCGATGCCACCGTCCTTGCTGCTGTCCGAATAGCCCAGCATCACCATCTGCACGTCATCGCGCGCTTGCAGGTGCGCGCGATAGATCGGGTCGGCCAGCAGATCACGCAGGGTCGCGGTGCCGCGCTTGAGGTCCTCCACCGTCTCGAACAGCGGCGCGATATCCAGCGGTACTGATCCGTTCTCTTCCACCAGGCCGCCACGGCGCGCCAGCGCCAGCACCGCCAGCACGTCGCTGCGGTCATGTGCCATCGAGATGATGTAGCTGCCCAGTGCATCGCCACCATGCCGCGCACGGGCATCGGCCAGCGCGGCGAACACGGCGTCCAGTCGCCGGTTGCCTTCGTCGTCGCCCTTCGGCAACGGCGCGTCACCACTGGCATGCGGCGCCAGCAGGCGCGCGCGGCCCACTGCATCCAGGCCGTCCCACGCTGCGTCGCCGCCCAGCACCGTGGCCAGCGCGCGCGCGTGCACGCTCGATTCCTGGCGCACGTCCAACCGCGCCAGGTGGAAGCCGAAGGTCTTCACCCGCCACAGCAGGCGCTGCACGGCGAAGCCACCGGCATGTTCGCCGCGGTTGGCGCGCAGGCTGTCGAGGATCAGCTGCAGGTCGTCGATCAGTTCGTCCGGGCCGGCGTAGGCGCCCTCGCCATCGTCCAGCGTTGCCTGCAGGCGTGCGCGCATGCGGTCGTTGAGCAGGCGGTACGGCATGTCGGCATGGCGCGGGCGCGACTGCACCTGCGGCAGCAGCTGCTGGTAGTGCGCCACGCGCGCCTGCAGCGCCTCGCTCACGCCCACCCGCTCGGTGGACTGGCTGAGCAGGCTGGCCAGCTGCAGCAGTTCCTTCTGGTAGCGACCCAGCACGGCCTGCCGCTGCGCGTCCAGCGTAGTGCGGATGGTGTGGGCATCCACGTTCGGGTTGCCGTCCATGTCGCCGCCCACCCACGTACCGAAGCGCAGCAGGCGCGGCAGCGGCAGTTCTTCGCCGTAGGTATCGCGCAGCGCCTGCTGCAGCGATTCGTACAGCACCGGGATCACCCGGTACAGCACCTGCACCAGATAGAAGCCGACGTGCTCGCGCTCGTCATCGACGGTAGGCCGCACCGGCGAGGAATCGGTGGTTTGCCACGAAGCGGTCAGCGCCATGCGGAAGCGCGCAGCATCGGCGGCCGCTTCCCCCGGCGTGCGCTGGCCGTCGAGGTTGTCGACCAGGCTGGCCACCATCAGCTGCTCTTTCTCCAGCAGCGCGCGGCGCACCGCTTCGGTCGGGTGCGCGGTGAACACCGGTTCGATGTCGATGCGCGGCAGCCACTGCGCCAGCTCATCCAGGCCCACGCCCTGCGCCTTCAGATGCTGCAGCGCATCCTGCAGGCCGTCGGGCTGCGCCCCGGCGGTACCGGCACGCTGGTAATCACGGCGGCGGCGGATGCGATGCACGCGCTCGGCGATGTTGACCACCTGGAAGTAGGTGCTGAAGGCCCGCACCATGGTCTCGGCCTGCTGCGGCGTGCGCCCGGCCAGCCCTTCGGCCAGCTCCGACAGCGGCGCCTGGTTCTCGCGGCGGGCAATGGCGCGGGTGCGCACGTCCTCGACATCGTCGAGAAAAGCGGCCGAAACCTGTTCGACCAGCAGGTCACCGACCAGTGCGCCGAGCCGGCGCACGTCATCGCGAAGCGGAAGATCGGGGGAAGCAAACTCGATGCTGCTGCGGTACTCGTTCATCGGCGACGCACAGGCCTCGGTCAACGGATCCAGACCCCAAGCCTATCCCAGATCGGGCGTCGTGCTGCGATGCAAGAATGGTTTCATCTGCACGTATCCATGGCGGACGCAGCCGAGCATGGGCTCGGCTCTACAAGCGTCATGGCGCGTGACACCGTGTAGCGCCCGAGCCCATGCTCGGGCGGCGGCGCAGCCGCACAGGCGGCCGCTGTTGCAGCGGCCACCCTCATGCACGTATCAGCGCTTCTTCTTCGCCGTGCCCTGCTCGGCCGGGCCGATGGTCTGCTCCAGCCAGCGCTCGCTCTCGGCCAGCATGGTCATGATCGATTCGCGTGCGCGGTAGGCATGCGATTCGTTGGGCAGCATCACCAGCCGCGCGGTGCCACCCAGGCCCTTCACCGCCGCGAACATGCGCTCGCTCTGGATCGGGAACGTGCCGGAGTTGTTGTCGTCCACGCCGTGGATGAACAGGATCGGATCCTTGATCCTGTCGGCGTAATTGAACGGCGCCATCTTCTGGTAGACGTCCTGCGCCTGCCAGTAGTTGCGCTCCTCGGCCTGGAAGCCGAACGGCGTGAGCGTGCGGTTGTAGGCGCCGCTGCGCGCAATGCCCGCCTTGAACAGGCGGGTGTGTGCCAGCAGGTTGGCCGTCATGAACGCACCGTACGAATGGCCACCAATGGCGATGTGATCGCGGTCGGTCACGCCACGCCGCACCACTTCATCCACGGCCGCCTGCGCATTGGCCACCAGCTGTTCGATGTAGGTGTCGTTCGGCTCCTTGTCGCCCTCGCCGATGATCGGCATCGACGGGCTGGCCAGCACCACGTAACCCTTGGCCAGGAACGCCTGCGGACCCCAGTAGCTGACCGCATTGAAGCGATACGGCGAATCGGTCACCTGGCTGGCCGCGGCCGCGCTCTTGAACTCGCCCGGGTAGGCCCACATCAGCAGCGGGCGCGGGCCGTCGCGCTTCGGGTCGTATCCCGGCGGCAGCAGCAGGGTCGCGGTCAGGTCGACGCCGTCCTTGCGCTTGTAGCGGATCTGCTCCTTCTGCACACCCTTCAGCTGCGGCAGCGGATGCGCGAAGTGGGTCAGCGCACGCGGCGCAGCACCGGCATCGGCCAGCGACTGCACGTAGAAGTTGGCCGGCTCGTCCGGGCTCTCGCGGCTCAGCAGCAGCGAGCTGCCCTGCTTGTCCAGCAATGCCACCGGCAGCGCATAGCTCGGCGCCTGCGAGTGGAACAGGCGCGTTGCCTTGCCCGTGGCGATGTCGAAGCGGTCCACGAACGGACGGTCGCCTTCCGGCGAAGCACCGGCGCCGGCCAGGTACAGGCTGCCGCCATCGGCGCTGGTCTGCAGCAGCGAACGGCCGCGCTCGTCGCTGGCCCGCAGCGGCCGGCCCGGATCGGCGTAGCGGTCCTGCGCATCGCGATCCCACAGCAGGCGCGGTTCGGCGCTGGCATTGTCCGGGGCGATCAGCCAGGTCTTGGTCCTGCGGGTCTTCCACCACGATTCGGTCAGCAGGGCCAGGTCGCCACGGCCCCAGCTGATACCGGCCAGGCGGCTGCCCAGCTGGGCCAGCGTCACCGGCGGCGTGTCGAACGGCGCGGCCTGCATCAGCACCGCATCGCGCACCTTGGCATCCCTGTTCGGGTCGCCACCATCCTGCGCTTCGGCCCAGACCAGGGTCGCGTCGGCATCACCACGCCAGCCGATGTCACGCACGCCGGTCACTTCGGCGTCGTTGCCGGTCGGCAGGCCTTCCACCAGTGGACGCACGGCCACGGTATGCACCAGCTTGCCGCTGGCACGGTCGATCACTTCAATGCGGCGCGGGAAACTGCTCACCGGCACCACGTAGGAATACGGGCGCTGCACCGGCTGGCGCAGCACGAAGCGGCCATCCGGCGACACGGAGAAGCCCATGAAGATCCCGGCCGCGCCGATCGGGCGGGTGCTGCCATCCAGGCTGACTTCCACCGGCTGTGTGGTGGCGTAGTAGTCGAACTGGCGCGCGTCAGCCTCGTTCTTCAGCAGGTCCTGGTAGGTACGGATCGACACCACGCCATCGCCCCGGCGGGTCTGCTGCACGGCCGGGCCGGTCGGGATGCCGTCGGTGGCCGGGGCCGCACCGAGGTTGGCCGGGCGGGTGAACACCACCAGCCCGCGGCTGTCCGGCAGCCACTGGTAACCGCTGCCGATCACCGTGTTCAAGCCGGCAACCAGGCGGCGGGCGCTGCCGGCGGCCACGTCCACCAGCCACAGTTCGTTGGCGCCGCTGGTGGCGTCGACCTGGTTGAAAGCGAGCCACTTCTGATCCGGAGACCACATCAGGCTGGCGATCGACAGCGTGGCCGGCAGGCCGCTGATCTGCCGTTCCTTGCCATCGGCCACGTTCATCAGCCACAGCTTCTCGCCGAAGCTGAAACGGCTGTCGGAGAACGTGCGCGGGTTGATGCGCAGGCCGGCCAGCTTCAGTTCCGGCTGCGCCACCACCCGGATCGACGGCAGCGACGGCATCTGCATCAACGCGGCCATGTCGCGGCGAGGCGACAGGTGCAGCGACGGCGCGCGCGGTGCGTCGACCACCGCCTGCAGCGCCGCCGAGGGCAGTTCGTAGCCATTGGCACCCTGCGCCTGTGCTGCAGCGGGCTGTGGGGCCAGCGCCCAGGCCAGCGGGGCCACGGCCAGCAGTCCCATCGACAGGACCAGGCCGGTCCAGCGCCGCGTACGGCGCGCGTGCATACTCATCGTTCTACCTGCGTGATGCGTGAAAGCACCGACCTTAACAGGCCGTGCACGCGCCCCCATCTGCCGATGGTTGGGTCATCCGGATGTCATGCCGGGGCCGCGATATAATGGGGGTTCTCCCCTGCCGAGGGGCGCTGCGACCGGATCCGATGAGGCCCGGCCAGGCTCGGTAAGGTGGCTTTGTAACAACGGCGCCCGGCTAGATGCGAGCACCCGCTCGCCCACAACCGGAGCACACGAATGAACGCTGTTGCCAAGACCTTCTCCACCGAAGGTGATTACAAGATCCGCGACATCACGCTGGCCGACTGGGGCCGCAAGGAACTGGACATCGCCGAGCACGAAATGCCGGGCCTGATGTCGATCCGCCGCAAGTACCAGGCCGAGCTGCCGCTGAAGGGCGTGCGCGTGACCGGCTCGCTGCACATGACCATCCAGACCGCGGTGCTGATCGAGACCCTGAAGGACATCGGCGCCGACGTGCGCTGGGCCTCGTGCAACATCTTCTCGACCCAGGACCACGCGGCTGCCGCCATCGCCGCCACCGGCACCCCGGTGTTCGCCTGGAAGGGCGAGACCCTGGAAGAGTACTGGGACTGCACCCTGGACGCGCTGACCTTCACCCTGGCCGACGGCACCCTGACCGGCCCGGAACTGGTGGTGGACGACGGCGGTGACGTGACCCTGCTGATCCACAAGGGCTACGAACTGGAGAACGGCAGCGACTGGGTCAACACCGCGTCCGCCTCGCACGAAGAACAGGTCATCAAGAACCTGCTCAAGCGCGTCGCCAAGGAGCGCCCGGGTTACTGGGGCCGCGTGGTCAAGGACTGGAAGGGCGTCTCCGAAGAGACCACCACCGGCGTGCACCGCCTGTACCAGCTGGCCCAGGCCGGCACCCTGCTGATCCCGGCGATCAACGTCAACGACTCGGTCACCAAGAGCAAGTTCGACAACCTGTATGGCTGCCGCGAGTCGCTGGCCGACGGCCTGAAGCGCGCGATGGACGTGATGCTGGCCGGCAAGGTAGCCGTGGTCTGCGGCTACGGCGATGTCGGCAAGGGCTGCGCCGCGTCGCTGCGTGCCTACGGCGCGCGCGTGATCGTCACCGAGATCGACCCGATCTGCGCCCTGCAGGCGGCGATGGAAGGCTATGAAGTCAACACCATCGAATCGACCCTGGGCCGTGCCGACCTGTACGTCACCACCACCGGCAACCGCGACATCATCCGCATCGAGCACCTGAGCGCGATGAAGGACCAGGCCATTGTCTGCAACATCGGCCACTTCGACAATGAGATCCAGGTCGACGCACTGGTGTCCTTCGCCGGCATCAAGCACGTCAACATCAAGCCGCAGGTCGACAAGTACATCTTCCCGAACGGCAATGCGATCTTCCTGCTGGCCGAAGGCCGCCTGGTGAACCTGGGCTGCGCCACCGGCCACCCGAGCTTCGTGATGTCCAACAGCTTCGCCAACCAGACCCTGGCACAGATCGACCTGTGGGCGAACAAGGACAGCTACGAGAAGAAGGTGTACCTGCTGCCGAAGAAGCTGGACGAAGAAGTAGCTCGCCTGCACCTGGAAAAGATCGGCGTGAAGCTGACCACCCTGAGCCAGGAACAGGCCGACTACATCGGCGTGCCGGTGGAAGGCCCGTTCAAGCCGGACCACTACCGCTACTGATCGTGCGCGGTGCCGGCCAGCGGCCGGCACTACCGGCGCAGGCGGGGTCGGATCCCTTTCCGCAGGAAAGCGCTCTGACCCCGGCAACAGATGCAGACAGAACGGGCGCCTTCGGGCGCCCGTTCTGCGTTGCGTCGCCCCGCAGCAGATCCGCGCGCCCTGTCACAGTGCCCTAAGAAGCCGCTTGCTAGTCTCTATGCCCCCATGGACTGCCAACTGCAGGCCATGCGCCGGGACGCAGACAGCAAAGGACAGGACATGCCGCGCAACAATGACCGAGTGACCCGGGCGATGAAGCCCCTGATGATCCTGTGCTGGGTGGCCCTGCTGGCCGCCTGCAGCCCGCCTGGCAGCGATGCCGGTGCCAGCGCGCCGGCAGCGAACACCGGCCAGGCAAGCACCGACGGCAAGGCAACCAGCACCCCGGCAGCGGCCACGGGCAGCAGCGCTGCCTGCGCCGAGGGGGCATCACAGGTGCAGACCCTGATCTGCAACGACCCCGCCCTGTTGCAGCAGGAAGGCGAGCTGGCCAAGGCCGAAGCCTCCGCACGCGACACCCTCGATGCCGCCGGCAAGGCCAAGCTGCAGGCCGAGCAGCAGCGCTGGATCCAGCATACGCGCGACCTGTGCGGTGACGCGCACTGCCTGCAACAGGTATTTGCCGATCGCCTCAAGGTGCTCTCGGCCACGCGCGACGGCCTGGTCGACCAGGACGCCTGCGAAGTGCCCGACGGCCAGCAGCAGTGCGTGGACCTGCTGGTGCTGCGCGACCCCAACAGCCGGTTGGCGAACTTCAACACGCTGCTGGGAGAAAACGGCCAGGAAGGCCGCCTGCTGGGCTGTACGGCCGCCACCAACGTGGGCGGTGGCCCCAATGCCGTGCTGGCGGCCAACTGCATCCAGGAAACCACCGCCGGCAAGCGCAACGTGCAGTTGTGCAGCAACCAGATGGTCGGCCAGTTCGCCCTCGAACCGGCATCGGCCGCCTACGGCACCCAGGCCGTCCGCCAGCTGCTCGGCTTCACGCAGCAGCACTGCGCCGGCTGACATCCGCTGGGTGCGCCCGGCGCTTTTTCCCACATTGAAGGACGATGACCATGGCAAAGGATTCCACCCTTACCCGCGAACAGCTGTCCACGCTGTTCCTCAACACGGAGCTGGGCGGCAACACCCGCCACCTGGACCACTTCTCATACGCGCAGAAAGGCGCAAGCACCTACTCGTTCGGACTGGTGCAGTTCGATGTCGGCGGCAATCCACAGGCCAGGCGTTTCCTGCGCGACAACGGCTTCACCGCCGCTGACATCGAACTGCTGTCCCAGCAGGGCGGATTGAGCACCCGGCAGCTGGCGGCGCTTGACGCCAAGTTGCAGGCCATTCCGCAGGCGAAGATGGACCAGCTCACCAACGACAAGCTGGACAGCGCCATCGAGCGCGTCGATGAAGCCATCGCCAAGGTGCGTGCCACCAACCCGGCCGCCGCCGATGCCATCGCGGCCAACCCCGAACTGCAGCTGGCCATGGCCGACTATGACAACCAGTTCGGCGGCATGGGCCCGCAGTTCATCAGCTATCTGGCCGGCAACGCGGAAAAGCTGCAGGGCGGTACGGTCCAGGCCGGCAATCCACCGACCCGCGGCGACGTGCAGAACTTCGTCGATGCCACCAAGTACGGCATCCAGTCGCCGGCCGCGGTGACCAGCCGCGATGAGCGCTTCGACCGGGCCATGACCCAGCTGGGCATCACCCCCACCCATGCCCCCTCGCACGGGTCGCCCGGCGCGCCCGGCGGCAACGGCGTACTGGTCAGCGGCGCCAGGGGCGATGAGGTAAAGGCGATGCAGCAGAAGCTGGCCGACCTGGGCTATCTGGGCAAGGACGGCAAGCCACTGGTAGCCGATGGCGATTTCGGGCCCGGCACCCTGGAAGCGGTCAAGCAGTTCCAGCATGAGCACCAGCTCACCGTCGATGGCAAGGTCGGCGCCACCACCCTGGGTGCGCTCGACAAGGCCATCGCGCAACAGCAACAGCAGGCCGCCGAACCGACCATGGCCACCCCCGGCCACGCCGACAACCCGCGTTACCAGCAGGTCGTGGAAAAGCTGGAAACGCTGGAAGAACAACGCCGCCAGGGTGGCCTGGCGCCACTGTTCAATGACCGCAGCCAGCTCGAGAACGCCGCAGGCCTGGTGGCTTACGAGTCCAAGCTGGCCGGCATGAGCCAGGTCGATACCGTGCTGGCGCGGCCGGACAACCAGGGCGTGTTCGCCGTGCAGGGCCAGCTTGGCGATCCCGCCATGCACCGCACTTACGTCGATCTGTCGCAGGCGGCGAACCACACGCTGCAGGACAGCACGCGGCATAGCCAGGCGCTGGACAACGAACTGTCGCAGCGACAGACCCAGGAACAGATTCAGACGCAGCAGTCGATGTCGCGCTGACGCGGGATGCCGACGATCACAGCCGGGACGGGCGCCTTCGGGGGCCCGTCCTGCGTTGATGCGCGAGTTTCGGTCAAGGCAATATCCCTACCTCGCGCTAGGATGCGCCCATGACCCCGGCCATCAACCTGCTCAAGCGCGAGAAGATCGCCCACACCGTGCGCAGCTACGTGCACGACGCCCACGCCGAATCGTATGGCGGCGAAGCCGTCGACAAGCTCGGCCTCGACCCGGCCCAGGTGTTCAAGACCCTGCTGGCCAGCACGGAAGCACACGAACTGCTGGTGGCGATCGTGCCGGTCGCCGGCCAGCTTGACCTGAAGGCGCTGGCCGAAGCCGCCGGCTGCAAGAAGTGCGAGATGGCCGCCGCCGATGCCGCACAGCGCGCGACCGGCTACCTGGTCGGTGGCATCAGCCCGCTGGGGCAGAAGAAGCGCCTGCGCACGTTCCTGGACGCCAGTGCCGAAGCGCTGCCCGCGCTGCATGTCAGCGCCGGGCGCCGCGGCCTCGAGGTAGAACTGGCACCGGCCGACCTTCTGCGCCTCACCGCCGGCCACTACGCTGCCATCGGCAAGTCACGCTGATGCGCTGGCCGTGGTCTGCAGCGCCGGTACCCCGGCTCGACGATGCACAGGCCGACGTGCTGCTGCAGGACCTGCTGTCGCGCGATGCCACGCGCATCACCGATGCCGCACGCACGGTGGCACGGCTGTTCAGCACCGCATCGTTGGACGCGTTGGTCGCACATGTGGATACGATCGAACGCAACTGCGAGGGCATCGCACTTGGCGGCATGCTGATCAGCAACCAGGCGCACCTGAAGGCGGCCCTGGAACGGCTGCGCTACTGGCGGGCGCGTGAGGGGTGCCTGTGCGCACTCTACCCTTCCTATGTGTTCTTCAACCCTGCACCGCTGCTGGAACAGGGCCACGTGCTGCTGCTCGGACGAGGCGAGGCCGAGGATGGCTGGGGTGAGTGCTACCGGGTGACGTGCACGTCCTGCACGCAGCCGTGGAGCGCCACCGAGCGTGAATACCACTACCCGTGGTGGGAGTGGAAGCGCCTCTGACAGTGATGCAGCCACGCACGGCGTGGCTCCGCTGCGGTACGTCCAGATCCATGCCATGCGTGGATGACGCTCACTCCACGAATTCATACCGCATCGGCATGCGCACGAGGGTCAACGCCGGCACCGTACCCTTCGCATCGGCGCGGCTGAAACGCCAGCCCTGCAGCTCCTCCGCTGCAGCGTCATCCAGCAACACATGACCGCTGGAGGTCTCCACGATCACGGCCGCAACGCGCCCCCGCGCATCGACCAACGCCTTCAGCATGCTGCGGCCGGACAGCCCCTGCCGCATGGCCTCCACCGGATAGCGCGGCGACACGCCGCGTGGAGGCAGCCAGGGAATACCTTCACCCGCGAACAGATCCCGGTTGCTGCGTGCCGCGCAGGACGTCGGCAGGCGCAGCTGCAGGGATACCTGCACCTCATTCACGGTCACGTGCGCCGGCGCGGCACAGGCATGCTGCACCAGCGCCTCCAGCATTCGTTGCTGCCGACGCAGCGCGTTGCCATTGGCCGCAGCCACTTCAATCACGCAGCGGCCGTCCTGCGGCTGCATCGACAGCGCGGTCACGCCTGCATCGCGCAGCCCGGGAAGGCGTGCCATGGGTTCGCAGGCCATCCCGGCAGAGGGCTTCGCGGCCAGTACCGGGGTGGCGGGCAGCGTGCCCGCCAGCAACATCAGGATCATCCTTGCCCAGACCGCCATGCCCTGCCCTCCTTGGGTTTGCCTGGCCCGATCATAGCGCGCGCCTGGGGTCGGATCCCCTCCTCAGGGAAAGGCTTCGACCGGGGGCTCGAATGATCGGGTCAGAGCCCTGCGATGCGGGGATCCGACCCCGGCCGCCAGTTGGCGTTGTTCTCCCAGAACTCCACCGAGCGCCGGTAGGCCTCCTTGTCCAATGGCACGCCGGAACCGCCCTCCTCCACTCCCAGCGCATTGCGCATCATGGTGATCGGCGCCATCGGCACTTCTTCCGGTTCGGCGGTATAGATGCAGCCGACGATGCCCCAGTCGGCTTCGATCGGTGAGCCTTCCCTGGCCAGCTGCTCGGCGTTGTACAGGATCACCACCAGGTAGTTCGCGCGCGGCGACTCCACGCCCTCGAACCAGCGCACCAGTACCGGCAGTTCCTCGCGGTTGCGCGCTTCGTAGCCGCTGCGCAGCTGGTGGCGGTTGGCCTCGGTGACCGGCACCGTCAGGCAGCGCGTGCTGGTCCAGTTCTCGTAGACGAACAACTTGCAGAACGGGGCGTAGCCGTCGAGCACCTTCAGCGGCGCGTGCGCATTGAGGTGTGCCTCGAACTGCTCGGCAGTGCAGTCCTGGATGGTATTGCCGCGTGGCACGCGCGGGAACAGGCGGGGACGGGCGAAATCGGTGAGGACGATGGACATGGCGCGGCGTGATCTGGGAATCCGCTGCACAGGGTAACCGCTGGCAGCACCTACAACGCCATCCGCTCGCGCAGCTCGCGTGCCTGCCGCCGCGATACCTCCACCTCGCTGCCATCATCCAGCGTCAGGTCATAGCCGTCGCCGATGCTGGGCGACACCCCACGGATACGGCGCAGGTTGACCAGTGTGTTGCGGTTGGCGCGGAAGAAAAGATCCGGCGGCAGGCGTGCTTCCAGCGCGCTCAGGCTGCGGGTCAGCAGTGCGTTCTGGTCGCGGAACCACAGCCGCGTGTAGTTGCCATCCACCACCAGCCGACGGATCTCGGAGACTGCCACGAACCAGCAGCGTTCACCCTCGCGCACGAACACCTGGTCGTGCGCGCCCAGCGTGCCGCGCGATTCCGGCACGTCGGCCGCAACCGCCTCGCACTGCCGCGCCCGCTCGAGCGCTTCCAGCAGCCGCGGCGCCTCCACCGGCTTCACCAGGTAGTCCAGCGCGTTGGCCTGGAACGCACGCACCGCATAGGTGTCGTAGGCGGTGACGAAGACCACGGCCGGCACCGTGTCCAGGCCGTCCAGCACGTCGAAACCACTGCCGGAGGGCATCTGCACATCCAGCAGCACCAGGTCCGGTGCCAGCGTGGTGATCGCCTCGCGTGCGGCGGGCACGTCGTCGGCCTCGCCCACGCACTGCACCCACGGCAGCGCCGACAGCAGCGTGCGCAGCTCCTGCCGGGCCAGCCGTGCGTCATCGACGATCAACACGCGCAGCATGCCAGTCATTGCGGAATCTCCAGCAGGGCCTGCATGCGGTCACCGGCCGGTTGCAGCACGAATCGGCCACGCATGCCCAGCTGCGCACGCAGGTAGGCCAGGCCGACGCCATGGCCATGGGTGGGTTCGCTGCCGGTTGGAAGTGGATTGTCCACCTGCAACCGCAGCACGTCATTGTCCAGCGTGGCGCGGATCTGCACCTCGCCGCCGCCGGGTCGGCTGGCGATACCGTGCTTGATCGCGTTCTCCACCAGCAACTGCAACGCCATCGCCGGCAGCTGCGCCTGCGTGGCATCGGCATCGATCTGCTGCCGCACCTGCAGGCGCTGTTCGAAATGGACCGCCTCGATGGCCAGGTAATCATCGACCACCGCCAGTTCCTCGGCCAGCGTGACCTGCTCGCTGCGGTTGTGGGCGAGCGCCTGGCGCAGCGTGCGCGACAGGCGGGTGACCATGTCACGGGCCCGTTCCGGGTCTTCCAGGATCAGCGCACGCAGGTTGTTCAGCGCATTGAACATGAAGTGCGGATTGAGCCGCGCACGCAGTGCGTCACGTTCCAGCGCACTGCGTTCGGCTTCGGCGCGCAGGCGTGCCAACTCGCTGTGGCGTGCCCGCCGCAGGCCGTGCAGGCCCGCCCACAAACCGGTCCACACCAGCAGGAACAACGCGGTGTTCATCCAATACAGCAGCACCGAAGACCACTGGTAATCCGCATGGCCGCCAGGCAGCTGCACCCAACCCAGCGCCAGCGCCGGCAGCAGCAGCGCCGCCGTTACCGCCTGTGCGACGCTGGCCCCGAGCACCACGCCGGCAGCCAGTTTCAGCACCAGGCTGCCCAGGCTGCCCTCCCACCAGCGCTGGCGCAGTGCAACCGAACGCAATGCGCCGCTGCACAGGCAGAGTGAGACCGCGACGCTGACGGTGATCAGCACGATGCCACTGAACACGATGCCGCCACCGATCCGCATGCCGACCCACAGCCCGTACAGCGCATAGCCGGCCCATGCCAGTGCATTGAGCGTCCAGAAACGGCGGGAAGGCGTGGTGGCGTCCATGCGGGCTCTCGGCGGTGGCAGGAGGGCGGACAAGGGTCAGGGATGCGCGGCGAGGAAACGCTGCACCTGTTCCTGCAACCAGCGCGGATCATCCCACATCAGGAAGTGGAAACCCTGCGCGCTCATCGCGATCTGCACGCCCTGCAGTTTCGCGTACTGGGCCTGGAACACCGCACGCGTGCCGTCCTCGGTGCCGCCCATCGGCTGGTAGCCGGCCCAGCTGCCGAGCACCAGCGTCGGCGCGGTGATCGAAGCGATGCTGTCGCGCAGGTCGGTGGTCATCACCGCATGCATCGCATCGGCCGTGGTCTGGCGGTCGCTGGCTTCGCCCCAGCGGCCCAGTTCGGCCTGGCGCCGCGGATCGCGGGTCATGCCCGGCAGGCCCGCCTTCAACTGCGCCTGCCATTGCGCGGCGTCGGCGGCCAGCATGCCCTTGCGCAGCTGGTCGGCCATCGGCCGCACGCTGTCAGCGGTGGCACTCGGGTCGCGCGCCGCCGGCAGGAACGGCAGGGCATCGACCACCACCAGTGCGCTGATCGCCTTCGGCTCGGCCTGCGCCATCTGCAGGCCCAGCACGCCACCGAGGCTGTGGCCGACCACCACCACCGGCCCCAGGTGCTGGTCATGCAGGTAGGCCAGCAGCTGCCCGCGCATCGCCGGCAGGAAGCCGGCCGGGCGCGGGTCGGCCGCTGCCGCGCCAGCAAAGCCCGGCAACTGCACCAGGTGGCACTGCACGTCCTTCAGGGCCAGGCAGGTCTCGCGCCAGGCCTCGGCGCTGCTGTTGAGGCCGGGGATCATCAGCAGCGGTCGCCCCATGCCGACCACCTCGACCTGTACCTTGCCAGCGGCCGAGCCGGTGGCGGCATGCGCGGAACCGGAGCCGAGCACGGCCATCGCCATGCCGATCATCGCCAGCCGGGCCAGGGCCTTCATCGCGTACCAGAGTGCCAGGAAGATCTTCATCGTGTGCTCCTTCATCAGGTGGGGGGTGCCGGGATGGGAGCAGCGTGCGCCCGGCTACGGCAGCCAGGTTGCGATTCCGGAGCAACGGCCGCAGACCCGGGCAAACGGTCGCCGGCGGCGGACGGTGCCAGTCCATGCAGCCAACTAACATCCATCTTGATGAAGCGATATACTGACCCGCACCCGCCGCTGCCGCCCGTGCCATGACCGCCATCAGCTTCGAGTTCTATCCGCCCAAGACCGACGAACAGCGCAGCCAGCTGGACCGCGCCGCGGCCAGGCTGAAGGACTACGGCCCCGAGTACGTGTCCTGTACCTTCGGCGCCGGTGGCTCGACCCTGAGCTATACCTCCGAGACCGTGCGCCACCTCAACCAGCACCACGGCTTCGAGGCTGCACCGCACCTGTCCTGTGTCGGCGGCACCCGCCAGGAAATCCGCGAACTGCTCAAGCTGTACCGCGCCATCGGCTGCCATCGCCTGGTCGCGCTGCGTGGCGACCTGCCCTCCGGCATGGGCTTCCCCGGTGACATGCGCTACGCCGCCGAGCTGATCGACTTCATCCGCGCCGAACACGGCACCGCCTTCCGCATCGAAGTCGGTGCCTATCCGGAGACCCATCCACAGGCCTCCGATGCACTGGCCGACCTGAAGCACTTCAAGGCCAAGATCGATGCCGGCGCCGACGCGGCGATCACCCAGTATTTCTACAACCCGGATGCGTACTTCCACTTCGTCGATGCCGTGCGCCGGCTCGGCGTGCAGGTGCCGATCACGCCCGGTATCATGCCGATCGCCAACTTCAGCCAGCTGCGCCGCTTCTCCGAGCAATGCGGTGCGGAGATCCCGCGCTGGATCAGCCGCAAGATGCAGGCCTATGGCGATGACGCCGAATCGGTGCGGGCGTTCGGTATCGAAGTGGTGGCCAAACTGTGCCAGCGCCTGATCGAGGGCGGCGCGCCGGGCCTGCACTTCTACACCTTGAACCTGGCCAAGCCGACCACTTCAGTGCTGAAACTGCTGCGGGGCTGAAAGCACGCCATGCGGACCGGATCGGCGCTACCCTGCGAGGATGATCCGGCTTTCCTTCCTGCTGTTGCTGCTGCCGCTATGCGTGCTGTCGAGCGTCGCCCGCGCACAGTCCACGCGCCTGAACCGCTGCACCGATGCGCAGGGCCAGAGCGTGTATACCGACCGGCCCTGCGACAGCGTGGGTGCACGGTCACGGCTGCCGCCGCCCTCCCCGACCGGCAATACCGCAGCGCGCGACACGCTGGGTGCACGCTGCCCGCGCCGGCTGAGCGAGCTCGTGGACGCATTGCGCAACGGCATCCTCAGCAACGACGTCAATCGGCTGTCCTCGCTGTACCTGTGGGGCGCGGTTTCTGATGCGGGCGCGCAGCGCATCCTCGGCCAGCTGGAATCGTTGGCGCGGCGGCCGCTGGTGGACGTGGTGCCGGTGTATCCGCGGCAGGACCAAGTCGCAGTGCCGGAGGAGGGTCAGAGCCCTGCTGCGCAGGGGTCCGACCCTGAGCCGCCGGCCGTGCGCCATCCGGTCGGCCTGCGCCTGGAGCAGACGCTGCCCGGCAGCGCGTCGCGAGCGTCCACGGTGCTGGGGTTGCGGCGGCAATACGGATGCTTCTGGATCACGTTGTGATCGGGAGGGGTCGGATCCCTTTCCAGCGGAAAGGGCTCCGACCCCGGATTGCCGCGATGGGGTCAGAGCCCTGCTGCGCAGGGATCTGACCCTGCATGCCGGCTCACGCCGGCCACAGCCCACGAATCGCAGCGATGCCCTGCCCGCCATGCCGACGCGCTTCGGCGATATGGCCGGCGGCCATGCCGCCCAACGCGTAGATCGGCAGCGATACCTGCGCGCGCAGCGCAGCGAAGGCCTCCCAGCCCAGCGGCACTGCCACGGGATGGCTGGCCGTGGCCTGCACCGGGCCGAGCACCGCGAAGTCGCAGCCCAACTGCTGCGCCGCCTGCAGCTGCTCCAGGTCGTGGCAGGACGCGGCGACCAGCTGTCCTTCCGGCAAGGGCCGCTCCTGCAGGGCCAGCAACTGCTCGCTGCCCAGGTGCACGCCCACGCCCAGTGTGCGGGCCAACGCGACATCGCGGTTGAGCAGCCACTGCACGCCGCGACGATGCGCGCGCACGGCCTGTTCGATCATCGCCTGCCGTTGCGGATGCTCCGGCGGCAGGCGCAGCTGGATGCGCTGCTGGCCCGCCGCCACTGCCTGCTGCAGCCGTTCATGCCAGTGCTGCACGCCGCCGGCATCTTCGGCCGGCGCCGGCGTGATCAGGTAGCGATCCGGTTGGCGCAGTGCGGCCACCACCGGCAGGTCGGCCGGCGGCATGGAATAGCGGCCCAGCTTGTCCTGCGCCACCCAGGTGATCGCCTGGCCCTCGCGCCCGCGCGGTGTGCCCTTCCAGCTGCGCACGTGGCGCACTTCCAGGGTCAGGTGCTTGTCCGGATAGCGCTGCGGCACATCCATCAGCCAGGGCCCGACATCGGCCTCGATGCCCAGCTCTTCGCGCAGTTCACGCACCAGCGCCTGTTCGGAGGTCTCGCCGGATTCGCGCTTGCCGCCGGGGAACTCCCACAGGCCAGCCATGTCGCGGTTCTCGGTACGGCGGTTGAGCAGCACGCGGCCACGGGCGTCGGTGATGACGGCGGCCACGACATGGATCGATCGGGTGGGAGAAACCATGGGGCCAGCATGCCCAGAACAGGGCGGCCAGCGCAATCACGAATCCGCGCCGGATCGCCCGCGCCAAAGCAGAAGGCCCCGCTTGCGCGGGGCCTTCCGGGGTCAGCTCAGCTGGCCGTGGCAGTGCTTGTACTTCTTGCCACTGCCGCACGGGCACGGATCATTGCGGCCGATCTTCGGCTCGTCGCGCTGCAGCGTGGCCACGCCCTGCTGGGCGGCTTCGACCTGCGCGGCTTCCTCGTCGGCGCTGTAACCGCCGGCATCCTGGTGCTGGAACTGCGACTGGCTCAGGCGCGCCTGCGCCTGCTGGCGCTCGGCCGCTTCCAGCGCCTGCACTTCCTCGTCGCTGCGGATGCGCACGCGGGCCAGCAGGGTCACCACTTCGCGCTTGACGTTCTCCAGCATGTCCGAGAACAGCTCGAAGGCTTCCTTCTTGTATTCCTGCTTCGGCTGCTTCTGCGCGTAACCACGCAGGTAGATGCCCTGGCGCAGGTAATCCATGCGCGCCAGGTGCTCCTTCCAGCTCTGGTCCAGCACGGTCAGCATCACGTGCTTCTCCAGCGCGCGCATGGTTTCTTCGCCCAGGCCGGCTTCCTTCTCGGCGAAGTGCTGGTTGACGCGCTCCTGGACCTTGGTGGCGATGGCCTCGGCGTCCAGCTCTTCGTGTTCCTTGACCAGGTCGGTCAGCGACATCTGCAGGCCGAAGTCCGACTCCAGGGTCGCTTCCAGGCCGCGCAGGTCCCACTGCTCGTCGATCGAGTTCGGCGGCACGAAGCGCGCCACGATGTCGAAGATCACGTCGTCGCGGATGCCATCGACATTCGCCTTCACAGACTCGGCATCCAGCAGCTCGTCGCGCTGGGCGTAGATCACCTTGCGCTGGTCGTTGTTGACGTCGTCGAAGTCCAGCAGGTTCTTGCGGATGTCGAAGTTGTGGGCCTCGACCTTGCGCTGCGCCTTTTCGATCTGGCGGCTGACCAGGCGGTCCTCGATGACGTCGTCTTCCTTCATGCCCATCATGCGCATGGCCTTCTGCACCCAGTCGGAGGCGAAGATGCGCATCAGGTTGTCTTCCAGCGACAGGTAGAAGCGGGACGAACCCGGGTCACCCTGGCGGCCCGAACGGCCGCGCAGCTGGTTGTCGATACGACGCGATTCGTGGCGCTCGGTGCCGACGATGTGCAGGCCGCCCGCCGCCTTCACTGCCTCGTGGCGCTTCTGCCATTCGGCCTTGACCGCTGCCTTCTGCTCGTCGGTCGCGTCCTCGCCCAGGGCGTGGATCTCGGCTTCCAGCGAACCGCCCAGCACGATGTCGGTACCGCGGCCGGCCATGTTGGTGGCGATGGTCACTGCGCCCGGGCGGCCAGCGTTGGCGACGATGGTCGCTTCGCGGTCATGCTGCTTGGCGTTGAGCACTTCGTGCTTCACGCCGGCCTTGCTCAGGTGCTCGGACAGCATTTCCGAGGTTTCGATCGAGGTGGTACCCACCAGCACCGGCTGGCCGCGCTTGGCGCACTCTTCGATGTCGGCCAGCACCGCATTGAACTTGCCCTTGCGGTTGAGGAACACCTGGTCCGGACTGTCCTTGCGGATGGTCGGGCGGTTGGTCGGGATCACCACCACTTCCAGGCCGTAGATGCTCTGGAATTCGAACGCTTCAGTGTCGGCCGTACCGGTCATGCCGGACAGCTTCTTGTACATGCGGAACAGGTTCTGGAAGGTGATGCTGGCCAGCGTCTGGTTTTCGCGCTGGACCGGCACGCCTTCCTTCGCTTCCACCGCCTGGTGCAGGCCGTCGGACCAGCGGCGGCCGGCCAGGGTACGACCGGTGAACTCATCGACGATGACCACTTCGCCGTCGCGCACGATGTAGTCCACGTCACGCTGGTAGATCGCGTGCGCGCGCAGGGCGGCGTTGAGGTGGTGGACCACGGTCAGGTTCTGCGCCGCGTACAGGCCTTCGGTCTCGCCGTCGAGGATGCCGGCTTCAACCAGCAGCTGCTCGGCGTGCTCCATGCCCGCTTCGGACAGGTGCACCTGCTTGCCCTTCTCGTCGACCCAGAAATCGCCCTCGCCGTCTTCCGCTTCCTGCTTGACCAGGTGCGGCACGACGCGGTTGACGCGGATGTACAGCTCCGGGGAATCATCGGCCGGACCGGAGATGATCAGCGGGGTACGCGCTTCGTCGATCAGGATGGAGTCGACTTCGTCGACGATGGCGTAGTGCAGGCCGCGCTGGTAACGGTCGGCCTTGGACAGCGCCATGTTGTCGCGCAGGTAGTCGAAGCCGAATTCGTTGTTGGTGCCGTAGGTGATGTCGGCCGCATAGGCTTCGCGCTTGTCGCTGTGCGGCATGCCCGGGTACACCACGCCCACGCTCAGGCCCAGCCAGTTGTACAGCTTGCCCATCTGCGCGGCGTCGCGGCGGGCCAGGTAGTCGTTCACGGTGACCACGTGCACGCCCTTGCCTTCCAGCGCGTTGAGGTACACCGGCAGGGTCGCCACGAGGGTCTTGCCTTCACCGGTGCGCATTTCTGCGATCTTGCCCAGGTGAAGCACCATGCCGCCGATCAGCTGCACGTCGTAGTGGCGCATGCCCAGCACGCGGCGGCCGGCTTCGCGGCAGACCGCGAACGCTTCCGGCAGCACCTTGTCCAGGGCTTCACCGCCGGCGATGCGCTGCTTGAACTCCGGCGTCTTGGCCTGAAGCTGCTCGTCGGAAAGCTTCTCGATCTCCGGCTCCAGCGCATTGATCTTGGCGACGATGCGGTTGAGCTGGCGCAGCTGTCGTTCGTTACGACTGCCAAATACGCGGGTAAGCAGGCTGTTGATCATTGAAGGAACCGGGTTGGATGGACACGACGCCCGGCCTCCCCCTTGGGATCCGTCCGCCGCAAACGAAACAGGGCGCCTGGCGCCCTGTCGATGGCAACACCCATTGTAGCTTGGGACGGGCGGCTGAGGTTTCAAGCGCCAATCCGGTCGCAATCGCCCCGGATTCGGCAAAGAAACACGGATGCGGGGTCGGACCCCTTTCGCCATGGCGAAAGGGCTCTGACCCCAGCCCTCAACCGAATCGGGTCAGAGCCCTTCCGCGGCGCGGAAGGAATCCGACCCGGGCATCAGCCGCGGCTGACGCGGCCGACCGGCGTGTTGCCGCCGTCGCCGAGGAACTTGCGCGGGTTGACCACGTTGCCGTTCTCCCACACCTCGAAGTGCACGTGGGCACCGGTCGAACGGCCGGTGGAACCGGCCTTCGCCACTTCCTGGCCGGCGCGGACCAGGTCACCGGCCTTCACCACCAGGCGCGAATTGTGCGCGTAGCGGGTGACATAGCCGTTACCGTGGTCGACATCGACGACGTTGCCATAGCCGCCCTTCACACCAGCGAAGCTGACCACGCCTTCGGCCACGGCCATCACCGGGTCACCGACCTTGGCGTGGAAGTCCATGCCCTTGTGGGTGGCGGCGCCGCGGCCGAACGGGTCGGCACGGGTGCCGAAGCCGGAGGTCACGTAGCTGTTGCGGATCGGCATGCGCGACGGCACGGCGTTCTGCTGCAGCTGGTGGTCGAACATCAGCGATTCCATCACCGACAACTGGCGGCCTGAAGCAGCGAAGCGCTGCTCCAGCACCTGTAAGTCGGCGTTGACGTCCTTGACCGGGATGTCGCTGGTCGGGCCGCCGGCGTCGCCGTCACCGAGGCCGGGGGTCTCGTTGAAGTCGAACTCGCCATCTTCCAGCTTGCCCATCTGGGTCAGCCGTTCGCCGAGGGCGTTCAGGCGGGTGGCCTGCGCCTGCAGCTCGCCGAGGCGGGCGGCCAGCGCGTTGACCTGGGTCTGCGCATCGCGCTTGACCTTGGCCAGCTCCGCATCCTGGCGCTCGACCTTGGCCTGCAGGCGCGAATCATTCAGCGCACTGGCGCCAATGCCGCCGGCAAGGCCGATAATGCAGCCTACCCCGAGCACGCTGCCCAGCAGGGCGCGGGGGCGGTCCTCGAAATAGAACCGCAAACGCGTGATCGGCGACGCCTTGGCCTGTCCTTCACGCGTTTTGATTACGATCTTTTTGAATGCCATCAGTGAGTTTTCATGTCTGAGCCGAAATCCAGCGTTCGCCCCGCGTCAGTGCCGAAACCGGCGCTGGATGCGGTAATGGCGGACAAAAGCGGGAACCCGCTGCGTCGGGCCTTGTGGCTCGACGCGCTGGACCGGCAGTTGCGCCCCCAGTTGCCGCCACCTCTGCGCAGCCGCTGCCGGCTGGCCAATGTGGACGGGGAACACCTCGTTTTTCTCGTCGAGTCCCCGGTCTGGCATGCCAAGTTGCGGCTTGCCGAAGCCCAGTTGCTCGACGCGGCCCGTTCCATCGGGCTGAAGGCCACCAGGGTGACCATCAAGACTGCGTCCACCACTCCCTCACGCTCCCCAGCGATCGACAACCGGAATGGCCCCCACGCAGTTTCAGCCGCCACGCACAAAGGGCTACGCGACGCCTTGGCTTGCCTGCAGGACGTTCCCTCGAAGCCGAAGAAGCGATCCTGATGGCAACGGAGCATCCGGCTCCGCTCCCCGTCGCGCGTGTCACCACGGCGTGAAACATTTCGGGGGCCGGGTCGCATCCTAGCGGCCATCCGGAGGCCTGTCGTTAGATTGAAGTTAAAACTCCGTTAAATTCAGGCTTCCGATCCAACAGGTTCACAAAACCGTGACCTTGAACCGGCCTTGACGCCTTTCAAGCACGCTGAATGCGTCGCAAGCGCCGGAAACAACGACGCCGCCCTGGAAGGCGGCGTTTTTATCTTGAAATTCAACGATCTACGGAATCAGGCGTAGGCCGGGGTGGCATATTCCACCGGATCCGGGGTGGTCGGCGAGTCGAAGCTGACCCATTCCCAGGCGCTGGCGTCGGCCATCAGGGCCCGCACCAGCTTGTTGTTGAGCGCGTGGCCGGACTTGAAGCCCTCGTAGGCGCCCAGCACCTGGCCACCGGCCAGGTAGAGGTCGCCAATGGCGTCAAGGATCTTGTGGCGCACGAACTCGTCGGCGTAGCGCAGGCCGTCTTCGTTGAGCACGCGGAACTCGTCCAGCACGATGGCGTTGTCCATCGAACCGCCCAGGCCCAGGTTGCGCTCGCGCATGTATTCCAGGTCGCGCATGAAACCGAAGGTGCGCGCGCGGGAGATTTCCTTGGTGTAGGCCAGCGTCGAGAACTCGATTTCCTGCCGCGACTGCTTGGCCGGGATCATCGGGTGGTCGAACTGGATGGTGAAGCCCAGCTTGTAGCCCTCGTACGGGGTGAAACGGGCCACCTTGTCGCCCTCGGTCACCTCCACGGTCTTGAGCACGCGGATGAAGCGCTTGGGCGCATCCTGTTCGATGATGCCCGCCGACTGCAGCAGGAACACGAACGGGCCGGCCGAACCGTCCATGATCGGCAGCTCGGCCGAGGACAGTTCGACGATGATGTTGTCCACACCCAGGCCGGCCAGCGCCGACATCAGGTGTTCGACGGTCTGGATCTTTGCGTCGTTGCAGGTCAGGCCGGTGCACAGGGTCACTTCGGTGACCAGTTCGGCCTTGGCCGGCACCTCCACCACCGGGTCCAGGTCCACGCGGCGGAACACGATGCCATGGTTGACCGGTGCCGGGCGCAGGGTCATGTAGACCTTGTCACCACTGTGCAGGCCAACGCCGGTGGCGCGGATCGTGTTCTTGAGGGTGCGTTGCTGGATCATGGGGGATGGACCGGAAGTGACACATTAGATTAACACGCGCACTCCCCTACCCCGGCTGAAACGCCAGTTGCAGCCACCGGCAGAATCCACCGGCACGCCGCTGGAAAGCGCGTGAAGCAGGGCGGCCGGGCCCATCCTGGCCCGGCGCCCGCGTTTTCAGGACATGGTGGCGCAACCCGGGGAGGACAACCCCGGGCCGCCCCGCTTAGTCCGCCTGGCGGCGCAGGAACGCCGGGATGTCCAGGTAATCGTTCGGCAGTTCCGCCGCCGCCGGGGCCGAAGCGGCCGGGGCCGAAGGGGCGGAGGCCGCTGCGGTATCGCTGCTGGCGCGACGCAGGCCCAGGCCCATGCCACCCACCGCCTTGGAGACGGCATCGCCGCCGTTGTCGAACTCGCCGAACTCCGGCTGGCCGGTGGTGGCGTTGCGGACCAGCTTGATCGGCGCACGCTCGCCCGGACGCTGGGTCTTGCTGGCCGAGACGCGGTTCAGGCCGGTGGCCACCACGGTCACGCGCACTTCGTCCTGCATGTCCGGATCGAGCACGGTGCCGACCACCACGGTGGCATCTTCGGAAGCGAAGCCATCGATGGTGCGGCCGATCTCGTCGAACTCGGCCATGGTGAAATCGGCGCCGGCGGTGATGTTGACCAGGATGCCGTTGGCACCAGCCAGGTTCACATCGTCCAGCAGCGGGTTCTGGATCGCCGATTCGGCAGCGGCCTGGGCGCGGTCATCGCCACGGGCGGTGCCGGTACCCATCATCGCCAGGCCCATTTCGGACATGACGGTGCGCACGTCGGCGAAGTCGACGTTGATCAGGCCCGGACGCACGATCAGGTCGGCGATGCCCTGCACGGCGCCCTGCAGCACGTCGTTGGCAGCGCGGAAGGCCTGGATCATGGTCGCGTTGCGACCCAGCACGGTGATCAGCTTCTCGTTCGGGATGGTGATCAGCGAGTCGCAGTGCTGGCTCAGTTCCTCGATGCCCTTCAGCGCCACCTGCATGCGGCGACGGCCTTCGAACGGGAACGGCTTGGTGACCACGGCCACGGTCAGGATGCCCATTTCCTTGGCCAGCTGTGCCACCACCGGCGCAGCGCCGGTACCGGTGCCGCCGCCCATGCCGGCGGTGATGAACACCATGTCGGCGCCCTGCAGCGCGTCCATGATGCGCTCACGGTCTTCCAGCGCGGCCTGGCGGCCGACTTCCGGGTTCGCGCCTGCGCCCAGGCCCTTGGTCACGTTGGTACCCAGCTGCAGCTGCAGCTTGGCACCACAATTCTTGATGGCCTGCGAGTCGGTGTTGGCAGTGATGAATTCCACGCCATCCACCGCCGAGTTGACCATGTGCGCCACGGCATTGCCGCCGCCGCCGCCCACGCCAACCACCTTGATCACCGCATTGGGTGCCATCTTTTCGATCAGTTCAAAATGCGCCATGTCCGTGTCCTCGTTGTATCCGCTTTGGCTGGCATGGGCATTCGGGCGTCCTGCCGTCCTGCTGCATGCCGACGTTGCGGCTGTGTGGGTTGTGTGTAGCCGGTATTGCGTTGTGATGCGGGTACTGCGGGTGTTGCGCCCGGGCGAGGCCCGGGTTTACGGGTTCCGCGTCAGAACTCGCCGCGGAACCAGGTCTTGAGTTTCTTGAACATGCTTCCGGCGCGCCCGGTGGGCAGCGACGGCCGCCGCGGGTGCTCGATCTGGCTGCCCATCAGCAGCAGGCCCACGCCGGTGGCGTGTACCGGGTTGCCGACCACTTCGCCCAGGCCGGTGACGTGCTGCGGGATACCCACGCGCACCGGCATCTGCAGCATTTCCTCGGCCAGTTCGACCACGCCTTCCATCTTCGACGCGCCACCGGTCAGCACCATGCCGGCGCGCACCAGCTCCTCGAAGCCGGAGCGGCGCAGTTCGGCCTGCACCATCTCGAAGATTTCCTCGTAGCGGCCCTGCACGGCCTGCGCCAGCGAATGGCGCGGCATGCGGCGCGGCGGGCGGTCGCCCACCGACGGCACCTGGATGCTCTCCTCGGCCGTGGCCAGCTGGGCCAGGGCGCAGGCATAGCGCACCTTGATCTGCTCGGCTTCCGGGGTCGGCGTGCGCAGCATGTGCGCGATGTCGTTGGTCACGTGGTCGCCGGCGATCGGCAGCGAGGCGGTGTGGCAGATCGCACCCTGCACGAACACCGCGATGTCGGTGGTGCCGGCGCCCATGTCGACCAGCACCACGCCCAGCTCGCGCTCGTCGGCGGTCAGCACCGCCACGCTGGAGGCCAGCGAGGACAGCACCAGGTCGTCCACCTGCAGGCCGCAGCGCTGCACGCACTTGCTGATGTTGGCCGCCGCCGACTGCGCGCACACCACCAGGTGCGCATGCACTTCCAGGCGCACGCCGGTCATGCCGACCGGGTTGCGGATGCCTTCCTGCGAATCGTCCAGCACGTACTCGCGCGGGATCGCGTGGAGGATCTTCTGGTCGGCCGGGATCGCCACCGCCTTGGCCGCGTCGAGCACGCGATCCAGGTCGCCCCAGGTCACTTCACCGTCGCGGATCGGCACGATGCCCGGCGAGTTCTTGCACTGCACGTGGTTGCCGGAAATCGAGGCGTACACCGAACGGATCTCGCAGCCGGCCATCAGCTCGGCTTCTTCCACCGCGCGCTGGATCGACTGCACGGTCGATTCGATGTCCACCACCACGCCGCGCTTCAGCCCGCGCGATTCGTGCGAGCCGATGCCGATCACTTCGATCGGGTTGCCCGGCGAATACTCGCCCACCAGCGCCACCACCTTGGAGGTGCCGATGTCCAGGCCAACGATCAGCGATTTGTCACCCTTGCGATTCATGTCCTTTCCTGCGTGCTTCTGGCCGGGGTCGCCGGCGTTTTCGCCGGCGTGGCCGGGGTACCCCAGCTCAGCGTGAAACCATTGGTGTAACGGAGGTCGGCGCGCTCGATCGGCGCGTCCTGACGGTTGAGCTGCGGCAGCACCTTGACGAAGCGCTGCATGCGCGAGCGCGCGTCGTCGCGGCCGACCACCACTTCGGTGCCGTTACTCAGCACCAGCGACCAGCTGCCGCGTGCGTCCATCGTCACCCGGCGCACATCGACGCCGGCCGGTGCGAACAATGCACGCGAGTCGCTGTACAGCTTCATCACTTCCGCGGTCTGGCTGTCCGGGCCATCCAGCTCCGGCAGCGCCAGGTCGGACAGCTTCTTCGGCGTGGGGAACAGCTTGCCCTGCTCGGACACCAGGCGGTCGGTACCCCAGCGGGCGAACGGCTTGTGCTCGACCAGGGTCACTTCCAGCACGTCCGGCCACTGCTTGCGGACCTGCGCGCTTTCCACCCACGGCAGCTTTTCCAGGGCGTCCTGCGCGTCCTGCAGCTTGACCGCGAAGAAACCGGCGCGCGCATACGGCAGCAGCACCTGCTGCAGCTGTTCGGCCGGCACCCGCTTGAACTCACCATGCACGCGTAGCTTCGCCAGCGGCCAGCGCTCGGCGCCGACCCAGCCATTGACTACGGCCACCACCGGCAGTGCAACCACCGACAGCGCCAACAGCCAGACGAAGATGCGCAGCACCGCATTCATGCGTGCGAGGCCTCCAGGGTCTGTTCCAGCACGCGCCACACCAGTTCCTCGAAACCGATGCCGGCCTGGCGGGCCGCCTTGGGCACCAGCGAATGGCTGGTCATGCCCGGCGCGGTGTTCACTTCCAGCAGGAAGAAACGGCCGCTGTCGCGATCGCGCATCACGTCCACGCGGCCCCAGCCACGGCACCCGGCGGCACGGAACGCGGCCAGCGCGATGCGCCGGATGTCCTCTTCGTCGCCACCGTCCAGGCCCGGACACAGGTACTGGGTGTCCTCGGCGATGTACTTGGCGTTGTAGTCGTACCACTGGCCCTTGGGCACGATGCGGATCGACGGCAGTGCGACGTCGCCAAGGATGGCCACGGTCAATTCGTCGCCGACCACCATCTGCTCCATCAGCAGCTGGCCGTCGTAGCGCGCAGCCAGGGCCACCGCTTCATCCAGCCCGGCGTCATCGGTGACCCGGCTGATGCCCACGCTGGAGCCTTCGTTGGCCGGCTTCACCACCACCGGCAGGCCGAGTTCGGCGGCATTGGCGTGCACGTCCTCGGCAGTGACCTTGCGGTACTGCGGGGTCGGCAGGCCCAGCGACAGCCACACCTGCTTGGTGCGGATCTTGTCCATGCTCAGCGCCGAACCCAGGACGTTCGAGCCGGTGTACGGCACGCCGAAGGCGTCCATCAGGCCCTGCACGATGCCGTCCTCACCGCCACCGTTGTGGCCGTGCAGGATGTTGAAGACGCGATCGATGCCACCGGCGGCGAGCGCGCTGGCGAGCGCCGGAATGCCGTCCACCGCGAACGCATCGACGCCACGCGACTGCAGGGCTTCGAGCACGTTGCGGCCCGAATCCAGCGACACCTCGCGTTCGCTGGAACTGCCGCCCAGCAGCACGGCGACGCGGCCGAACTCGGCCGGGTCGGTCACGCGCAGCGGCGGGAAGGTCAGCGTGCTCACGCCTGGCCCTCCCCCTTGAAACCTTCCACCGCGATATGGGTGGCCACGGCACCGATGTCGCCGGCGCCCATCATCAGCAGCAGGTCACCGTCCTGCAGCACGTCCGGCAGCACGCTGGCCAGCTCGGCGGCCTTGCCCACCACCACCGGCTCACTGCGGCCACGCGCGCGGATGGCACGGGCCAGCGCGTGCGAGTCGGCGCCGGCAATCGGTTCTTCACCGGCCGGGTAGACCTCGCTCAGCACCAGCGCATCAACGCTCGACAGCACGGCGGCGAACTTGTCGAACTGGTCGCGGGTACGGCTGTAGCGGTGCGGCTGGAAGGCCACCACCAGGCGCTTGTCGGCCCAGCCACCACGAGCGGCGGCGAACACTGCCTCCAGCTCGCTCGGGTGATGGCCATAGTCGTCGATGATGCGGACTTTGGCGCCACTGGCGGTGGTCACCTCGCCCAGATCGTTGAAGCGACGGCCGACACCGGCGAAGCCCTCCAGCGCGCGTGCGATCGCGTCCGGGGCCACGCCCAGCTGCCAGCCCACCGCAGCGGCGGCCAGCGCGTTGAGCACGTTGTGCCTGCCCGGCAGCGCCAGCACCACTTCCTGGCTGGTGCCCTGCGGCAGGCGCAGGGTGAAGCGCATGCGCGACCCTTCCTGCACCACGTTCTCGGCGCGCACGTCGGCCTGCGGGCTCATGCCGTAGCTCATCACGTGGCGCGGGGTCCTGGCGGCCAGCGCGGCGACTTCCGGATCATCGATGCACAGTACCGCCAGGCCGTAGAACGGCAGGCGCTGCAGGAACTCGGCAAACGCCGCCTGCACGCGGGCGAAATCGTTGCCGTAGTTTTCCAGGTGGTCGGCATCGATGTTCGTGATGATCGACATCAGCGGGTTCAGGCGCAGGAAGCTGCCATCGCTTTCATCGGCCTCGGCCACCAGCCACTGCCCGCCACCCAGCTTGGCGTTGGCACCGGCGGCCAGCAGCTGGCCACCGATCACGAACGTCGGGTCCAGGCCACCTTCGCTCAGCACCGCAGCGGTCAGGCTGGTGGTGGTGGTCTTGCCATGGGTACCGGCCACGGCGATGCCGCGGCGGAAGCGCATCAGCTCGGCCAGCATCGCCGCACGCGGCATGATCGGAATGCGCTGGCTGCGTGCTTCCATCAGTTCCGGGTTGTCCTCGCGGATGGCACTGGAGACCACCACGCAGTCGGTGCCCAGCACGTTGGCCGCGGAGTGGCCGCGCATGATGCGCGCCCCCAGGCTGGCCAGGCGGCGGGTCGCCACGTTGTCGGCGTTGTCCGAGCCGGACACTTCATAGCCCAGCGTCAGCATCACTTCGGCGATACCGCTCATGCCGGTGCCGCCGATGCCGACGAAATGCACGCGCGGGAACGCGCGCACCAGGTCGTTGGTGTCGTGCAGGCGGCGGATCATGCGCGGCCTCGCGCAGGGCAGGCGCGGTGGCATGCCTTCTTCATACAGCTTCCTCGAGAATGATATCGGCGATGCGCTCGGCGGCATCGACCTTGGCCAGGGCACGCGCGGCTTGCGCCATCTGCATGCGGCGGGCGGGATTTTCGGACAGATCGCGCAGCAGTGCGGCAATGCCGTCGGCCAGCGTTCCGTCCTGCTTCAGCAACACCGCCGCGCCGCGCTCGACCAGGTACTCCGCGTTGCGGGTCTGGTGATCGTCGACGGCAGCGGGGAATGGCACCAGCACGCTGCCGACACCGACCGCGCACAGCTCGGCCAGCGTGGACGCGCCGGCGCGGCAGACAACCAGGTCAGCCCAGGCAAAGGCTTCGGCCATGTCGGCGATGAACGGCGTGATTTCCGCCTGCACACCGGCCTTGGCGTAAGCCTCCACCGCTTCGGCATGCATCTTCTCGCCGCTCTGGTGGCGCACCTGCACCGGCAGGCCGGCGCCCAGCGCGGCAATCGCCTGCGGCACGCCGGTATTGAGGGCACGCGCGCCCTGGCTGCCGCCCACCACCAGCACCCGCAGCGGGCCCTGCCGGTCGGCGAAGCGCTGTTCCGGCGGCGCGATGGCAGCGATTTCCGCGCGCACCGGGTTACCGACGAACTCCTCGCCCTTGGCGAAGGTGCCCGGGAAACCGGTCAGCAGGCGACGCGCATAACGCGACAGGATGCGGTTGGTCAGGCCCGGCGCACGGTTCTGCTCATGCACGATCAGCGGCAGGCCATGCAGGCGCGTGGCCATGCCACCGGGGCCGGAGGCAAAGCCACCGAAGGCGACCACCGCGCGCGGCTGGCGCTGGCGGATGATGAGCCCGGCCGCGCGCAGCGCGCGCATCAGCCGCCACGGCGCCGCCAGCAGGGCCAGCTTGCCCTTGCCGCGCAGGCCAGTGATGGCCAGCGTATCGATGGCGATGTCGTGCTGCGGCACCAGGCGGGTTTCCATCGCACCGTCGGCGCCCATCCAGGTCACCGGCACGCCGCGCTGGCGCAGCACGCGGGCCACGGCCAGGCCGGGAAAGATGTGACCGCCGGTGCCTCCGGCCAGGATCATCACCGGGCGCCCACTCTCGGTGGCTGCACTCATGACAGCCTCCCGAAGGTCGGTTCGATGCGCGACTGCAGGCGGCTGGTGCCACGTGCGGCGCTCGCTGCAGCGGACGCGGGTGCGACCGGCTCGGCACGCATCGGCACGCTGGCGTCCACCGCTGCGGCGGGCTTGTCCATCGGTTCGGCCGCGGCGTCTTCGGCGCCACCGATGCGCACGGCCTGGCGGCGCTCGGCGCGCTTGAGTTCATACGACACGCGCAGCAGCAGGCCCATCGCCACGCAGGTCATCAGCACCGACGAACCGCCGGAGGAGATCAGCGGCAGGGTCAGGCCCTTGGTCGGCAGGATGCCCAGGTTCACGCCGATCGAGACGAAGGTCTGCATGCTGATCCACAGGCCGATGCCGAAGGCGATGTAGCCAGAGAAGTGGCGCTTCATTTCCACGCAGCGCATGCCCAGCCAGAAGGTGCGGCCGACCAGCAGCGCATACAGCGCCACGATCACGCAGGTACCCAGGAAACCGAATTCCTCGGCGGTGACCGAGAAGATGAAGTCGGTGTGCGCTTCAGGCAGGTAGTACAGCTTCTGCACGGAGTTGCCCAGGCCGACGCCGGTCCATTCACCACGGCCCACCGCCATCAGCGCGTTGGACAGCTGGTAGCCGTCGCCCTGCTGGTCGGCCCACGGGTCCAGGAAGGAGGTGATGCGGCGCATGCGGTACGGCTCGATGATCGCCAGCGCGCTCATGCCGACCAGGCCGATGATCACCGGCATCGACATGCGCGGCATGTTCACCCCGCCCAGCACCAACATGCCGGCGGTGATCGCCAGCAGCAGGGTCGAGGAACCGAAGTCCGGCTGCAGCAGCAGCAGCACCACCAGCGCACCGGCCACGCCCAGCGGCTTGAGCATTGCCGGCCAGGTCGCATTGACCTCGTCGCGGAAACGCACCAGGTAGCTCGACAGCCAGACGATGTAGAGCACTTTCACCGCTTCGACCGTCTGGAACTTGGAAATGCCCAGGTTGATCCAGCGGCGCGCACCGTTGACCGTGCTGCCCAGTCCCGGTGCGAACACCGCCAGCAGCAGTACGAAGCAGCCCAGCAGCAGCATCTGGTTGTACTGCTCGATCGACTTCAGCTCGGTGCGGGCGGCAATGACCGCCAGCACGATACCCACCGCCAGGAAGATCAGGTGGCGGTTGAGGTAATAGAACGGGCTGCTCATCAGCGCGATCGAGCTGGAGGCCACCATCACCACGCCGACACCGGTGAGCGCGATGATCGCGCCCAGCAGCCACTTGTCGTAGCTGCCTTCGATGGCTTCAAGGCGTGTTGCCTGGCGGGACAGGTCGTTCATCTCAGCGCACCTTCAACGTGGCCAGGCCGATCAGCACGAGCACGACGGAGATGATCCAGAAACGCACGATCACGCGCGGCTCCGGCCAGCCCTTCAGTTCGAAATGGTGGTGGATCGGCGCCATGCGGAACACGCGCTTGCCGGTCAGCTTGAACGAGGCGACCTGGATCATCACCGACAGCGTTTCGATGACGAACACGCCGCCCATGACCACCAGCACCAGCTCCTGGCGGGTGATCACCGCGATCGTGCCCAGCACCGCACCCAGTGCCAGTGCGCCGATGTCGCCCATGAAGACCATGGCCGGGTAGGTGTTGAACCAGAGGAAGCCCAGGCCCGCGCCGGCGATGGCCGCACAGATGATGACCAGCTCGCCGGCGCCCGGGATCTGCGGGATCTGCAGGTAGTTGGCGAACACCACGTTGCCCGAGGCGTAGGCGAACACGCCCAGCGCGCAGGCCACCAGCACGGTGGGCATGATCGCCAGGCCGTCCAGGCCGTCGGTCAGGTTCACCGCGTTGGAGAAACCGACGATCCAGAAGTAGGCGATGGCCACGAAGCCGATGCCGGCCAGCGGCAGCGCGACCGACTTGAACATCGGGATGTAGAAGGTCAGCGCCGCCGGCACGTCGGCCGTGTAGAACAGGAACAGGCCCGCAGCCAGGCCGAAGATCGACTGCAGCAGGTACTTCCAGCGCGACTTCAGGCCGTTCGGGTCACGGCGGACGATCTTGATCCAGTCGTCATACCAGCCGATGGCGCCGAAGCACAGCATCACCGCCAGCACCAGCCACACGTAGCGGTTGCGCAGGTCGGCCCACATCAGCACCGACAGGGTGATGGTGAGCAGGATCAGCGAACCGCCCATGGTCGGCGTGCCGGCCTTGGAGAAATGGGTCTGCGGACCGTCCTTGCGGATCGGCTGGCCGCCCTTGAACTGGGCAAGCTTGCGGATCATCGCCGGGCCCAGCCACAGCGACAGGAACAGGGCCGTCAGCGCGGCAAGGATGGCGCGGAACGTCTGGTAGTTGAACAGCCCGAACAGGCTCTCCAACTGCTGCAACCATCGAGCCAGTTCATACAACATGCGGGGATTCCTCTCCTTGCGCCAGCAGCGCTTTGACAATCGTGTCCATGGCGCTGCCACGGGAACCCTTGACCAGGCAGCGCACGCCGGCGTGCAGCTCGTCCTTCAGCGCCTGCGACAGCGCGTCGTGGGTGGCGAAATGGCGGCCGCCTTCGCCGAAGGCGGAGGCGGCCGCGGCGCTGAGCGGGCCCAGTGCATACAGGCGCTTCAGGCCGGCAGCACGTGCGCGGAGGCCGGCCTGCGCATGCAGCGCTTCCGCGTCCGGGCCCAGCTCGCGCATGTCGCCCAGCACCAGCCAGCCCTCTTCCGGCGCCGCAGCCAGGGCATCGATGGCCGCGGCCAGCGACCCGGGGTTGGCGTTGTAGCTGTCATCCACCAGCACCGCGCCATTGCGCAGCTGATGGGCGATCTGGCGACCCGGCACCGGCTGCGCTTCGGCCAGGCCGGCGGCAATCAGCGCCAGATCGACACCGGCGGCCAGCGCCAGGCTGGCGGCGGCCAGCGCATTGCTGACGTTGTGGCGACCCGGCAGGCCCAGCACCACGCGGGCTTCGCCGGCCGGTGCGACCAGAGTGAACTGGCTGCCCTGCGCACCGGCGCGGATATCGCGCGCGGTCACGTCCGCCGAGTGTTCCAGGCCATAGCGCAGCACGCGGCAACGCGCCGGGGTGCTGATGAAATGCTGTTCGAACCAGCGCCCATAGGCATCGTCGGCGTTGATCACCGCCACGCCATCGGCCGGCAGCGCGGCGTAGATCGCGCCCTTGGTCTCCGCCACGCCGAGCAGGCTGCCCATACGTTCCAGGTGCGCCGGGGCGATGTTGTTGACCAGCGCATAACGCGGGCGGGCGATGTCGGTCAGGTAGGCGATGTCGCCCGGCTTGCCGGCGCCCATCTCGTAGACGGCGTAGTCGGCATCTTCCGGCGCATCGATCACCGCCAGCGGCAGGCCGATCTCGTTGTTGCGGTTGCCCGGGTTGGCGTAGACCACCTTGTGCGCGTGCTGGGCCACTTGCTGCAGGATCGACAGCAGCAGGCTCTTCACGCTGGTCTTGCCATTGCTGCCGGTGATCGCGAACACCTCGGTGCCACGGTCACGCTGCATGCCGGTGGCGATCTTCGCCAGCGCCAGTTCGCTGTCGGCCACCAGCACCTGCGGCAGTTCGACCGGCAGCAGGCGCTCGACCAGCAGCGCACTGGCACCGCGCGCCTGCGCGTCGGCCGCGAAGTCATGGCCGTCGAAACGCTCGCCGCGCAGCGCCACATACAGACTGCCCGGACCGAGATTGCGGGTGTCATTGCTGACCGCATCGATGGCCACGTCGTCGCCGTGGATCTCGCCGCCGGCCCAGTGTGCGATCAGCGAAAGCAGGGTGCGCTTCATGCGGCGCCCTCCCCGGCCTGCGCGCTGAGCACACCGGCCTTGGCCGCCAGTGCAGCGGCGGCCACTTCGGTGTCGTCGAAGTCATGGCGCACGCCATTCACTTCCTGGTACGGCTCGTGGCCCTTGCCGGCGATCAGGATGATGTCGCCGGCACCGGCACGCTTCACCGCCAGGCCGATCGCACGCGCGCGGCTGCGCTGCACGGTCACGGCATCGGCGTTCTGGAAGCCGGCCAGGATGTCAGCCACGATCACATCGCCATCTTCGCCGCGCGGGTTGTCGTCGGTGACGATGACCTGGTTGGCCAGGCGCTCGGCAATCGCCGCCATCTGCGGGCGCTTGCCGGTGTCGCGCTCGCCGCCGCAGCCGAACACGCAGAACAGCGTGCCCTGCAGGTGCCCGTGGAGGCTGTCCAGCGCCTGTTCCAGCGCATCCGGGGTGTGCGCGTAGTCGACCACCACCGTCGGCAGGCCGTCTTCACCGCCCAGGCGGTTCATGCGGCCACGGATCGGCTGCAGCGCCGACAGCACCTCGGCAATACGCGGCAGCGGCTGGCCCTGCGCGCGCAGGGTACCGGCCACGGCCAGCAGGTTGTCCACGTTGAAGCGGCCCAGCAGCGGCGACTGCACCGTCGCGCACTGGCCGTCGATGACCAGCTCGAAGGCGATGCCACGACCGTCCAGCTGCAGTGCCTCGGCGCGCACGCTGGCGTCGGTGGCACCACGCGAGCTCAGCCCGATCGCCTGCACGCCGGCCGGCAGGCCCGCGAACAGCTGCCGGCCGAAGGCATCGTCCAGATTGATCACCGCCGCCTTCAGGCCCGGGCGATGGAACAGCCGCGCCTTGGCCGCGCCGTAGCTGGCCATGTCACCGTGGTAGTCCAGATGGTCGCGGGTGAGGTTGGTGAACACCGCCACGTCGTAGTGCACGGCGTCCACGCGGCCCTGGTCCAGCGCATGCGAGCTGACTTCCATCGCCACCGCGCGCGCACCGGCGTCGCGCAGCTGGGCCAGCAACGCATGCATCTGCAGCACCAGCGGCGTGGTGAAGCCGGTCGGCTCGACCGCACCATAAAGTCCGGCGCCCAGCGTGCCGATACTGCCACTGGGCGTTCCGAGCAGATGCCAGGCCTGGGCCAGCAGCTGCACGGTGGAGGTCTTGCCGTTGGTGCCGGTCACGCCGACCATCGCCATCGCCCGCGATGGCGCGCCATGGAACTGGTCGGCCATCGCGCCCATGCGCGCGCGCAGGCCCGGCACGGCGATCGCATCAGCCGGGGCCGGCAGATCGGCCGGTGCCGGCGGTTCGAACAGGATGGCACTGGCACCGGCAGCGCGCGCCTGCTCGACAAAGCCCAGGCCATGCGCGCCGAAACCGGCGATGGCGACGAAGGCGTTACCGGGGCGCACGGCACGGCTGTCCAGCACCAGGCCGGTCAGAACGGGATCATGACCCGCCAGGGCCACGTCCGGAAGCAACTGCGAAAGCAACATCGAAGGACTCATTGCGTGCCTCCCGTAGCGGGCGGCGTCTGGGCTTGCGCGCTTGGCAGCGCAGCGTCGAATTCAGCGGCGGCATCGACCGGCAGCGCGGTCTCGGCCGGCGGCGCAGGCAGAATCGACGCCGAATGGCCGACCTTGCCCGACTGCTGTGCGGCCAGCCACGACTGCAGGTCGTCCAGCGGCACGTCCATTAGGCGCAGGGTGCCTTCCATCACGTTGTGGTAGACCGGCGCCGACACCAGGCCGCCGTAGAACTTGCCGGCCTGCGGGTCGTTGATGACGATGACGGTGGCGAAACGCGGGTTGGTGGCCGGCACCACGCCGGCGAACAGCGCGTTGTAATGGCCGCGCTCATAACCGCCCGGGCCGGCCTTGCGCGCGGTGCCGGTCTTGCCGGCCACGCGGTAACCCAGCACCGCCGCCTGCTTGGCGCCGCCCTGGGTGACTACCGTTTCCATCATCGCCACCACCTGCCGGGCGACGTTCTCGTCGATGATCTGCTGGCCTTCATTGCGCTGGCCCTTGACGAAGGTCGGCGCGATCAGGCGCCCGCCGTTGGCCAGCGCCGAGTACGCGGTGGCAATCTGCAGCGGCGTGACCGACAGGCCGTAGCCATAGGACATGGTGGTCTTGGTGGTACCCGACCAGCGTGCCGGACGCATCACCACGCCGGCCGATTCGCCCGGGAAACCGCTGTGCGGCGCCGAGCCATAGCCGAAGCGGCGCACGCCGTCGTAGAAGGTCTGGTCCGGCATCTTCGCCGCAACCTTGGCCGCACCCACGTTCGAACTGCGGGTGATCACGCCGGTCACGTTGAGCACACCGTTGTTGCGCGGCACGTCGCGGATGGTGAAGCGGCCCAGGGTCATGTAGCCCGGGTTGGTGTCGATGATGGTGTCCTTGGTCACCGCACCGGCCTGCAGCGCGGTGGCGATGGTCAGCGGCTTCATCGTCGAACCCGGCTCGACCAGGTCGGTCACCGCGCGGTTGCGGCGCGTATCGGGGATCGCACCGGTCAGCGAGTTCGGGTTGTAGGTCGGCAGGTTGACCATGGCCAGGATCTCGCCGGTGGTCACGTCCATGATCACCATCGAACCACCGGCCGCCTTGTTGGCCACCAGCGCGTTGCGCAGTTCCTTGAAGGCCAGGTACTGGATGCGGCGGTCGATGCTGAGGGTCAGGTCCTTGCCCGGCTCGGCGGCGCGCAGCAGATCGCTTTCGACGGTCTCGCCCTTGCGGTTGCGGATCACCCGCTTGGCACCGGCCTTGCCGCGCAGCCATTCGTCGAACGCCAGTTCCAGGCCTTCCTGGCCGCGGTCGTCGATGTTGGTGAAGCCCAGCACGTGCGCCATCGCTTCGCCCTGCGGGTAGAAGCGGCGGAACTCGCGCTGCGCGGCCACGCCCGGAATCTTCAGCGCGACCACCTTCTCTGCCTCGTCCGGATTGATCCGGCGGCGCAGGTACATGAATTCCTTGTCCGACTTCTGCGACAGGCGGCTGCTCAGCTCATCCACCGACATGCCGACCGCCTGGGCCAGCTCCGGGATGCGCTCGGGCGAACGCAGCAGGTCCTGCGGGTTGACCCAGATCGAGGCGACCGGGGTGGACACCGCCAGCGGCTCGCCGTTGCGGTCGGTGATCATGCCGCGCGAGGTCTTGATCGGCAGCTCGCGCAGGTAGCGGGCCTCGCCCTGGCGCTGGTAGAAATCGCTGTTGATGATCTGCACGTAGGCCGCGCGACCCACCAGCGACACCGAGCACAGGCCAAGCGCCAGCGCGACCCAGCGCAGGCGCTGGCGCAGGTTGAAGGCGTTGCGCGGGCGGTTGCGGCCGGTCTTGCTCATGGGCGCACCACCACGATGTCAGCGGCCTCGGGGAACTTCATGCCCAGCTTCTCGCGGGCAATGCGGTCCACGCGGTTGGCTTCGGCCAGGGTGGCCTGTTCCAGCTGCAGGCGGCCGAACTCAAGGTTGATGTCATCGCGCTTGCGCTCGGCACGCGACAGCTCGATGAAGGTCTGCCGGTGGCGGTGGCGCACGAACACCACGCCGATCGCCGAGGCGACGGTGCAGGCCAGCAGGATGATCAGCAGCAGCCGGCTCATGCATCGCCCCCCCGCTTCTGTGCCACGCGCAGCACGGCGCTGCGGGCACGCGGGTTGGCGGCCAGCTCTTCGTCGGTGGCCTTGATGGCGCCGCCGATCAGGTCCAGCGTCGGCACGAACGCAACCGCCTCGGGCAGCCGGCGGTTGGCCGGCGGCGCCTTGGCCAGGCGGTTCATGTACTGCTTGACGATGCGGTCTTCCAGCGAGTGGAAGCTGATCACCGCCAGGCGGCCACCGGGCTTGAGCCGTTCCACCGCCGCATCGAGCCCGGCTTCCAGATCGGCCAGCTCGCGGTTGATGTGGATGCGGATGGCCTGGAAGCTGCGCGTGGCCGGGTGAATCTTGTCCTTCCCACGCGGCATCACCGAGGCGATCAGCTCGGCCAGTTCGGCGGTGCGGGAGAACGGCTGCTTCTCGCGGCGGGCCACGATGGCGCGGGCGATGCGCCGGCTCTGGCGCTCTTCGCCGTAGGTCCACAGCACATCAGCGATCTCGCGCTCTTCGACGCGGTTGATCCACTGCGCGGCGCTTTCACCGCTGTCCGGATCCATGCGCATGTCCAGCGGGCCGTCCTTGCCGAAGCTGAAGCCACGTTCGGCCACGTCCAGCTGCGGCGACGACACGCCGAGGTCGAACAGCACGCCGTCCAGGCCTTCGGCCGTCGCGTCCCACTGCAGCAGCTGGGCGAAGCTGCCCCGGAAAATGGACACGCGCGGGTCCGGCGCGAAATCGCGCTCGGCAACGGCGATGGCTTCCGGATCCTTGTCCATGACCAGCAGGCGCCCCTCGGGACCGAGCTGGGTGAGCACGCCACGTGCATGACCGCCACGACCGAACGTGCCATCCAGATAACGTCCGTTTTCGATCACCCTCAGGCCTTCAAGGACCTGGGTGTACAGGACCGGCAGGTGCACCGCCGGCGACTGCGACACCGGAAGGTGACCGGCCTGCGCTTCTGGGCGCATCCGGGCACCCCGGCTCACAACTTCAGGTCGAGCAACCCATCACCCAGATCCTCGTCAGACAACGTCTGCTGGATCAGGGCCCGATGCGCCTGCTCGCTCCACAATTCGAACTTGTCGCCCATACCGAGCAATACCGCCTTCTTCTCAATGCCCACCGCACCGCGGTGGCTGGCGGGGATGCTGATGCGACCGTTGCCGTCCAGTTCCAGATGGGCGGCCGAGCCGACCAGCTTCTGCTGCAACAGGCGCACGACGCGCTGGGTGTTGGGCTTGGACATCACATCGTCGCGGACCCGCTCCCATTCCGACTCTGCATACAGCCACAGGCAGCCGGCTTCGAACGGGTTGTAGGTCAGCACGAGACGGTTGTTGCTGGCGCGCGCGACGAGGTCGCGGTAAGCGGTGGGAACCGCCATGCGCCCTTTGTCGTCAACTGTGATGGCCGTCTCGCCCTGGAACACGACGCCTGCACCTTGTCCTTCGCCCGGTGAAACATTGAACCACGAAAACCCACAAAACACCCGGATTTCCCTCTGATGCCCACCTTAGCAGCGGGCCGAGGGTTGTCAACAACTTTTCAGCGGGGAAATCGCCAGCCGCATCAATGGCTTGCAACAACCTTTAGAGAATTGTTCAAGGCTTATCCACAAGTTGCTGATCCGTCTCAATTTTTGAGATTGAACGGAAGTTCAGGGGCGTGGAGAGGGCGTGAAACATCGGCCGCGCATTCATCCGGAACGGGCCGGAAACGGCGCCGGACTGCGCAAACCGTGCACAATGAGGCCATGTGCCTGCTCGCTCTTGGCTGGATGCACCACCCGCGCTGGCGGCTGGTGATGACCGGCAACCGTGATGAGTTCCACGCCCGCCCGACGGCGGCGCTGGCCCCCTGGCAGGATGAGACGTCCGTCATCGGCGGGCGCGATCTGCGCTCCGGCGGTGGCTGGGCCGGGGTTGGCGCCTCGGGCCGGATGGCGGTGGTCACCAACGTCCGCGACCCGCTGGCGGCCCAGACCGGCCCGTCGCGGGGCGCGCTGGTGGCCGACTTCCTGCGCGGCCGCGACCCGGCCGCCGTGCATATCGACCGATTGGCGACCGTGGCTGGCGCCTATGCCCCGTTCAATCTGTTGCTGGCCGATAGCGACAGCCTGGAGTACCTCGGCAACCATCCCGCCGAACGGCAGACCCTCGGCCCGGGCGTGCACGGCATGTCCAACGGCGCGCTGGACGCACCCTGGCCGAAGACCCGGCGGCTGATGGCGGCCCTTGAAGCCTGGCTGCAAAAGGACGGGGTCAGATCCCTTTCGCACGGCGAAAGGGATCTGACCCCGGACCTGACCCCACTCTGGAATGCTCTGGCCGACGAACACCGCCCTGCCGACAGCGACCTGCCCGACACCGGCATCGGCCTGGAACGCGAGCGCTGGCTGAGCCCGGCCTTCATCCGTGGCGATGACTACGGCACCCGCGCCAGCACCGTGCTGCTGATCGACGCCGACGGCCATGGCGAGATCCACGAACGCCGCTTCGGCCCGCAGGGCGCTCCCAGCGGCCAGAGCCACGTCATTTTCTGACCCGGTCATGACGGCCCTTGGCCGGATGCTCTTGGCGGGGGGGGTAGTGCCGGCCGCTGGCCGGCAACCTCTGGATCTTCGGATGCAGCATGAAGTTGCCGGCCAGCGGCCGGCACTACCCGCAGCGTGCTGTCGCGATCCACGCGACGGCAGTCGTCATCGCAGCGGGCCTGAAACGTCATTCAGCTTCCAGCCGCGACCGCGATCCGTCCGCGCCACAGCGGTTTCAGCATCACAGCCAGCCGACTGTGCCCTTTTCGCAATCGGCACTGTGTCTATAAATGTCGCCCCTGACCTCCCAGGGTGGTCGCGCCCGGCATCGCGCCGCGCAATCGACCACAACCCCCAAGGAGGCCCCATGCGTCGCATTCTCATCCTGTTCGCCACCCACCTGCTTGCTCTCGGCTTGGGCTTCGGCCTGGGCATCTATCTGCTGCCGATCCTGATCGCCCCCGATGACCCGCCGGTCACGCAGGTGCAGGCCGCGATGAACGACGCCACCTATCGCACCACCTTCCGTCGCGACCTCAAAGGCAGCGACGCGGTGCACTGGGCCGAAGGCAAGGTCAGCGTCAGCGCCACCCAGGTTGCCTTCGACGGCAAGATGGGACCGGGCCCGGACTACAAGGTCTACCTGGTCCGCGACTTCGTCGACAACAAGGCCGACTTCCTGAAGATCAAGGCGCAGGCCCAGCGCATCGGCGAGGTGAAGACCTTCAACCGCTTCCTGGTGGATGTGCCCGCGAACGTGGACGTGGACGACTACACCACGGTGGTGGTGTGGTGCGAGCGCTTCTCGCAGTTCATTTCCGCCGGCCAATACCGCACGCCGGGCTGAGGACAGCATGGGGTCGGATCCTTTCCTCCGGAAAGGGATCCGACCCCGCAATCACGGTAGCTCCACGCCATGCGTGGAAGAAGAAGGAGGCGGAGCCGGCCGATAAGCCGGGTTCTGTCGTGGACAGTCATTCCTCTAGGCGTTACGTCACCGCAACGCTCAAGCAACCTACCCGGATCCAACGCGGGCCGCGCCAAAGGATCCCTATTTGGTCTTGCTCCAGGTGGGGTTTGCCGTGCCGGTCTGTTGCCAGACTCGCGGTGCGCTCTTACCGCACCATTTCACCCTTACCGGCCTTCCGAAGAAGACGTAGGCGGTATCTTTCTGTTGCACTTTCCGTCGGCTTGCGCCGCCCAGGCGTTACCTGGCACCTTGCCCTGTGGAGCCCGGACTTTCCTCGGCACCCCCGAAGGGATGACGCGACTGTCTGGCCGGCTCCGCCAGCGCATATTCTAGCGTACGCAGGTCCTTCCTGCCGTGCTGATCGCGGCGTCCGGTTCATCCATCCACGCATGGCGTGGATCTTTTCCGCCGCTCTGGTGGGTGCGGATTCTGCTTTGGTGGGTGCGGACCTTGGTCCGCACGATCAATCAACTACCGTACAACGCCTTGCGCGGCGCGCCCGTCAGTTCCGCGGCCAGTTTGGCGGCGGTGGACGGTGGCAGGTGCTCGCTCAGCTTCGCGTAGACGCGGCGGCCATGTGCCAGCTGCGCTTGTTCGTCATCACCCGCGCCCTGCACCATCACCACGAACTCGCCCTTGCGCTGGTTGTCGTCGGCCTCGACCTTGGCCAGCAGGCCCGCCAGGTCACCATCGAGCACGGTCTCGAACAGCTTGGTCAGCTCGCGGGCCAGCACCGCCGGGCGTTCGCCACCGAAGATCGCCGCCATGTCGGCCAGCGATTCGGCGATGCGGTGCGACGATTCGTAGAACACCATCGTGCGCACTTCGCCGGCCAGCGCCTGCAGGCGGTCGCGGCGGCCGCTGGCCTTGGCCGGCAGGAAGCCCTCGAAACTGAAACGGTCGCTGGGCAGGCCGGCCACGCTCAGCGCGGCGATGGCGGCACAGGCACCGGGTACCGGGCTGACCTTGATGCCCGCCGCGCGCGCGGCACGCACCAGGCGGAACCCGGGGTCACTGACCAGCGGGGTACCGGCATCGCTGACCAGCGCCAGCGACTCGCCGGCCTGCAGGCGCGAGACCAGGCGCTGCGCCAGGGCCTCTTCATTGTGTTCGTGCAGGGCCACCAGTGGTTGCTGGATGCCGAAATGGGACAGCAGCTGGCCGCTGCGGCGGGTGTCCTCGGCACAGATGGCCGCCACCGAACGCAGCACCTCCTGCGCGCGCGGGCTCAGATCGGCCAGGTTGCCGATCGGGGTGGCGACGACGTACAGGGTTGGGACACTCATTTCAGCGGTACTCACGGGGCAAGGGTAGAATCGTAGCGTGTACCCGGCCAAGGCCGCTGCCCTCATCGCATGGACCCGATCATGAACAAGCCCGCCGCACGGTTCTCCGCCCTGTCGTTGTCGCTGATGCTGCTGGCCGGTTGTGCCACCACCAGCCTGACCAGCACCCCCGATTCGCCGGCCCAGGGCCAGGCGCTGGCGCTGATCGAACAGGGCAAGCCGCGCGACGCCGCACTGCAGCTGGAAGGCCTGGCCGCCACGCTGCGTGGCGGTGCCCGCAGCAACGCACTGGCCGATGCGGCCTGGGCCTGGCATCTGGCCGGTGACAGTGCCCGCGCGCGCAGCCTGCTGGGCCAGCTCACCGCCCGCCAGCTGTCCGGCGCCAGCCTGCAGCGCTACCAGCTGACCGGTGCCGAGCTGGCGCTGGCCGACAAGCAGCCGGCGCAGGCGCTGGCCCTGCTGAAGGATCATGCCGACAGCGTTGCGGTCGGCCTGCGCACCCGCTGGCTGCTGGCCCGCGCCCAGGCCCTGCAGGGCACCGGCGATGCCTTCGGTGCCGCCAACGAGCGCGCCCGTGCCCATGCCGGCCTGACCGGCAGCGCGCGCAGCGAGAACCAGGCCGCCATCGCCGGCCTGCTCGGCACCCTCGACGACGCCACCCTGCGCAGCCGTGCCGCCGCGCTGCCGGCCAACGACCCGCTGTACAACTTCGCCGGCCGTGCGCTGATCGCGCGCGGCCTGCCGCTGCCGCGCCCGTTCGACCGCGATGGCGCGGCCCAGTTCGACACCAGCAAGCGCCCGCCGGCGATGAGCGACGGTTACCGCCCGCCGGCCAAGCTGGCCGTGCTGCTGCCGCTCAGCGGCCGCCTGGCCACCGCCGCGCAGCCGGTGCGCGATGGCCTGTTGAGCGCCTACTACGGTGAAAGCCGCCGCCGCCCGGACATCAACTTCTTCGACACCGCCGGCACCCCGGCCGGTGCCCTCGCCGCCTATGACAAGGCGGTCGCCTCCGGTGCCGACTTCGTGGTCGGACCGCTGGGCCGCGACGAAGTGGACGCCGTGTACGGCCGCCAGCAGCTGCAGGTGCCGGTGCTGGCCCTGAACCGTGGCAAGGACGCACCGCCGGCCGGCAGCGCCGGTTTCTCGCTGGCACCGGAAGACGACGGCATCGTCGCCGCCGAATACCTGCGTGGCCGCGAACGCAACCGCGCACTGGTGATCAGCAGCAATGACGACACCGGCCGCCGTTCCGCCGCCGCCTTCGCGCAGCGCTTCGCACAGCGCGGCGGGCAGGTGGTGGCCACCTTCAACGTCAGCGATGCCGTTGGCGATGTCGGCGCGCAGGTGCGCAATGCCGGCCAGGTCGATGCGGTGTTCCTCGCCGTGCGTGCACCGCAGGCCCGCCTGCTGGCGCCGCAGCTGGCGCTGGCCGGTGCCGGTGGCGCCACCCGCGTCGGCACCTCGCAGCTGACCGTCGGCAGCGGCAAGGTGGAAGAAGACGTGGCCCTGGACGGCATCGTCTACCCGAATGAAGCCTGGAACGTGCGCAGCGTGTCCGGCCTGCCCTCGGCCAGCCAGGTGGCCAGCACCCTGCCGAGCGCACGCGGTGCGGCCGGCCGCCTGTTCGCCTTCGGCGCCGACGCCTGGAAGATCACCGCCTATCTGGACAAGCTGTCCAACGAAGGCGGCCTGGACGGTGCCACCGGCACCCTGTTCCTGGACAGCAACGGCAACATCCTGCGCCAGCCGGCATGGTCGACCTTCAATGGCGGCCGGCCGATGCCGATCGTCGGTGGTCGCTGAGCGCAGCCAACGTGGCTCGGCGGTGGAAGCCGCCGCCGAGCAGCATCTGCAACAGGCCGGACTGCAGCCGCGCGCGCGCAACGTGCGTTATCGCGGCGGTGAACTGGACCTGGTGATGGACGATGCCGGCATCGTGGTGTTCGTGGAGGTGCGCTATCGCGCGCGATCAGAGTACGGTGGCGGTGCCGCTTCAGTCGATGCGCGCAAATGCCGGCGCCTGGCGCATGCCGCGCAGCTGTACCTGCAGGACCACCCCGCGCTGGCCAATGCGCCCTGCCGCTTCGACGTGGTGGAAGCCAGTGGCGAACCGCCGCAGCTGCATTGGCTGCGTGACGCATTCCGGCTGGATGATTGCTGATGTGTACTGTCCGCCTTGGTAGAAGCCGACCTTGGTCGGCGCGTCTGTGCCAACCAAGGTTGGCCCCCGCCAGAGCGCAGCCTGGCCGGCACTACCATGGTGCGTGACTGATGCCTTCGATCATCACCCATGCCGCCGTGCCGCTGGCGCTGTGGTGCGCCGCTGATCGTGGCCGCATCCCGCCGCGCCTGCTGGTTGCAGGCGTGATCGCCGCGATGCTGCCCGATGCCGATGTACTGGCCTTTGCGCTGCACATTCCCTATGCGGATGCCTTCGGCCATCGCGGTGCCAGCCATTCGCTGCTGTTTGCCGGAGTTCTGGCGGCATTGGCGGCGGCGTTCGCATTCTTTGGTAGCGGCCGACCTTGGTCGGCACCACACAGCCCCGGTAGTCGCCGACCTTGGTCGGCGCAGCACAGCTCCGGTAGTCGCCGACCTTGGTCGGCGGTTTCGTGCCAACCAAGGTTGGCACCTACCAAGGCAGGGCCAACGGTGGCATCGACCGTACAAGCCGCTGTATTCGTCTTCGTCTGCGCCGCCAGCCATCCACTGCTGGATGCGATGACCTCCGGCGGCCTCGGCGTCGCACTGGCCTGGCCGTGGAGCGAACACCGCTTCTTCGCACCGTGGCGACCGATCCGCGTTTCACCCTTCGCCCCACAGTTCTTCAGCGCACGCGGCGTGGCTACCCTGCTCTCCGAACTGCGCTGGGTGTGGCTGCCACTGGCCGGCGCCGTTGTCGCCTGGAAACTGATCCAACCCGCTCCTGCTGCCTCTCGAGATCCGTCATGAGTCCTGCCCTGCCTGCTGCCCTGGTCGCCGAACTGTCCACCCTGCTGGGCGCGGAGGGCTGGCGCATGGATGACAGCGCGCTGGAGGCCAACGCGCAGGACAATTCATGGCGCCGCCAGCGTCCGGCAGCCGTGGCGCTGCCCGCCGACGTCGAACAGGTTCAGGCACTGGTACGTGCCTGTCGCGCGCATGGCGTGGCGCTGGTCGCGCGCGGCGCCGGCACCGGCACGACCGGTGCAGCCGTCCCGCAGCCGGGCAGCATCGTGCTGTCGTTCACCCGCATGGACCGCATCGTCGAGATCCGCGCCGGTGATCGCTGCGCGGTCGTGCAGCCCGGCGTGCTCAATGGCACCCTGCAGCAGGCACTGGCCCCGCATGGCCTGTTCTGGGCGCCGGATCCTTCCAGCGCCGAGATCTGCAGCATCGGCGGCAACCTCGCTTGCAATGCCGGCGGCCCGCGCGCGGTGAAGTACGGCACCAGCCGCGACAACGTGCTGGGCCTGGTGGCGGTGACCGGCACCGGCGAGGTGATCCGCTGCGGTGGTGCCTACACCAAGGACGCCACCGGCTACGACCTCACCCATCTGCTGGTGGGCAGCGAAGGCACGCTGGCACTGATCGTGGAAGCCACGCTGAAGCTGACCCCGTTGCCGGTCAGCCAGGCCGGGCTGCGCGTGCTGTACCGTGATGCCGATGCTGCTGCGGCCGCCGTGTCGCGGTTGATGTCGCAGCCGGTGGTACCCACCCGCCTGGAATTCATGGACGCGCGCAGCCTGGAGCTGCTGCGGCTCAATGGTGCTGACGTGCCGGAGGCCGGTGCGATGCTGCTGGTCGAGGCCGATGGTGACCACGACACCCTGCCCTATCTACTGCAGGCCCTGGCCAGCGCCGCCGAAGGCGACGGCATGATCGAGCTGGACGTGGCGATGGAAGGCCGTGCACGTGACCAGCTGTGGGCCGCACGCAAGGCACTGTCACCTGCGCTGCGCAGTGTGGCGCCGGGCAAGATCAATGAAGATGTAGTGGTCCCGGTGTCGCGCATTCCGGAGCTGGTGGCCGGCGTGCAGGCGCTGGCACGTGACTACACGCTGACCATCGTCACCTTCGGCCATGCCGGCAATGGCAACCTGCACGTCAACATCCTCTACCACCCGGACGATGCCGACGAGAACGCACGCGCGCATGCCGCGCTGCCAAGGATCTTCGAGCTGACGCTGGCATTGGGCGGCACGTTGTCGGGCGAACACGGCATCGGCCTGGCCAAGCGCGATTTCATGGCGCAGGCCTTCACCCCGGAAACGCTGGCAACGATGCGCGCGATCAAGGCCGCGCTGGACCCGGACGGCATCCTCAACCCCGGTAAGGTGCTGCCGCCGGCATAGACTGCGCGCACTCCTGCGCGCTCCTGTAGAGCCGAGCCATGCTCGGCTCCTCTTCGACCAGATCGCGATGACGCCCGCGCTGTGTGCGCAAGCCGAGCGTGGGCTCGGCTCTACAACGACGTGTCGTTCACCTTCGCGCTCCTGTAGAGCCGAGCCATGCTCGGCTCCTCTTCGACCAGATCGCGATGACGCCCGCGCTGTGCGCGCAAGCCGAGCGTGGGCTCGGCTCTACAACAACGTGTCGTTCACCTTCGCGCTCCTGTGGAGCCGAGCCATGCTCGGCTGCTCTTCGACCAGATCGCGCAAGCCGAGCGTGGGCTCGGCTCTACACCGTCTTGTCGGCTGCGATATCGATCAGGGTCTGCCGGAAGCTGGGCAGCAGCACGCGGTTGCCATGGCCGCTCAGGTGATCGTTGTCGAAGAACAACGGTTCGCCCTCTTCCACCGCCGAACAGGTCTGCGGCCCGCACAGCAGCGGCAGCGGATCCCACACGGTCATTGACGGGTAACGTGCCGCCAGGTCATCCAGCAGTGCCATCTGCGGCGCCCGCAGCATTTCCAGATCCGCACGCGGCATGCTCAGACCGCCGGCACACGCCGGATTGCGGCGGTTGAACCAGTCTGAACAGCGGTACGCACCGGCCTTGAACAGCGGCAGCGGTGCGTCGATCACCACCTGTACGCCCAGCTTCTGCAAACGCCCCAGCACGCGTTCGGCTTCGTCGCGTGCAGCCTGTGCATGCGCGGGCGTGCGCTCGGCCAGCAGCTGTTGATAGATCTGCTGTGCATCCTGCCGCTGCCAGTCGAACCCACGCAGTTCCGGCATGCGCAAGGCCGCCAGCAGCACGATGTCACCCGGGCGCGCCTCGCGTTCGATGGTCGACAGCGTGTCTTCAATGAAGTCCTGGCAGTCGGCCGGGCTGGCCCGCAGCAGGTTGACGAAGCTGCAGCCGCCGCGATCCTGCTGGCGCACCTCCATGCCGGTCTGCCGCGCGACCATGCTGGTCATGGTGCGATACGCCGCCGCATGCGAGTCGCCGGCCACGAACAGGCGCCGCCCTTCAAGCGCCGGCGCACTCACCGGTTCCAGCGGGCGCCACGCCGGGTAGCGACGCGCCTGCCATGCGTAGCCGTTGCGGGTGACGCTGAGCGAGACCTGCTCGTGGTACTCGACCGTGGCCCAGGCGCCGGCACCGCACAGCGCCACCAGCGGAAACGCCATCGCCAGCACCTTGGCCGGTGCCAGCCGCAGCAGCGGCGCCGCACTGCGCAGCGGGCGCTCGATGAAGTGGTAGGACGCGGCCGACACCGCCAGCAGCAGCACCGGATACAGCCACAGCGCGACGCCATGCAGACCATACGTCCAGCGCAGCAGTACCAGCAACGGCCAATGCCACAGGTACAGCGAATAGGACAGCCGACCCAGGTAGGCCAGCGGTGCGCAGCCCAGCGCACGGGCGATGCGCGATGTCCCCGCTGTCGACACGCCCGCCAACAGCAGCAGGGTACCGGCCACGGTCGCCAGCACGCCCGGCACCGGCATCGCCAACTGCGGGGCGATCAGCACACCCGCGGCCAGCAGCGCCAGGCCCGCCACGGCAGCCGCGTCGCTGCCCTGGCGTGGCGTACGTTTATGCATCCACTGGTAGAGCAGCGCACCCGCGGCCAGCTCCCAGAACCGCGCCGGCAGCAGATAGAACGCCGACGCCGGCGCCGATTGCGCCTGCCAGCCCGCCCACGCCAGCGACAGCACGGTGAGCACCGGCAACAGCCAACGCGACCCCGGCCAGCGCTCGCGCCCGCGCAACCACACGAAGAACAACAGCGGGAAGACCAGGTAGAACTGCTCTTCCACACCCAGCGTCCAGGTATGCAGGAACGGATTGAGTTCAGCGCCGGGCGAGAAGTAATCGTCCTGCTGGCCGGCCAGCACGATGTTGCTGAAACCGACCAGCGCGGCCCAGCCGGTCTGGTCGAACTGTTCATTGCGCCACGCGCGGGGAATGAACAGTGCCGACAGTACGAAGGTGGCCAGCAGCATCACCAGCAGCGCCGGCAACAGGCGCAGCACGCGACGCCGGTAGAAATCGAGCAGCATCGCACCCAGCGATGCTTGGGCGCGCGAGGCCAGCGACTGGCTGATCACGAAGCCGGATACCACGAAGAACAGGTCCACACCGGTGAAGCCGCCGGGCAGCCACGTCGCGTTGGTGTGGAAAAGGACGACGGCCAGCACCGCCAGTGCACGCAGGCCATCGATGGCGGCGTTGTGGGAACGTTCGGGAGAGGACACGCGGGCAACCGGCAGAAGACAGGGCGGCAGCATCGCCACCGTTTGCGCAGTCATTCAATGGACAATCGCGACAGACGTGGACAACGTTCAGGTCCAGTCCCGGATCGGCGCGATTGTAGAGCCGAGCCCTGCTCGGCTGACCTTCGTCCAGATCGCAGTGAGCCGAGCATAGGCTTGGCTCCACAGCAGCAACTGGGGGTCAGAGCCCATTGCCTTGGCAATGGGATCCGACCCCGCTTCATGCGCTTACCAGGCCATGCGCAGACCCAGCTGGCCGCCTACGTTGCGGTAGCCATGATCGCCGCGCTGCACGCTCACGCCACCCCACGCACCCCAACGCTGGCCCAGCCTCAGCTCGGCACCGGCCTGCACTTCATAGCGGTTGCGCGGCACGTCCGCACCCAGCGTGCCGCCGTTGAACTGCAACGTACTGGTGCCGCTGCCACGCAGCCAGTTCACGCCCAGGTACGGCTGCACGGTGTTGCCGGCGGCCGTGCCATGGCCGAACACACGCACGCCCAGGCGCCCGCTAAGGCCACCGGCGTCGGCATGGTCGACCACCGTACCGTTGCTCTCCACGTGGCGATCGGCGCGGAAATCGACATGGCTCAGCTGCAGTTGTGGCTGCACATACAGTGCGCTGGCGGTGTCCTGCCACACATTGAATGTGTAGCCGGACTCCAGTGACGCAGTGGCCATGCGCGAGTCGTAGTGCTCCGGCGCCAGGCCGATGCCCTGCACGCGGTTATCGAAGCGGCCGTACTGCAGGGCTGCATCCACATACGCGCCCCGCGTGCCGTCCGCTTCCTGCATCCAGGTGCCGTACCCACCCACGGCGCTGCCACGCACCCGGCCCTTGGCGCTGTAACCGGTCAGATCGGACACTACGCTGCTGTCGGCGCGGCCGCTGCCCAGCATCACACCGGCAACCGCGTTGCCACGCTGCAGCAGGTCAGTGCCGATCTGCAACATCGAGGTGTTGCCATCAATCGACAGCTGGCCGCCGACCGCGCTGAAATCCGCCTGCTGCCGACCCACGCGTGCCCAGGCTTGGCGCTCGCCGTCCATCGAACGTGCGCCATTGCGCTCGTGCATGCGGTGCGCGAACAGGTTGATCGCCGCCGACTGGTTGGCCAGGTAAGCCCCCGCTTCCGGGCGCAGCACCGGTGGCGGCAGGATCGGATCGCCCGGATCAGTCGGATCAGTCGGATCAGTCGGATCAGTCGGATCGGTTGGATCCGGATCCGGATCCGGGCCCGGATCGACCACGCACCCCGGTGCGGCCGGGTTGTCCTGGCAGATATCGAACCACTGCGAACGCAGATACCAGTTGCCATCGGAAGGATCGGCCAGGCCGCCCTGGAACAGGAAGTACTCGTACGATCCGCCCACCGCGCGGCCGCTCAGCGTGTAACTCGCCAGCGATGCACCGTCGATCTCGATCAGCGCGATGCCATCCACTGTAGGTGCGCCTACGCCACCGATGTTCTTCACCGCGATCAGCGCGTCGCCGGAGCTGTCGCCGCGCACGTGCAGGCGGTCCATCGCGCTGTCATCGCCGGCCAGCGTGCCCTGGAACAGGAACGTCGCCCCTGCGCTGTGCAGGTCGCCGTCCACGGTGAGCGTATTGAAACGGCCGCTGCCGTCGGACAAGGCCACGCCACTGTTGAGTACCTGCAACTCGCCCACCGTGGCATCACCGGTCAGCGTCCACTGGCTGCCGTTCTCGATCGCCATCGTCTGCACCAGATCCGACGAACCCTGCCAGAGCGAACCATCGGCCAGCCGTACATGCACGTCCGACTGTGGCGGCAGCCCAGCGTCCTCGTCCTCCGGGGTGATGGCGATGTCACCGTCCATCCGCGAGCGGCCCTCCAGCACCACATCGAAGCGCCCGGCCACTGCGGCATCCAGTGCCAAGGCGATGCCATTGCCGCCCGATACCACCGCACCATTGGACAGGGTCAGGCCCGGGTCGCGGCTGCTACGCAGCCATACGCCACCATGCTGGACGCTCACCAGCGAGCCGCCGTCGATACGCATCCGACCGTTGTCATTGATCACCGCCGCCCACGCGCCCTCGCCTTCGGTGCGTACATGGGTGTTGTTCAAAGCGATCTGCCCAGCACCACCGGCAATGACACCGTGCGAGGATCGGCCGACGGTCTGCAAGCGGCTGTCGACCAGCGTGACGGTCCCGCCGGTGCGCGCAATCGCCGCAGCAGACCCATCTCCTTCGGTCAGCACCTGGGTATCGACCGCCTCGATCACGGGCGGCCGCCCCGCGCCGCCCTGCGCATACAGACCATGGGCAGAACGCCCCCCTGTACGCAGGTTGGTACTGAAAAGCTGCGCGCTGCCGCCTCGTGCATCAAGGCCGAGCCCACCGTCTCCCTGGGCCACCACTGAAGACTCACTCAGCACCAGCGTGGAATCGTTCGGCATCCAGATGGCGGTACCTGCAGACGTTGCAAGCGAGCTGCGCTCCACTGTCACGACGTTGCCTCGGCCATTGATATCCAATGCGACCAGCTCGCTGCGGACACTGCTGTCACGCAGGTTCACGCTGCCATTGTCCATCAGCCTCAGTCCCGTATTGCCGGACAGCTCGCTGCTCTGCACGTCCAGCGCACCACCTGACTGATCGACGGCACGACCATGGGCGCCCTGCACGCTGATGCGGCTGTCGGAAACGTTTACGCTGCCTCCCATCGCCAGACCGACGGCGGCGTCACCGCGCATGTCGATGTCCACACCCTTCATCACCAGGCGCGCGCCGCGATGCGCCGTTGCGGCCACACCCGAATGACCCACGCGTCCAATGCTCGCGTCCTGCAGGACGACCTCGGCCGTGCCGGTCGCCAGGACACCATTGCCCGCGTCACCCGCCATGTCGATGTGGACCCCATCCAGCGTTGCTGTGCCCGCATTCGCATACAGACCGTAAGTACCGTAGCGGTTCACCTGCAACTGAGCGCCCTGAACCTGCAGCGTGCCCCCCATCAACCGCAGCGCATCGCCGCCAGTGCTGCGGACCTGCACGTTTCTCAGCACGGCATCCGCGCCCTGCACCTGTACCCCGTGGGCGCTGTTGCCGCGTGTCTCGATCACTGCATCGGCGGCCTCCAGTCGGGCGCCTGCGGCAACTGACGCGCCTGCTGCGGAGATGCCGGTGGTGCTCACCGATGCACCCTGCAACAAGATCAGACTGCCGGCGCCCTCGGCGTGCGCAGCGTGCGCTCCGCGTCCTTCGGTAGAGAGATTGACCGGCCCTGTCGGAAGAATGCGGCCGCCGTTGATTGCGTAGAAGGCATGCCCCGACGGGTCGCCCGGCAGCACCGGCTCAGTGGTGTGGTAATCGCCTTCGGCAGGCATCTGGTCGTCGCCGTCGGCCACGATCTGCTGGGCCGAGGCGGGAATGCTGGCAAGCAGTGCAATGGCGAGGGCGGCGGCCAGCGCATGGTGGCGTGGGGTGAGTGTATGCATGGGGTTGCTCCTGAAAGGAGGCGCCATGCTCGTCATCTCCTGTCACTGCCTCCATCGAATCACTTGCAACCCGCCTGCGACAGGCTGTCGCAGTGCTGGCTGAAAGCTGAAGGCGCTACCGGTGTTCAGTGTGCTTTACAACTTTTTGCATGGGTTCGGCCGGGCTGCGCACAGAGACTGGCGCCAGTAGAGACACGTGACTTCGCAATTGCCCACCCTTCACGCCATTATCACGGAGATGAAGGATATACGGCACTTCGTCTGAATGCGGTTGCGTCGTGTCGCGTCTCTCCCCCTTCTCCGACACAAGGATTCCCCCATGAAGCGCACCGCCACCGCATCCCATCCTCCGACGCCGCGCCCGCTGTTCCGCAGCCTGTTGCTGGCGCTGGCGTCCCTTCCCGCCGGGGTCGTTTTGGCCGGCGATCTCGATGGCCAGACTGCGGAGGTCGGTGCTGGCGATCCGGTCGAAGCGTGGACGTTGAAGAACGGCTCGCTGCTGACCGTGAACGGAGGAGCGGCCCAGACCATTCTGGCCGATGACTCACGCGTAACGCTGGTTGCTTCGACGGTCTCGCGCAAGCCATCGGGCGACTACGCCGAACATGCCGTAAAGCTGGATGGAAATTCGCTGCTGGACGCGCGTGACAGTACTTTCGTGGGGAACCTGCGAGTACAAGATCAAGCGCAGGTTACGCTTTCCGGCTCTCACGTTGTGGTCTCGCCCGGTGCAGGCCAGCAACCTGGTGACAGGCAGTCCGTAGGCCTGGACTTTTCCGGGATGAGCGTTGGCAGTGGGCGCATCCTGCTCGACGCAAGTACCGTCAGGGTTGATGCCCTGCCCACGAGCAGTGGCTATCCTCTCTCGGACGGCGTGGGGGCACTCATGACCCATGGCAGTCTCGTGCTGCACAACCGCTCCCGTATCGATGCCGAGAATCATGGTGTTGTCATCTCGCCAGTCGCAAACGGACAGAATTTCGAGGTGCATTTGGACCGTTCAACCCTGTCGGCCAAGAGCGCGGCAGCCATCTGGGTCCATGGCCGTGCCAGTGATGCTCACATCGATGTCGCCGTTGCCAACGGCAGCCAACTGCATGGAGGGGATGGAATTCTCATCCAACTGAAAGGGCGGACCGCTGTCGCAGCTGGCCGCACCACAGTGGATTTCACTGTCGATGACTCGCGCATCGCTGGCGATGTGGTGCTGGACACGACAACGGTCCCCAACGGCATGATCAACGTGGAACTGCGCAACAAGGCACAGATCGACGGCCGCTTCTTCAACGTCACCTCGGCCAGCATCGACGGCGACAGCACCTGGCTGATGTCCGGCGACAGCACTGTCGGTCACCTCGCGCTGGGTAGCACCGGTACGGTGGCGCTGGGCAATGGCAGTACGTTCAACACGCTCACCGTGGATACCTTCGACGGGGCCGGTGGCACCCTGCTGTTCAACACCCAGCTGGGCGACGACAGTTCGGCCACCGACAAGCTGATCATCAAGGGCGACGCCAACGGCCAGGCCAACGTGCGTGTGCTCAATGCCGGCGGCGCAGGCGCCAAGACCGACAAGGGCATCGAGCTGATCCGTGTGGGCGGTGCGTCCAATGCGCAGTTCGACCTGCAGGGCCGCGCGGTGGGTGGGCAGTACGAGTACTTCCTGTTCAAGGACGCGACCAACGGCGGCTGGTACCTGCGCTCGGAACTTGCCGGGGCGCCGGATCCGTGTGTGATCGACCCGACGCTGCCGGAGTGTAAGCCGGTCGATCCGGTGGACCCGGTGGATCCGGTCGATCCGGTCGATCCGGTCGATCCGGTCGACCCCACGCCGGTGCTGCGCCCGGAAGCCGGCGCGTACCTGGCCAACCAGTTCGCGATGGACCAGCTGCTGCGCCATGGCTGGCGCGACCGCCAGGGCGGCAACACCTCCGCCATTGATGGCGTGCGTGGCTGGGCCCGCGTGGACGCTACACAGAGCAAGCTGTCGGCGGTGGAAGACCAGCTGGACCTGCGCGTGGACCGCTCGCGCCTGCAGCTGAGTGCGGACATTGGCGTGTTCGACAACGGCCAGGGCCGCGTGGGTGTGATGGGTACGCTGGCCAGGTCCGACGCCACTTCACGTTCGCAGCTGACCGGCTACAGTGCACGCGGCAAGATCAACGGTGGCGCGCTGGGCGTGTACGGCAACTGGAGCAACGATGTACTGTATGTGGATGCCAGCGTGCAGCGCGGCCAGTTCCGCAACCGCGTGCAGGGCGAAGGCCTGGCCGAGGAACGCTACGACTCGGACATCTGGCAGAGCTCGCTGGAAGCCGGCTACCGCATTGGCATCGGCCAGATCGGCAGCACCGCGCTGAGCCTGCAGCCGGAACTGCAGCTGGTCTACACCGACGCCAACACCGATCGCCACGAGGAAGCCAACGGCACGGTGGTGCGCAGCCTGGGCGACAGCGGTCTGTCCGGCCGCGTGGGCCTGCGCCTGCAGGGCGAAGGCCGCAGTGCCGCCGGCGCGTCGGTCAGCCCGTATGTGGTGGCCAACTGGTACCGCGATGGCGCCAGCAACGGCATGGCGTTCGATGATGAAGCGCTGAAGGCCAGCGTGCCGCGCAACCGCTACGAGTTGAATGCCGGTGCGCGCGTGGACTTCCGTTCCGGGCTGAGTGCGTGGGGTGGCTTCGGCGTGATGCGCGGTGACCATGGTTACCGCGAGGCGACGGCGAACCTGAGCATGTCGTACAAGTGGTGAGGTAGAAGCGCGTTCTGCTTTCTGTAGAGCCGAGCCATGCTCGGCTGCTTCTCGATGAGATTGTGATGAGCCGAGCGTCGGCTCGGCTCTACACGAATGTCGCGATTGCCACGCTGTGGCGTGCGCCGCACGATTGCAACGCTTTCGAACTTTCCAACAATTCTCATTGGCGGCACTGGCGCTTCATGCAAATCATGTAGCGCCACCGACAACGGGTGGCACGGGCTTCCAATCCCGTTAGGTTGATGTGTTGGTTACGCTTGCCTGCCGGCGTCGCTCTTTCCTTGTTGGGTGGCGTCGGCAGGCATTCTGTCCGCGCTTACATGGCGGGCGGTGCGTGGGGGCCTCGTGCCCGCCGGCGCTTCTACATCGACCTCCGGTATTGGAACCATGCACCGTCCGCCACCCTCGCTGTTAAGCGGGGTGGCCCCCTTGCCGCTTGCACAAGGACGCCGCCATGACCACTTCCCCCTACCCGCACCTGTTCGCCACCCTGGGCGAGGCCGCCATGCGCCTGCCCGATGACCTGGCCCGCACGCTGGAAGACACCTTCGTTGCGCTGCAGACCGGTAACAGCCCTGGCGCCATCACCCTGCAGGCCTGCCTGCAGTACATCCGCCAGGGCGATGCCGCCGATGGCCAACCGTGGCCCGGCAGCAACCGCACACCCGGGCAGCGTTTGGCCTTGGCTCGAATCGACCGCGCCAATGCGGGGCTGAGTTTCCTGCTGGAACTGCTGCACGCCACCGAACGTGTGCGCGTGGACGGTGACGTCGATGAGCAGATGGGCGATGGCGCGCGCGAAGGGCTGTTGCTGGCCTGCCGTGGGCTGGCCGAGTATGTGGATGTGCAGTTGCGAGCAGCGTAAGCACCCAACAAGGAGAAGTGCGGGGTAGCGCTCAGTTCAGTTGCACGCTGCACGCAATTGCAACGATTCCGATGGCTCATCATCACAGGAGCACCAATAGTGCGCACTTCTTTCAGGGAGTGCCCGGATGCACAAGATGATGATTCCGCTTGTCCGCTATGCACAGTTCAATGGCCGCGCCAGCCGCGGTGAGTTCTGGTGGTTCCAGTTGTTCATCATGATCCTGTTGATTCCGTCGAATGTGCTGGGCTTCATTGCTGGCTACACCGGTTCAAGCACGCTGGCACTGATATCGACGGGCGCGGGCGCGTTGGTGTGGCTGGCGATCATCGTGCCGATGATTGCAGTGACCGTGCGCCGCCTGCATGACACCGACCGTTCAGGCTGGTGGTACCTGCTGATGCTGGTGCCGATTGTGGGCCTGGTGGTGCTGGTGTTCCTGCTGCTACCCGGCACGCCGGGCAACAACCGCTTCGATACAGCGGTTCCGCACGTGTAACCCGCCCGCGTTGGTGGGTGTCGACCTTGGTCGACACGCTGTTGGCACGGGCGGCTGACACATCCGTGCCAACCAAGGTTGGCACCTACCAGAGCAACACCGAGGTATTCCCGCCTGGGTACGTGTCGACCTTGGTCGACACGCTGTTGGCAGGGGCGGCTGACGCATTCGTGCCAACCAAGGTTGGCACCTACCAGAGCAACACCGAGGTGTTCCCGCCTGGGTAGGTGTCGACCTTGGTCTACATGGTGTTGCCACCGGCCGCTGAAACATTCGTGCCAACCAAGGTTGGCACCTACCAGAGCAACACCGAGGTATTCCCGCCTGGGTAGGTGTCGACCTTGGTCGACACCATGTTGGCACGCGCGACTGACACATCCGTGCCAACCAAGGTTGGCACCTACCAGAGCGCACCGATGCGCCTCCGCGTTGGTGGGTGTCGACCTTGGTCGACACGCTGTTGGCACGGGCGGCTGACGCATTCGTGCCAACCAAGGTTGGCACCTACCAGAGCAACACCGAGGTGTTCCCGCCTGGGTAGGTGTCGACCTTGGTCGACACGCTGTTGGCACGCGCGGCTGACACATTCGTGCCAACCAAGGTTGGCACCTACCAGAGCAACACCGAGGTATTCCCGTCTGGGTAGGTGTCGACCTTGGTCGACACGCTGTTGGCACGGGCGTCTTACACATCCGTGCCAACCAAGGTTGGCACCTGCCAGAGCAACACCGAGGTGTTCCCGCCTGGGTAGGTGTCGACCTTGGTCGACACGCTGGTTGGCACGGCGCGTCTGACGCATTCGTGCCAACCAAGGTTGGCACCTACCAGAGCAACATCGAGGTGTTCCTGCCTGGGTAGGTGTCGACCTTGGTCGACACGCTGGTTGGCACCTACCAGAGCGCACCAATGCGCCTCCGCTTTGGTAGGTGTCGACCTTGGTCGACACGGAGTTGCCACGCGCGGCTGACACATCCGTGCCAACCAGGGTTGGCACCTGCCAGAGCAACATCGATCTGACCCCACCCTAAGCTTGGCACCCAGCAGGGCGGTACCGCTGCGGCTACGCGAAGTGCTGGTAACCGCCGTCGGCGGCTTCGCCATCCACATGCACGCCCTGCCCTTCGGCAATCCGACCGATGCGGGTGAGCGGCACGTCCAGCGATTCGGCGAGGTAGTGCAGTGCGTCGCGCTGGTCGGCGGCGGCGGTGAAGCACAGTTCGTAGTCGTCGCCCCCGCGCAGTGCGCAGTCGCGCGCAGTGTCGCGGCCGAGCAGCTCACGCAGCGCGTGCGAGATCGGCAGCGAATCGGCGTCCACATGCGCGGCCACGGTGCTACGCGTGGCGATATGACCGAGGTCGGCCAGCAGGCCGTCGGACACATCCACCGCCGCGTGCGCGAAGGCCCGCAGGCGCAGGCCCAGGGTCACGCGCGGCGTCGGCCGCAGCAGGCGCAGGCGCAGGCTTTCGTAGTCGGCCAGCAGCGTGGCGGTGGCGATGCTCAACGCACCTTGTTGCCACAGGCGCAGCGCGCCGGCGGCATCGCCCAGCGTGCCACTGATCCAGATGTCATCGCCTGCCTGTGCGCGGTCGCGCCGCAGGGCCTGGCCACGCCCGACCTGGCCCATCGCGGTCACCGACAGCGACAGCGGACCGCGCGTGGTGTCGCCACCGATCAGCGCGATGTCGTGCTGGTCGGCCAGGGCGAAGAAGCCATCGGCAAAGGCCTCGATCCAATCTTCAGACGCTTCCGGCAGTGACAGTGCCAGCGTGCACCACGCCGGGCGCGCGCCCATCGCGGCCAGGTCCGACAGGTTGACCGCCAGGGTCTTCCAGCCGATGTCGAAGGCAGGCGTCTCAACCGGGAAGTGCACGCCGCTGTTGAGCGTATCGGCGGTGACCACCAGTTGCTCGTTGGCACGCGGCTGCAGCAGCGCGGCGTCGTCACCGATGCCGAGCAGGATGTCGTCGCGCTCGAGGGTGCGGGCGCGGATGCGGTCGATGAGGGCGAATTCGGCCAGGGACATGGGGCGTTCTGCTTTTTTGTAGAGCCGAGCCATGCTCGGCTGCAGTTCGATCACGCGCCGCATTGCCGAACGCAACCGTGCGCTGCACGGTGAGCCGAGCATGGCTCGGCTCTACAGAAATCGGGTCAGTGACCCGATTCGACCTTGCGCCATTCCACGGCGGCACGATCCAGCACGCCGTTGACGTAGGTGTGGCCGTGTTCGGAACCGAAGCGCTTGGCCGATTCGATCGCTTCGTTGATCACCACGCGGTATGGCACGTCCAGGCGGTAGCGCAGCTCGTAGGCGGCCAGGCGCAGCACCGCGCGTTCGATCGCGTCCACTTCCTCGATGCCACGGTCCAGGTACGGGCCGAGCGCTTCGTCGATGTCGCGGCGGTTGTCGAGCACGCCGTGCAGCAGCGCCTCGAAGTACGCCAGGTCAGCGATTTCACGGGCCTGCTCGTGGGCGAACTGGGCGATCAGCGACTGTGCGTTGCCGCCGGAGATCTGCCAGGCGTAGATGGCCTGCACGGCACGACGGCGGGCGCGCGAGCGCAGCACCGGATCGACGCCATCGCGGCGGACGGGTTTACCGGAGGGCTTGCCCTGGGTGTTCTTGTTCATGGCAGTTGCTCCAGCAGATTGACCATTTCCAGTGCGGCGAGTGCGACTTCCTCGCCCTTGTTGCCGTGGCTGCCGCCTGCGCGCGCCTCGGCGTCTTCAACGCGTTCCACCGCCAGCACGCCGTTCAGCACCGGCACGCCGAAATCCAGCTGCACGCGCATCAGGCCTTCGGCGCAGCGGTCGGCCACGTGTTCGTAGTGGCGGGTGTCGCCACGGATCACGCAGCCCAGGGTGAGGATGGCGGCGTGTTCATGGGCGGCGGCCAGGCGCGCGGCCACCAGCGGCAGTTCCCAGGCACCCGGCACGCGGATCACGTCGATGTTGGCTTCGGTGATGCCGTTGCCGGCCAGGCTCAGGCGCGCGCCTGCGACCAGCGCGTCGGTGATGCGGGCGTTCCAGCGGCTGGCCAGGATGGCGAAGCGCGCCGACTCGGGAGTGCGAAGATCGCCTTCGTAGTGGCTCATATGCGGCTTGGGGACTCGATAAGGGGGTAATTCTAGCGTGGATGGGCCCCGGCCGTGGCTGGCGGGGGCCCGCAGGGTGTGCCGACCAACGGTCGGCACCCACCGGTGGCATGGGGCCGGCACCCACCGGTAGTGCCGGCCGCTGGCCGGCAATCCCCCATTACAGGGTGACCGTCTCCACCACTTCCAGGCCGTAACCGGCCAGGCCAACCTGGCGGCGCGGGGTGCCCAGCACCCGCAGCTTGCCCAGGCCCAGGTCAGACAGGATCTGTGCGCCGGCACCGTTGCGGCGCCACTGGCCCACATCCTTGTCCTTGCCCGGCACCACCGGCGCCGGCTGCTGGCGCAGGCGGGCCAGCAGGGCTTCACCGTCGCGCGGGGCCGACAGCACCACCATCACGCCGGCGCCCTCGGCATCGATCGCGCGCAGGGCATCGGTGGCCGCCACGCCGAAGTCGTCGCGGCGCCAGTGCAGCAGGTCGGCCAGCGGGTTTTCCACCTGCACGCGCACCAGGGTCGGGGTGCCCGCATCCGGCGTGCCACGAACCAGCGCGAAGTGCAGGTCGTGGGCGATGCGGTCACGGTAGGTCACCAGCTTGAACGGACCGAATTCGGTGTCGATCTCGCGCTCGTCCACGCGCTCGACGGTCTTTTCGGTGGCCAGGCGGTAGGCGATCAGATCGGCGATGGAGCCCATCTTCAGGCCGTGCTCGCGGGCGAACACTTCCAGCTCCGGGCGGCGCGCCATGCTGCCATCCGGGTTCAGGATTTCCACCAGCACGCCGGCCGGTTCCAGCCCGGCGAGCATGGCCAGGTCGACGCCGGCTTCGGTGTGGCCGGCGCGGGTCAGCACGCCGCCCGGCTGGGCGATCAGCGGGAAGATGTGGCCCGGCTGGTGCAGGTCCGACGGCTTGGCATTGGGCTTTACCGCGGTGCGGATGGTATGCGCGCGGTCATGCGCCGAAATGCCGGTGGTGACGCCCTCGGCGGCCTCGATGCTGACCGTGAAGTTGGTCTGGAACTGGGCGGTATTGGCCTGCACCATCGGCGCCAGGCCGAGGTCGGCGGCGCGGCTGCGGGTCAGCGGCAGGCACACCAGGCCGCGGCCGTGGGTGACCATGAAGTTGATGTCCGACGGCTTGACCAGCTCGGCGGCCATGATCAGGTCGCCTTCGTTCTCGCGGTCTTCGTCATCGACGATGACCACCATGCGGCCCAGGCGGATGTCTTCCAGGATTTCCGGAATCGGGGCGAAGTTCATGCTGCGTCTCCCTGTGGGTGCTGACCGTTGCTCGGCACACCCATCAATCGCTCGACGTAACGGGCCACCAGATCGATTTCCAGATTGACCGCGCTGCCCACGCCGGTGGCGGAGAAGGCGGTGTTGGCCACGGTGTGCGGGATCAGGGCGACTTCAAAACCGTCGTCGTCCACTTCGTTGACGGTGAGGCTGACGCCGTCAACGCAGATCGAGCCCTTCTTGGCGATATAGCGGCGCAGCGAGGCCGGCGCGGCGAAACGCCAGCGCTGGGCCCGCGCGTCGTCATGGATGGACAGCACCTGGCCGAGGCCGTCGACGTGGCCGCTGACCAGATGGCCGCCCAGGCGGTCGGTCGGGCGCATGGCGCGCTCCAGGTTGATGACCGCCCCTTCGCCCAACTGGCCCAGCGTGGTCAGGCCCAGGGTCTCGGTGGAGGCATCGGCCTGGAAGCTGCTGGCGTCGAACGCGATGACGGTGAGGCAGACGCCGTTGATGGCGATGCTCTCGCCCATCTGCACGTGGTCGAACGGCAGATTCCCGACGTGGAAGGTGAAGCGGACATCGCCGCCGATGGATTCGCGTGCGGCCAGACGGCCGACGCCTTCGATGATTCCAGTAAACAAGTAACGTTCTCCGCGAAAAGTGAGCGAAAAACGCCGCAAGGCAAACAGGCGGGCGCAGGGCCGCGAAGGCCCTGTGGCACCGTCTTCTTTCATCCGGACTATGACCGTCGGCTCCGGCATTGGACCGGATCTGCTGACCCCCGGCCGTGGGCCGGGGCGCTCGCGGGCTCGTGCTTGCGCACCTACCGCCGGTGGGGAATTGCACCCCGCCCTGAAGACGTTTGTGTACCGGCGAACCGGCGCGGCTAGTGTACCAGCCCGTGCTGAACGGGGTGGGATGCCCGGGGTCGGATCCCTTTCCGCTGGACGGGGCTCTGATCCCGGCCCTCTCGAAATCGCTACGGGTCAGAGCCGTTTTCCGGCGGAAAACGGATCCGACCCCGATCCAGGCCCGCTCGCACTCTGATGACCGGGGTCGGATCCCTTTCCGCAGGAAAGGGCTCTGACCCCGGGTCCCTCGAAATCGCGGAGGGGTCAGAGCCGTTTTCCGACGGAAAACGGATCCGACCCCGATGCAGGCCCGCTCGCATTCTGATGACCGGGGTCGGATCCCTTTCCGCAGGAAAGGGCTCTGACCCCGGGTCCCTCGAAATCGCGAGGGGTCAGAGCCGTTTTCCGACGGAAAACGGATCTGACCCCGTTGCAGGCCGGCTCCAGCTTGTGACGGCCGTCTCTCGCATTTTGTAAAACTTTCATTAAAATCCGCAGCGGACGACATGAGGTCGCCACGGGCAGCCGCGAGGGCAGGCCCGCCAATGGACTGAAATTCACAGGAATTCCCATGCGCAAGATCCTGATCGTGGCCGCCCTGCTGGCCGCTGCTCCGTTCTCGGCTTCGGCCGACGCCCTGAGCTACACCTACGTGGAAGGCGGCTGGACCCAGGTCCAGGTTGACGACAACGTGCTGGACGACCCGAAGGTCGACGGCGGCTACCTGCGCGGCTCGGTCGCGCTGGCCGAGCAGGTCTACGTGTTCGGTGGCTGGTCGCGCACCAGCAAGACCCGCCACTACGGCGAAGACTCGCTGAAGCTGGAACTGAACCAGCCGGAGCTGGGTATCGGCTACCACATGCCGTGGACCGACCGCCTGGACTTCACCGCCGATGCCGCCTGGGTGCGCCAGAACGCCGAATCGACCCTGCGCTACGACGGCGTGCGTTACCACGGCAAGGACCACACCAACCTGGGCCGCGTCACCATGGGTATCCGCGGCAAGCCGTCGCGCATGACCGAAGCCTGGGCCAAGGCCGGTTACATGGATGGCGGCAACAACTACAAGGGCACCTGGGTCGGCACCGTCGGCGGCCAGGTCAACTTCACCAAGACCTGGGGTGTAGTGGGCGAGATCGCCGGCTACCGCGACGTCACCCAGTACTCGGTCGGCGTCCGCGCCAGCTTCTGATTTACCGATCGCTCCTCGTCGTGCGATCGAACGGGCCCCGCAAGGGGCCCGTTTTTTTTGGGCCCGCGCGCGCCGGCAGGCGGCCACAGGCACCAACGGGCCTGCGCAAAGATGCGCTACGCTTGCGCGCCTCTGGAACAGGAAACACCGTCATGAAGACTCCCTTGCGTACCCTGCTGGCCAGCGCCCTGCTGGCGGCCCCGCTGCTGGCCGGCGCCGCCCCGGCCACACTGACGCCCGAACAGGCTTTCGACCTGTACGCACGCGTGCTGCTGGAAGATGACGCCGTGGCGACCCGCGCGCTCAACGATGCACTGAAGCCGGCGTTCGAAGGCCAGGACGCGGTGACCCCGAACCCGGGTGCGCTGGCCAAGGCGCTGGCCGAACCGTGGCAGGTCGTGCTTGCCAGCACCGGCGCAAAGGCCGACGCGGCCGCCAGCGAAGCGCTGTATGCCAAGGCCCTGCGTGATTCGAAGTGCCGCGCCAGCAAGAGCGTGATTGAAGACAACGAGTACGTGGAAGACCAGAAGCTGGCGCGCATCACTTTCAGCTGCCAGGTGCCCGACCTCGGCAAGGTGCGCCCGCTGTTCGCCGCCAGCCTTGCAGCCGACGCCAGCCCGGCCGCGCGCAAGCAGTTCACCGACGCCTACACCCAGGCGCTGCAGAGCGGTGCGCGCGTGCCGGTCAGCGGCACCTTCACCCTGTACCCGGCCAAGGACAACGGCTACTGGTACAGCGGCAACTTCGACGATCTGGTGGGTACCGTGACCGGCGCGCTGGCACCGTTCGAGGACTGGATGCAGGACGCGCAGGCGGCCAGCGCACCGAGGGTGACCGGCGTACCCGGCTGTGACCTGCTGTTGCAGCAGCACCGCGCCTGCGTGGCGAAGATCGCGCCGGACCAGATCAGTGGCGTGGATGCCATGACCGAGGAACTGAAGGCCAAGGCCAAGGTGAAGTCAGCCGAAGACATGACGCAGGAATGCAAGGCACTGCGCCCGATCGCCGAGATGATGTGGACCGACGAATGCGCGTAAGTGCGATGTAACGCCGAGCCTACGCGCTGCCCAGCGTTGCCGACGGCAAGGGCAACTGCATTTTCAGAACCCTTGCATGGCCCTGCGCGGCCTGCATGGTCAATGCTGTTGCCCTCTTCCACCAGGGCAACCGCATGAAACACCGTATGACGTCGACCGCGCTCATGTTGCTGGCGCTGATGGTGTGCTGGCAGGCCGAAGCGTCCAGGTTCAAAGCCACGAAGATCATCGTCGTCCAACCCTCAGTCGCCTTCGAGTCAACGCAGCTGAGCGACAGGCACCTGGATGCGTGGATGAGTGAGGATGATCACTGCCGCGACTTCCTGATGTACCACGACCAGTGTGCCGTGCTGGTACTGCCGGATGAGTACGACGACGGTTTTACGCGTCGCCAGTTGCGGTTCAAGGCGAGGCAACTGCCGGGCGAGGCGCTCGGCGCGTACTGCCGCGACCTGCATGTGCTGTGGAAGCAGCAGTGGAAGGGCCAGTGCCCGGTCGGCGAAGAAGACGACGAAGCGGCCTGACGCCATGGGCGTAGCCCCCTGCCCTGCGTCATTCCTTCATGGGCGCAGCAGCAGCCTGTTGTCCTCGCCGACCTGGCGCTGGTCAACCACGCGCAGGCGACGCTGCTGGTCCATGGCATCGATGCCGAGGTCAGCCAGCAGCGGGCGGCCGTTGTCGCCCAGCAGCGTGGGCGCCTGATAGAGCAGAAGCTCATCGACCCAGCCACCGCGCAGCAGCGCACCGGCCAGTGTCGCGCCGGCTTCGGTGTGCACTTCGTTGATGCCGCGCTCGGCCAGCAGCGTCAGCACCGCGCCCAGGTCCAACCGCCCCTCTGCGCTGGGCACGCTGGCGAATTCGGCGTCGGCCGCGTCCGGTGCGCTCACCGCCGCAGCGTGCAGGTACAGCGTCGGTGCCCCGCCCTCGCGCACGCGGCTGCATTCGAGCGAGCGCAGGCGCGAATCCAGCACCACACGCAGTGGTGCCATCACTTCGGTATCGGCCAGGCGCACGGTCAGCATCGGGTCGTCGGCCAGCACCGTGTCGCCGCCGGTCAGGATCGCACCGGCGCGCGCGCGCCAGTGCTGCACGTCCTCGCGCGCGGCCGGCCCGGTGATCCACTTGGAACTGCCATCGGCCATCGCGGTACGGCCATCCAGGCTGGCGGCCAGCTTCACCCGCAACCACGGCCGATTGCGCTCCACGCGCGACAGGAAGCCCTTGTTGAGCTCGCGCGCCTGCGCCGCCATCAGCCCTTCGGCGACGTCGATGCCGGCATTGCGCAGCAGATCGAACCCACCGCCATCGACCTTGGGGAATGGATCACGCATCGCCGCGACCACGCGCGACACGCCGGCTTCGATCAAGGCCAGCGCACACGGTGGCGTGCGCCCGTAGTGGGCGCAGGGTTCCAGGGTGACGTAGGCGGTGGCACCGCGTGCTTCGGTGCCGGCCTCGCGCAGGGCGAACACTTCCGCATGCGGGCCACCGGCGCGCTGGTGCCAGCCCTGCCCGACCACGCGTTCGCCATGGGCGATCACGCAGCCGACCATCGGGTTGGGGCGGGTGGTATAGGCAGCGCGCTCGGCCAGGCGCAGCGCGTTGGCCATGTGCAGGTGGTCGAGGACGGAGAACGAAGTGGTCATGCAGCCATGGTAACGCCGCCGGTGTTGATCCATGCCGTCAGTGCCAACCAACGGTTGGCACCCACCAGTGAATGCGGCCACCGGTGCCCACCAAGGTTGGCACCCCCAAGGCAGAGGCAGTCAGCCCTTCTTCTTCTTGGTCAGGGCGATCACATCGCCCAGCAGCTGCAGCTGTTCGGTACTGGACGGCAGGTCGCGCTCGAGCTTCTCGATCTCCTCGCGGAAATCGGCCACGTCCTCGAAGCTGCGGTAGACCGAAGCGAAGCGCACGTAGCCGACATGATCGAGCTTGCGCAGTTCGTTCATCACGAACTCGCCGACCTTGATCGAGGGCACTTCGCGCTCGCCGCTGATGCGCAGCTGGTGAACCACCGCACGCACCGCTGCTTCGATCTTGTCTTCGGCCACCGCACGCTTCTGCAGCGCGCGGTCGAAGCCAGCGCGGACCTTGCGCTGGTCGAACGCCTCGCGGGTGCCATCGCTCTTGACGATGGCCGGCAGCTTCAGTTCGACCGTTTCCAGGGTGCTGAAGCGCTCGCCGCAGGCTTCACATTCACGCCGACGACGGATCGTCGCGCCGTCTTCAGAGACGCGCGAGTCGATGACCCGGGTATCGGCATGTTGGCAGAAGGGGCAGTGCATGGAACGCCTGGCTCAGGAAAGTACCTATTGCCACGGTCATGGCAGCGTCGCAAAGGTACCTGAGAAAGGGCGCAGCGGCAAATGCTGTCTGCGCGGAAGTACCTGCATTTCGGCCAACCAGAGCGTCCAGTGAGGTCAGCAGGACCAGACGTTCAACCAGGTGCCGACGGCACCGGGGCCGCGCGTGCCCAGCGCAGCCACGCCAGGTGCCCGGCCATCACCAGCAGCGGCGGGCCGAACCCAAGGAAGGCCAGGGTCGAGATTTCCCCATGCTTGAAGGTGAAGTACAACGCGGCGGCGACCACGGCCAACGCGGCCAGCACCCCCAGCGCAAGGCCGACCCAGGCGACAACCGGTGATTGGCGCAGGCCGGCAACACCGCGCCACAGGAACAGGCCGCTCAGCCACAACCACGACAGCAGGCCGATGATTCCAGCCGACGACCACAGCAGCAACCACGTGTGCTCGTCGCCCGTCAGGTACTTGCCGTCCCATACGACCATCAGCCCCAGCACGGCACCCGTGCCGCCGGCCTGCTGGTGGGCAGGCCCACCAGCAGGCCGGCGATCGCCATCCAGCGTTTGTGCAGACGCTCATCCATGCGTTCGATTTCCTTCCATGGGCCACGTCATGCGCGGCGTTTGATCCACACCAGCATCGCAGCCGGCACCAGCATCGACGGGCCCAGCAGCAACAAGCCGATGCCTTCGGCATGCACGGCGATGCCCCACCACAGCGCCAGCCCCAGCGGGGGCAAGGCGGCGAGACCGCCCGCCAGCAGCATCCACCACCAGAGGCGGTGCACGTGCAGCCCGGCACGCCCCTGCAGCAGAAAACCCGCGCTGAGCCACAACCAGGCCAGGCAACCGGCAATGCCGGCCAGGCCCCACAGCATCACCGTCACCGAGGCCAGCGTGCCATGACCGAACTGGCCCAGCCCCATCAGCAGCAGCATCGTCGCCGCCGCGCCGCCCATCACCAGGCTGGGCAGGCCAAACAGCACCGCCAGCGCGGTGTACAGGTACTTGAGGTGGCGCTCGTCCACGCGGGCCTACTCCTCTGATCGCGCCGGGCCGGATGGCTCGCCCAGGGCGTCAGCACGCAGCCGCAGGAGGATCAACGTACCGGTGGGCACCAACAGGGACGGCCCGGCGAACAGCCCGCTGAGCACGGACGAACCCAGCTCGGCGAAGTAATACAGCGCCATCGCCAGCAAGGGCAGGCCTGCCAGCACGCCCAGGCCCAACAGCAGCCACCAGCGGCGTGATGCCATGTGCAGCCCGCGTGAACCATCGCGCAGCCAGACGATGCTGAGTGCGACCCAGGCCACGAGGCCGGCGATCGCGCACGATCCCCACGCGAGCATGCCGGCGGCAAACCACAGGTTGTCCGCGTCCAGCGAGACCAGCCCGATCACGCCCATGACCACGGCGATGCAGGCGCCGGCACCGCCGAAGAACAGGCTGGGCAGGCCGAACAGCACCGCCAGTGCGATGTACAGGTACTTGAGGCGGCGCTCATCCATGCGCGGGATTCCTGATGACGGGGTCAGAGCCCTTCCCTGCGGGAAGGGATCCGACCCCTGCGTCGATCCGGAAGGCGGGGTCGGATCCCTTTCCGCCAGGAAAGGGCTCTGCCCCCACTCTCCGATCAGCCGTAGACCGGGTACTTGCGGCACTGCGCGCTGACGGCGTCGCGCACGCGGGCGATGACCGCGTCATCGTTCGGTGCGTCGAGCACGTCGGCGATCCAGTTGGCCAGATCCACGCAGTCCTGTTCGACGTAGCCACGGGTGGTCACCGCCGGCGTACCCAGGCGCAGGCCCGAGGTCACGAACGGCGAACGCGGGTCGTTCGGCACCGAGTTCTTGTTGACGGTGATGTGGGCCTTGCCCAGCGCGGCTTCCGCGTCCTTGCCGGACACGTCCTTGCCGATCATGTCCACCAGCATCAGGTGGTTCTGGGTGCCGCCGGAGACGATCTTGTAGCCACGCGCGATCAGCGTATTGGCCATCGCCTGGGCGTTCTTCACCACCTGCTGCTGGTAGGCCTTGAAGCCCGGCTCCAGCGCTTCCTTGAAGGCCACGGCCTTGCCGGCGATGACGTGCATCAGCGGACCGCCCTGGATGCCCGGGAACACGATCGACTGCAGCTTCTTGACCAGGTCTTCGTCGGCGCCCTTGGCGATGATGATGCCGCCGCGCGGGCCGCGCAGGGTCTTGTGGGTGGTCGAGGTGACCACGTGGGCGTGTTCCAGCGGGCTCGGGTAGACGCCTGCGGCGACCAGGCCGGCGACGTGGGCCATGTCGACGAACAGGTAGGCGCCGACCTTGTCGGCGATGGCGCGGAAGCGCGCCCAGTCGATCACCTGCGAGTAGGCCGAGAAGCCGGCCACGACCATCTTCGGCTTGTGCTCCAGGGCCAGGCGCTCGACTTCGTCATAGTCGATCAGGCCCTGGTCGTTGACGCCGTACTGCACGGCGTTGAACAGCTTGCCCGAGGCATTGACCTTGGCGCCGTGGGTGAGGTGGCCGCCGTGGGCCAGGCTCATGCCGAGGATGGTGTCACCCGGCTGCAGCAGGGCGAAGTACACGGCCTGGTTGGCCTGCGAACCGCTGTGCGGCTGCACGTTGGCATAGTCCGCATCGAACAGCTGCTTCAGGCGGTCGATCGCCAGCTGCTCGGCGATGTCCACGTATTCGCAGCCACCGTAGTAGCGCTTGCCCGGGTAGCCTTCGGCGTACTTGTTGGTCAGCTGGCTGCCCTGCGCTTCCATCACCGCCGGGCTGGTGTAGTTCTCGCTGGCGATCAGCTCGACGTGGTCTTCCTGGCGCTGGGTCTCAGCGGCGATGGCCTTGGCCAGTTCGGGATCGTAGGATTCGATGCGGACGTCACGCGGGAACATCGGGTACTCCAGCAGGCAGGGAAAAGGGGTACGGCTCAGCCCTCGATTGTAGCTCCGCACTGGCCCGCTGGGGCCGAAACGGACGGGGCCGGCATCCCCGAAGGAATCCGGCCCCGTATGGTTTCGATCGATAGTTGTGGGGTCAGAGCCCTTTCCGTTGGAAAGGGATCCGACCCCGGCCGCGATCCTCAGCGACTGAGCACGTACTGGGCGATCACACCGGTGGCGATGGCCACCAGCAGCATGTTGCCGCGATCATCCCGGATCCACTGATGGCCGTACGGCGGGCGGCGCAGGTTGTAGCGCGGGTAGTCGTTCACCACGTAGACCGGGCCGCGGTAGTAGTCGCGGTAGCGGTGGCCGACCTTCCAGCCATAGCCCGGGCCATAGGCCGGGCGATAGACCACGCGCGGCGGTGCCGGGCGGTAGTAGCGATCATGGTCACGGTGCCAGTCGCGGCGGTCGCGTTCCCAGTCGCGCCGGGCCTCGCGGCGGTCGCGCTCCCAGTCGCGGCGGTCCTGTCGCCACTCACGGCGATCCTCGCGCCACTCGCGGCGGTCGTGGTCGCGGCGATGGTCGTTGTCGGCGAAGGCCGGGGTCACGGCGCCCAGCGCCAGCACAGAGGCCACGGCGCCGGCCATTACTCGATTGATGCGCATGTCAGACCTCTGCTTGGGTGGGTGGTGAGCCCATATTGCGCAACCGATCTGAACCGTTTCCGGCTGGAAACGCTTCCCGCTGCAGGACTGTGACGGAGTATTCAGGCCACGGCCAGCCTGCGCGGCTCCGGCCGGGCGCGGGCCGGAACCGGTTCCGGCTATAATTGGCGGTATTCCATTCCAGTCTGTGCCCGCTGCCGCAACGGGATGTTCCCGTGACGGGTCGGGCGCAGGGCCGCGCCTACGGAGACCGCATGTCCTCGCAATACATCTACACCATGAACCGCGTGTCCAAGGTGGTCCCGCCCAAGCGGCAGATCATCAAGGACATTTCCCTGTCCTTCTTCCCGGGCGCGAAGATCGGCCTGCTGGGCCTGAACGGCGCCGGCAAGTCCACCGTGCTGAAGATCATGGCCGGCGTGGACACCGATTTCGAGGGTGAAGCCCGCCCGCAGCCCGGTATCAAGGTCGGTTACCTGGCGCAGGAACCGGAACTGGACCCGAACAAGACCGTGCGCGAGTCGGTCGAGGAAGGCGTGGGCGAAGTGCTGCAGGCCCAGGCCGCGCTGGAGGCGGTGTACGCCGCCTACGCCGAGGAAGGCGCCGACTTCGACGCGCTGGCCAAGGAACAGGAGCGCCTGGAGGCGATCCTGGCCGCTGGCGACGCGCATACCCTGGAAAACCAGCTGGACGTGGCTGCCGATGCGCTGCGCCTGCCGCCGTGGGATGCCAAGATCGCCAACCTGTCCGGCGGTGAAAAGCGCCGCGTCGCACTGTGCCGCCTGCTGCTGCAGAAGCCGGACATGCTGCTGCTCGACGAACCGACCAACCACCTCGACGCCGAGTCGGTGGAATGGCTGGAACAGTTCCTGGCGCGCTATACCGGCACCGTGGTGGCCGTCACCCACGATCGCTACTTCCTGGACAACGCCGCCGAGTGGATCCTGGAACTGGACCGCGGCCGCGGCATTCCGTGGAAGGGCAACTACACCGAATGGCTGGTGCAGAAGGATGAGCGCCTGAAGCAGGAAGAGAACCAGGAAAAGGCCCGCCAGAAGGCGATCCAGAAGGAACTGGAGTGGTCGCGCCAGAACGCCAAGGGCGGCCGCTCCAAGGGCAAGGCCCGTCTGGCCCGCCTGGAAGAGCTGCAGTCGCAGGATTACCAGAAGCGCAACGAGACCAACGAAATCTTCATCCCGCCGGGCGAGCGCCTGGGCAACATGGTGATGGAGTTCAAGAACGTCTCCAAGAAGTTCGGCGACCGCCTGCTGATCGACAACCTGTCGATGCTGATTCCGCCGGGCGCGATCGTCGGCATCATCGGCCCGAACGGCGCCGGCAAGTCGACGCTGTTCAAGATGATCACCGGGCAGGAGAAGCCGGATTCGGGCGAGATCGTGATCGGCCCGACCGTGCAGCTGTCCTACGTGGACCAGAGCCGCGACAAGCTGGAAGGCAACCACAACGTCTTCCAGGAAATCGCCGGTGGCCTGGACATCCTCAACATCAACGGCATCGAGATCCAGTCGCGCGCCTACATCGGCCGCTTCAACTTCAAGGGCCAGGACCAGCAGAAGATGGTCGGCTCGCTGTCCGGTGGTGAGCGTGGCCGCCTGCACATGGCCAAGACCCTGCTGCAGGGCGGCAACGTGCTGCTGCTCGACGAACCGTCCAACGACCTGGACATCGAAACGCTGCGTGCGCTGGAAGACGCGCTGCTGGAGTTCCCGGGCAACACCTTCGTGATCTCGCACGACCGCTGGTTCCTGGACCGCATCGCCACGCACATCATCGCTTTCGAAGGCGACTCGCACGTGGAGTTCTTCCAGGGCAACTACCGCGAGTACGAGGAAGACAAGAAGCGTCGCATGGGCGACGATGCCGCGCCGAAGCGCCTGCGCTTCAAGGCGCTGAAGTAAGAAAGGAAGAACGGCCGCGCTCTGCGCGGCCGTTCTGCATTCGGGTAGGTCACGACCGTTGGTCGTGACACCTTATTGTTGCGAGACGCCCCATGTCCCTGTTCGAACGCCTGTTCCAGCTGCAGCAGCACGGCACCACCGTGCGCACCGAGCTGCTGGCCGGTGTCACAACCTTCCTGACGATGTCCTACATCGTCTTCGTCAACCCCGAGATCCTCGGCACCACCGGCATGGATGCGGGTGCGGTGTTCGTGGCCACCTGCCTGGCCGCGGCGCTGGGTTCGGCGGTGATGGCGCTGGCGGCCAACTTCCCGGTCGGCATGGCACCGGGCATGGGCCTGAACGCGTTCTTCGCCTTCACCGTGGTCGGTGCCGCCGGCCTGCCGTGGCAGCAGGCACTGGGCGCGGTATTCATCTCCGGCCTGGTGTTCCTGGTGCTGTCGCTGACCGGTGTGCGGGCGTGGCTGGTGTCGGGCATTCCTTCGTCGCTGCGCTCGGCGATCGTGGCCGGCATCGGCCTGTTCCTGGCGATCATCGCGCTGCAGAAGTCCGGCGTGATCGTCGGCAATGAAGACACGCTGGTGGCGCTGGGCCCGTTGAATACGGCGCCGCCGCTGCTGGCACTGGCCGGCTTCCTGCTGATCGCGGTGCTGGAAGCGCGCCGTATCCGTGGCGCGATCCTGATCGGGATCCTGGCGGTGACCGGCGCGGGCTGGGCATTGGGCGACGTGCAGTACCAGGGCCTGGTCTCGCTGCCGCCGAGCCTGGCGCCGACCTTCCTGCAGCTGGACCTGCCGGGCCTGCTGCACCACAACGGTGGCGCGCCGATCGCCGTGTTGCTGCAGGTGGTGCTGGTGTTCGTGCTGGTGGAAGTGTTCGATGCCACCGGCACCCTGTATGGCGTGGTCGGTCGCGCCGGACTGCTGAAACTGCCGGGCGCGCAGAAGCGTTTCGGCCGCGCGCTGCTGGCCGACAGCACGGCGATCGTGGCCGGTTCGCTGCTGGGCACCAGCAGCACTACCGCGTTCGCTGAAAGCGCCTCGGGCGTGCAGGTGGGCGGCCGCACCGGCCTGACTGCACTGGTGGTGTCGGCACTGTTCCTGGCCGCACTGCTGTTCTCGCCGCTGGCGGCGATGGTGCCCGGCTATGCCACCGCACCGGCGCTGCTGTTCGTGGCCGGCCTGATGCTGCGCGAACTGGTGGACGTGGACTGGAGCGACCTGACCGAATCGGTGCCGGCCGCACTGTGTGCCCTGGCGATGCCGTTCACCTACTCCATCGCGAATGGCCTGGCGTTTGGCTTCATCGCGTATGCGGCGCTGAAGGCCGGCACCGGCCGCTGGCGCGAAGTGCATCCGGCGGTGTGGCTGGTGGCGGTGCTGTTCGCGCTGCGCTACGCGTTGGAATAATCGGGGCGCGATGCCGGCCAGCGGCCGGCACTACCGGATGGTGATTCACCTGCCACCCGGGGCACGATGCCGGCCAGCGGCCGGCACCACCCGGCGCGGGATTCACCTCCCACCCACGGTGCTCTGGGATGATGCGGCCATGGTTCGGCCCGACCTTCCCACGGATCCGTCTTCGCCGTTGCGCCGCCGGTTGCTGCGCGCGGCAGTGCTGGCACCACTCGCCGCTACGCTCGCCACCCTGCCCGGCTGTTCGCTGCCGGTGCAGGTGGATGGCACCTTCCTGCAGCCCTGGCGCAGCCATCTGCAGTGGGGCCCGGCCGACTGGCAACGTTCCTTGAAGCTTGCCCATGCGCTGGGCTGCCGGCAGCTGGTGCTGCAGTGGACCGGCATCGTCGGTGGCAGCGATGGCGACTGGTCGCTGCCGGACAGCAGCCTGCAGCAGCTGTTCACCGCGGCCAGCGAGAACGACATCCGCATCCGCGTTGGCCTGCCCTTCCAGCAACGCTGGTGGCAGGCCATCGGCGCCGACGACGCCACGCTGCAGGCGTTCCTGGCCGACAGCCTGGCGCACGCGCGCAGCTGGTTGGCACAGTCGCCGTGGGCGCAGCAGCCCGCCTTCGGCGGCTGGTACCTGCCCTACGAACTGGAGCAGTTCCACTGGGCCGATCCGGCCCGCCAGCAATGGCTGGCGCAGTGGCTGCACGGGCTGGCGCAGGCCGCCAGCGCGCGCGGCGGTGACTGTGCGATCTCCTGCTACTTCAGCCGCCTGCAGACCGACGGCGACCTGGTCGCGCTGTGGCAGGCGGTGCTGGCACGGGCCGCGCTGCGGCCGATGGTGCAGGACGGCGTGGGGGTGGCCGGCGCCGGCAACGTGCAGCAGCTGCAACCGCTGCTCGGCCATTTCCGGGCACAGGGCATCGGGTTCGATGCGATCGTCGAACTGTTCCGCGAACTGCCCGGCAGCCCCGCCGACGGCAGCGCGTTCAAGGGCGAAACCGCAGATGCCGCGCGCATCCAGCGGCAGCTGGCGTGGGCGCACGACAGCGGTGCGCAGCACGTGCTGGTCTATGCACTGGAGCCGTGGCTGACCCAGGACACGCCGCAGGCCGCGGCGCTGCGACGACGTTGGGGCCTGCCTCAGTAGGAGAGGATGGCGGTGGCGAACAGGCCCTTGGCGCGCTGCGTATCACCGCCGCCGATCGCGAAGCGGTACTGCACGGTCAGGTCCAGGTAGGAACGCGGCGTGTTGTAGTGGTCTTCGCGGAACCAGTAGCGCACGCCCACGCCCGGCCCTGCGCCGAGTGACCAGCTACGCCGCGTATCGTTGAGTGCGAACGACTGCGCCGGGAACAGCGGGTAGCGGATGTCGCGCACGCGCGAGCGCTGGTCCAGCCAGTCCGCCCCCACCACCCCATACGGCGTGACCACCCAGTGGGTCTGCCCGGCACCAAAGCGGAAGCTGCGGCCGGCGCGCAGTTCACCGGCAGCGAACCACTGTTCGCGATGCAGGCGCCCGTTGGCATCGCCCACCCGGCGCACCGGCGTGCCATTGGCATCGAGTGCGTCGAGGGTGAAATGCGCGCTGTTGTCATCCCACGTGTAACCGCCCTGCGCGTAGCCACTGACCATCCACCACTGATTCACGTCGGTGCGCAGGTCGGTGCCGTGGTAATAGCCGTAGGTCAGGTAGGACATCCAGCCACCGGACCCGCTGGCCAGGCGGTAGCGGGCCAGTGTGCTGGCTTCCAGTGGCGGGTTGCGGGCCAGCTGCAGGCTGCATTGCACGGCCGCCGAAGCGGGGTAGACATCGCCCGTGCGGGTGGCGCTGCCGAGGAACTGGCGACGCTCGATGCCGGCGCTCAGGCCGGTCTGGCCGAAGGCGTAGCGCAGGCCGAACGAGGCGATGGTGGACGGCCAGCCGGTGGTGGAACGCGAGCGGCTGAGCCGTTCGGCGCGCGCGCGTGCATCGGGCGTCGATTCGCCGGTGCACGGGTCCACGGCGCGGATCGACTCGTAGGTGCCACCCTCGTCGTACAGGGTGTTGAGCAGCCGCGCGTAAAGCTCCAGCGTGCCGTGCTGGTCATTGAAAGCCGGCGGGCGCCAGAACGCTTCAAGCGTGCTGAACACCGAATCACCCGGCGTACTGATCGCCGCGCCGCCGACATTGGTCGCCGCCTGGCGCGCGCCACGGAAGCCGGCCGAGGCGATCACGCCCCACTCGCGCGAATAGTTGGCGATGGCATTGCGCACGTTGTGGCGCTGGTGCGCATCCAGTGGCAGCTCACCGGCATCGGCACGATCAATGGCCGTCCGCAGCAGGGTCACCGCCTGCGGGTGATCGCCGTTGGCCGCGCTGGCGTAGGCCTGGTCAAGCACCACGCCCTTTGGTGCCCTGCCGGTGGCCTCGGCGGCACGGAAGTCGGCCAGTGCGCGCGCCGGCTCGTGCGCCTTCTGGTTGAGGTAGCCGCGCTGCATCAGCGCCTCCGCATCGTCAGGGCGCTGTGCCAGCGCCGCATCCAGGCGCTGCCGTGCTTCGTCCTGCTGGCTGCGGTTGCCTGCCGCCAGCGTGGTGGTCAGCAGGCCGTGCAGGCTCGCGTCGTCCGGTGCGAGCTGCACGGCCTGCCGCGCCTCACCGATGGCCTCGGCATAGTCCCGGCGCGCGTAGGCCGCGTAGGCACGCTGTGCGGCACCACCGTCGCCCTGCAGGTCGGCCGGCATCAACTCGCAACGGTTGCCGCTGTCGCCAGACTGGCAGTGCTGGAACGGCGCCGGATAGGTCTGCGCGCTCAAACGCGGACGCTCGCGACTGGAACGGACCGCCTTGGCGCGCTGCTCGATGCCCTGCTGCAGCAGCTGCTGCGCGCGTGCATCGCTGGCATCTGCTGGCAATGCCGCGCGCAGCGGCGCCAGCAGTGCAGCCGCACGTGCGCGATCCCCAGCGGCCAGGGCCGCATCCACCGCCAGCAGGCGCACGTTGCGCTGCTGCGTCGTTGAGCCCGGCATGGCGAGCGCGGCGTCGAAGTCCTCGTTGGCGAGCAGGCTGTTGCCCTGGCGCTGGCGCAGGTAGCCGCGCATCACCCGCGCATTGAGATCCTGGCCGTCGGCCTGCAACGCCTGGTCGGCACTGCGCTCGGCGTCGGCCAGCTGCCCCTGCTGCAGCTGCGCGGTAATCAGCAGCAACCGGTACGTCGCCACCTCCGGTGCCAGCTCGACAGCGGCACGTGCCTGCGCAACGGCCGCGGCATCATCCTGCGTGGACAGCGACCGGTACGCCTGCTGGGCCTGCAGCAGCGCGCGCTGTCGATCCAGCGCCACGCGCCGTGCGCGCAATGCCTCGACATTCGGCGCGCCCAGCTGCAGCGCGGTGGCAATGGCGGCGTCGGCCTGTTCGGGCTGCTGCTGTGCCTCCAGCGCGGCCACCCACAGCATCGCCCAGGCGCCCTGCGTTGGCTGCTGCCGGAAGGCCTGCTCGGCCTTGCTGGCTGCCTCTCCCATCCGCCCGGCGTCATAGGCGGCGTAGGCCTCGGTGGCCAGCGCGTAGGCCTGCTGCCTGGCGCGGTCTGCGCCGCTGCCAGCCACGCGCGGTGGGGAGGGTGCACGCCCGCTCCTGGCATCCGGGGGCGTGCTGCGCGCAGCGGTGGCAGCGGCCAGCGCCGGCAACGCCGGATCCTTCAACCCCGCATCCAGTGCACGACGTGCCTGCTGCTGGGCCTCGGCACCCCGCCCCAGTTTCTGCAGCGCATAGATCTGCAACAGGCGCAGCCGCACCACGTCCGGGCGCAGCCGGATCGCTTCGGTGGACTGCCGGTAAGCCGCCGGGTAGTCACCGCGCTCATAGGCGGCAAACGCCTGCTCGGCGACGCGGTAGGCCGCACCGGACAACGGCAGTGCTGCATCGGCCTGGGCCAGCACCGGCGCGGCCGCCGTGGCCAGTGCCACGGCAATGACGGAGGACAGCAGCGTGGTCTTCATGCCGGCAAGGCTCCGGGAGGCGGCGACTGCAGCGCGGCCGCACGCCGGCGCTGTTCCTGCATGGCCTGGGCCACGGCGTCTTCGGTGGTGATGCCCTGCTTGACCAGGTAATCGCCGATGCGGCCGTCGCGCTGCGGCTTGTACGCGTCCAATGCGATCTCGAAGCGCGCGTGGTCGATCAGGCGCATCTCCACCAGCAGGTCGCCCAGCAGGGGCACGTTGTCCAGCTGCCAGTGCCGGTCGCCGCCGATCAGGCGCAGGCCTGCGTTGATTTCGCTTTCGCGGGCAATGCTCTGTTCGATGTGCTCGCTGCGGGTTTCCTGCTTCAGCAGCGCCAACGCTTCTTCGGGCAATGGGCTGGCCACGGCCAGCCGCAGGGTGCCCTGCTGGCGCGGTGGGAGCGGCAACATGCGCCATTGCACGCAGGCATCGGCACTGACCGGGAAGTGGCAGGCGCGCAGGTAGTCCACGTCGATCACCGCACGAGGCAGGTCGCCCTGGAAGGCGATCGCCTCGGCCAGCGTTTCATCATCCAGCCAACCCTGGGTGAGCAGGATGCGGCCCAGTGGCTGCTGCCGGCCGGCATGCTGCTGGTCCAGCGCCTGCTGCAGGCGCTCCGGCTCCACCGCCTGCCAGGTGGTCAACAGCTCGCCGAGCTGCTTGCGCGTCTGCACCAGCTGCGCCGCATCCGGGAAGTCGTGCATGGTCTTGTCCCAGACCATGCGCTTGCCGAACAGCAGGTAAGCCAGGAACACCTTCCACGCACGCGCGGTGGCCATGAAATTGATCATGTTGCCGACCACCATCCGCGGGATCGACATCAAGGCATGCTCCCAGCCGTACAGCCGGTTGACGAAGTAGAAGCGCTGCACGACGCGGGTGGCCAGCGCTGCGGTGGTCAGCAGCGCGACGTTCATCTGCCAGGTACCGGCCTGGAACACGCTGGGAAACTGCATCGTCCACACCCCGGACATCTTCAGCAGCCAGAACAGCAGCAGCTGCAGGAAGATGAGGTAGGCAATGATGCTGACGAACGAGGTGATGATGCCCTTGCGGTCGCGCGCCAGCAGGTACTTGGTGGCCAGCGAGCCACGCCAGCCCAGCGACTCCCAGCTCTGCAGGCCGATGCCCAGCACCCAGCGCGCCTTCTGCCGGTACGAGGCACGGAAGTTGTCGGGGAAGTACTCGCGCACGCACAGCGCCATCTGCTGGGTGCGCTCGCGCACCGGCCCCCAGCCGAACCAGGACGGGCGACGCACGCGGAACTGCACCGGGAAGCGGGCGAAGATCGACTGCATGCCCATCGCCGCCAGCCGCGCACCGACGTCATAGTCCTCGGTGAGGCTGTCGGTGTTGAAGGGCTGGTTGCCGGTCTGCGCGCTCAGCGCCAGCAGCGCGCGCCGCGAGAAGCAGGTACCGACGCCCGCCGATGGCACCATGCCGGAAACACTTTCACGCACGACCAGATCCTTGGCGTGCCATTCGGCGAATTCGTCCATGTAGACACCGGCAACCAGCTCATACCACTCGCGGTCCAGCGAGGTGACCGGCAGCTGGATCATGTCCTTGCGCGGCAGCAGGTAGTTGTAGAAGCGCAGTTCCATCGGATGCAGCACGTCCTCGCTATCGTGCAGGATCACCCCGGCGAACTCGATGTCGTGGCGCTTCTCGTAGTCGAAGATCGCCAGGATCAGCCAGTTCAGGCAGTCGGCCTTGCTGGTCGGCCCGTCGTGCGGCACTTCCACGCGGCGCAGTCGCTTGTAGCGGCGACGCATGCGCTCGACCTCATCGATGGTCTGCTGGTCGTTGGGATAGGTGCCGACGAACACGACGTACTCGCGGTAATCGAGCACGTTGATCATGTTCTCCACCATCTGCGCGATGACGTCGTACTCCATCCACGCCGGCACCATGATCGCCAGCGGCTGCTGCGGGCGCTGCAGCAGGTCGTCCTGGGTCAGCGGCCGGTAGGCATCGCGGCGCTTGATCGTGAGCGCGCGCCAGCTCTCGCGTACCCAGTACCAGACATCGATGAACAGGTCATCGAGGCTGGAGATCAGGATCAGCACGGCCACCGCCGCCGCCGTGGTTTCCAGGGCGGCGTAGTAGTTGGCCAGCTGGATGTTCCAGAACAGACCGTCCACGGTGGATCAGTGCCCTGTGTTGGCGGACTTGCGGCGACGCACCTGGGTGACGCGGGCGGCCAGCAGCGCGAACACGATCACGCCGACCAGCAGCAGCAGCCAGACCATGTGCCGTTCCCACTTCGATTGCGGGTTGCCGTCCTGCGCGATACGCGTGCCGTAGGGATCCTGGCGGTCGAATTCGCGCACGGCATCACTGCCGTCGAGCACGGCGAGATCGCCCCGCAGCAAACGGAATGGGGCGCCGAACGGCGGTGACTGCGCACCGAGGTCGCTGTAAACAACGCCCAGCTGGCCACCGGACGACCCCACCTGCACCACCGCGGCACGATCCAGCCCGCTCACATCCAACAGCGGTTGCGGCTTGCCGCCGATCAGCAGGTGGCCATCCTTCAGGCCGGCCATATCGACACCGGATGGCGCCACGCCGAACGCCAGCCACGGCGCGCCCGGGCTGACCACGGCACCGGCTTCGACCACCTTCAGTTCCGATGCCTCCGGCGATGCGCCCACTGCGCTGGTCACCGCGATGACCTTGCCCAGCGAGGCCGGCGCATCCTGCAGCCAGGTGCCGGGCACGAACACCTGGTTGCCGCGCGACAGCTGGCTGCTGGCACCCACGAAGTCACTGCCCAGCGAACGCTTGGCCAAGGTCAGGTGGCTGCTGGGCAGGATCGAGACCGGATAGCCCGTGGCCGGATCGTGGCAGTAGGGACGCGCCGGCTGGCGCAGGAAGCTGACACGGATCTCGTTGCGTGCCGACAGCGCGTAGGCCGGCACCTTGGCCACCAGCCGTTGCGGCTGGCCGTTGGCCGACAGCACCTTGCCACCCAGCAGGTAATCGTTGAGGTAGATCGTGGCGACCGCGCCCTGCCCGGCCGCGTTGGGGGCCGCCGAGACATCGATCACCACCTGCTCGGGCAGGCGGCCATCGGCCGACAGTGCGCCGAGGTCGAAGCTGGCGCTGCGGTCGGCGCGGGTCACCACATCCATGGTGCCGGCGATGTTGCCGAGCCGGCTCAGCAGTACCTGGTCACCGTCCAGTCTGGGCGTGCCCGCTGCGCTGACCTGCAGGCTGCGGCCCAGTGCATAGCTGCGCCACTGCTCGGCGAGCAGCCCGGCGACCTTGCCCGCCGCCGCCGGGTCGACCACCAGCGTCGGACGCCCGGCCACGGCCACCACGCTGACCGACGCGTTGGCGGCGGGCTTTTCCAGGCCGCCCATGTCGGTACCGCGCCACGCGGCGAACGCGGTGCCCGCATCGGCCCCTGCCGCGCCGACCTGTACGGCCAGCGCATCCAGCGCCGCACGCACGCCGGCGCGCAGTGCATCGCTGCCGATCATCACATCGGCGGCCAACGGCCCGCTGTCGCGCAATGACAGCAGCGCGCCGACTTCGGCCAGATCCCTGATCGCATGCCCGCGCTCACCTGTGGCCAGCGCGGCGTAGGCCGGCACGTCCTGCAGGCTGGCCGGGATGCTGATACCGGCGAGGTCAACGCTGTCACCGACCTTGGGCAGGGCCACCACCTGCACCTGTTTGCCCCCGGCCTGCAACGCGGTACCGATGCGCCAGGCCGCATCGTAGGCCGTTGCCTGCAGCGCCTTGCCATCCACCAGCAGGCGCACCCGCGGTGGCAGCGCCCCCCACGCCTTGGCAACGGTATCCACGGCGCGGCCGTCGAAGCGGTAGCTGAAACGCGAGTCCGGCGACAGCCGCAGCACATTGGCCGGCGCGCTCTGGTCGGCGCACTGGTAATCGGACACGATCGACCACCAGCCGACGCCGACCCGTACGAAGCCGCTCTGGCGGGGTTCGCCATCGATGGCCAGCAGCTGGCTGGCATCGCCCTGGGCATCGGTGATCGAACGCGCCGCGATCGGGTCGCCATCGACCGACCACAGGCCCGAGGTGCGCCCGGCGTGGCCGCGCACATAGCGCCCATCCAGCTGCAGCTGCGCGTCGCGGGTGGCCACACCGGCCGGCACCGGCAGGTAGACCTCGCGCTGGCTCTCCTGCCCGCTCAGCACCAGTGGCTGGCGGAAACCGAGTTCGCGCAGGGTCATCTGCCGGTTCATCGTGCTGTCGCTGCTCCATTCGGTGAACTGGCCGGCGACGCTGTCGGCGGCATGGGCACTGCCAACCACGCCCGACAGGACGAACGCAGCGGCGGATGCAAACAGGGAAGAGCGGCCGGTCTGGGTCATGGCGTCACTTCGCGTGGATGGGGTGGACGGCGCCGCTGCTGCGGACGCCGGGCGAGAATTCGGGAAGGGGCGCACCGCGCAGGGCGGCGACGATGCGGGCGCTGGCGCGGCCATCCCCGTACGGGCTGGCATCGGGGTCGAAGCGGGCCGGCTGCGGGGGGCGTGCCAACACCGCGTTGACCGCATCGACGATGCGCGAGGGCGTGGTGCCGACCAGCGTGACCACACCGGCTTCGACCGCCTCCGGCCGTTCGGTGACATCGCGCATCACCAGCACCGGTTTGGCCAGCGCCGGGGCTTCTTCCTGCACGCCACCGGAGTCGGTGAGGATGACGTCGGCGCGCTGCATCAGGCGCACGAAGCGCAGGTAATCCTGCGGCGGCACCAGGTGCACGTTGTCGAGGTTGCCGAGGTGGGCATTGACCGGGCCCTGCACGTTCGGGTTGAGGTGCACCGGGTACAGCACCTGCAGGTCCGGCCGCCGTGCCAGCTCGGCCAGCGCACGGCAGATGTCCTCGAAGCCCTGGCCGAAACTCTCGCGGCGATGGCCGGTGACCAGCAGCAGCCGGCGGCCGGGTTCGAGCATATGGAAGGGTTCGTCGGCCTGCGCACGCAGTGCCGGATCGGCATCCAGCCGCTGCACGGTCTGCTGCAGGGCATCGATGACGGTGTTGCCGGTGACCAGGATCTGCCCGCCCAGGTGCTCACGGGCCAGGTTGGCGCGCGAGCCGGGAGTGGGTGCATACAACTGATGGCCGACCACATCGATCACCCGCCGGTTCATCTCCTCCGGCCACGGCCGGTGGATGTCGCCGGTGCGCAGGCCGGCCTCGACATGGCCGATCGGGATGCGGTGATGGAACGCGGCCAGGGCCGCGGTCATCGCCGTGGTGGTATCGCCATGCACCAGCACGTAGTCGGGGCGGACCTGCGTGTAGAGCGCGTCAAGCCGTTCGAACAGCCTGGAACACAGGCCATTGAGGGTCTGGTTGGGCACCATGACATCGAGGTCATGGTCGGCGGTGATCTCGAACAGCGCCATCACCTGGTCGAGCATCGCCCGGTGCTGCCCGGTGATGCAGACCACCGATTCGATATCCGCAGCGTGTGCCAGGGCGCGCACCAGCGGTCCCATCTTGATGGCTTCCGGTCGCGTGCCGAACACCGACAGGACCTTCACCGGAGCGCTCCCGAAAGCCGGCGCGGAAGGGGGCAAGCAGCAGTAGCCACGTCTGGATCCTTTCGGCGTTGCCGTCCAGCACCCGCAGGCAGGAGACGGTCACCTCATGAGGAAACTCCAAATTCGCGACATACATCACACTAAGGCGTCTGTATGCGCGTCGTGGCATCGATCTTCATCGTTGCAGGATCAAGACGCAGTCAACGCCGCCCGTGAGCCGGGCGACGTTGCGGCGGAACGCAGCAGGGGCAGCCGCCGGGGCGGCCTTACTCGTACTGGATGGTGAACGTGGCCTGGCCGTTTGCGACACCCGCGCCCACCGTACCGGCCTGGGTCTGCACGTAGCGCGCGCGCAGCGGCAGCGCCATGACGCTGGTACCCGGCGCGGTGGTGCCAACGCTGATGGTCTGGCCGAAGCGCACTTCACGCTCGGTGCTGCCATCGCGCTGGACCATCTGGATGCCGATGCGGGTGGCACTGTTGCTGGCCGCGCTCAGCTTCAGCACGCCCGGCATGTTCGAGCTGTCCTGGTCGGCATCGAGGCGGATGCCGATCTTGCTCTGGTAGGCGGCAACGTTGCTGCCCTGGCAGTTCAGGCGGATCTCGAAGTCGCGATCAACGGCCTTGGAGCCGACACCAGTGAAGGTGGTGTTGGGCACGCTGCCGAAATCGACGGCAATGTTGCGGCTGCCGGCCTGCACTTCACAGGTCGGGCTGACCACGGTGGTGCCCGAGCCCTTGAACGTCGAGGTCAGTACCGGGCGCCCGGGGCCATCGCCGTCGAAGTAGTAGTTGGTGAAGCGGCCGTTCGGCGCGATCACGCCCGAACCGGTCTGCGCAGCGGTCTTGATCAGCTGGATGCGGAACTGGCCACCGATGAGGCTGACCACGGAACCGCCACCGAAGTTGATCGAGTGCGGGTAGTAGGTCTGGATCGCACCCGAATCGCGGTACAGGCGGATGCCGACGCCTGCCACATCGGTTTCATAGACGTTCGAGAAGCCGGCCACGGGGCGCTTCTGCGCTGCGTTGACGTACTCACCGATCGAACGACCGCCGGTCCAGGAATCGCAGCGGGCAACGCTGTTCTGCTGGGTGATCGGTTCACTGATTTCCTTGATCACACCGCCGACCGGGGTGCTGGGCAGGATCACGATCTGGCCCATGTCCATGGTCACGTCCTGGGCGATGAACCAGCTGTTCTGGATGCGGCAGGCGGCGCTGGCCTGCTGCGCCAGCAGCACGCCGCCCAGTACGGCCAGCGCGGCCAGCGCCTGGCGGCCACGGGAAGAAATCATCGGCATGCTGCCTCCAGCGGGATGAAGCCGGTCTTGGACGCATCGGCGCCCGCCGGTACCTGGTAATCAATGGTGCAGCGCTGGTCGGCACCGGCGCCCCACTCGACCTGCAACTGGCCCTGGTTCTTCTCGCTGCGCACGTACAGGCGGCCGCCCTGGCTGACCATGCCGACCGGCTGGCCCTGTTCGTCCTTGACCTGCGCACCGAACGGCATGCTGCGGCCATCGGCGTTGCGCACCTGGATCAGCAGCGCGTTGCCCTTGCGGGTGTCGAAGCGCAGGTAGCTGATGGCACCGGCGAACGGCGCGATGGACTGGCTGGTGCTTTCCAGTTCGACGTCGTGGGCCATGCCCTGCGGATCGAGGGTGACGGTGTTGAGGCGGTACGGCGACACGTACGGCACCACGGCGTAGCCGCGGCCATCGACGCGCAGGCCCGGCGCGTTGCTGACGATCGCATCGCGCGCGCCCGGCGCTTCGACCAGCACCATGGTGTCGCCGCGCTGCGGGGTGAAGGTGAAGCCGCCCGGATGCACGACCACGCTGCCGTTGGCACCGACCGACGCCTGGCGGAAATCACGCGAGTGGCTGTAGGTGGCGTTCAACGCCGAGTAGCGGCTGCGGTACTCGGCATTGCCGACCGCAGTGGTGCCACCCTCGCGGGAATCGGACAGGGCCACGCCGTAGCTGAAGTTGTTGTCGACGCCGGCCGAACCGGTGATGCCGACGCGGCTGTTGTCGTAGCCACCGCGGTCGCGCGCGCCAAGGTCGGCGCTGAACGACACCGGGTGGGTGCCCCGGCCCAGCGGCACGCTCATCGACAGCAGGTACTGGGTATCGGAACGGCCGAGCACGCCTTCTTCGGTGCGCAGCGCCGAGAAGCCGTAGTTCACCGAGCGCCAGGCGTTGTTGTAGCCCACCTGGTACTGCTTGGAGGTGCCGGAACGGTCGTAGAAGTCACGCACCGAGCCGGTCACGTACAGCGCACCGCCACGTCGGCCCAGCGGCTGGTTCAGCGTTACCTGGAACTGGCTGCGCTGACGGCCACGGGTGGTCGGGTCGATGCCGCGCTTGTCCGAATCACGGCCATACAGCGCGTCCTGCAGGCTGTAGAAGCCTTCAGTGGAGTAGCGGTAGGCGGCCAGGGTCAGGTTGGTCCCGGTCTCGCCGATCATGTTGCTGTAGCTCAGCCGCACACTGGCGCCGGTATGGCTGCCGTAGTGGTCGAACGAGGTCCGTGCATGGGTGACGTCGGCAGCGAAGGCACCGACGCGCGTGGACAGGCCAACACCGTACAGCAGCGACAGGTAGCCTTCGCTCAGCGCGCTGCCGCCGTACAGGGTCAACTGGTTGCCGATGCCACGCTGGTAGGTACCCTGCACCAGCCACGGCTCATCGGCCAGCAGCTTGTTGCGCACCTGGCCGGCGGTCAGCGAGTAGCGCGACACGCCTTCGCGCAGCATCTGCGGCACAGAACCGAACGGCACCTTGAATTCGCGGCGGCGGCCGTCGGCCTCGATCACGCTCACTTCCAGGTCGCCGCCGTAGCCGGTCGGGTACAGGTCGTCGATGACGAAGCTGCCCGGCGATACGGTGGAGGAGTAGATCAGCTGCTGGTTCTGGCGCACTTCGATGCGCGCGTTGGTTTCGGCAATGCCGCGCACGACCGGCGCGTAACCGCGCAGCGAATCGGGCAGCATGCGGTCGTCGCTGGCCAGGCTGGCACCCCGGTAACCGATCGAATCGAACAGCTCGCCCGTGGTGTAGGCCTCACCAATGGTGAGCATGCCGCGCACCTGCGGGATGCCGCGCTGCGCATAGGTGGCAATGCTCTGCCAGTGGCGGCCGTTGCCTTCGGACCAGGTCAGGTTGGAATCGTGGCGGAACTGCCAGCCTCCCAGGTTCAGGCCGGCGTTGAGGCCGAGGTAGGCGCTGCGATTGCGCTGCCCCCCTTCAACACGGCTGTCGCTGTCGATGGCGTTGAAGCTGTAGCCGACGAAGCCAGCGTTGATGCCGCGGTCCCACAGCGACGGATTGACGTAGCCGCGCGCCTCGCGGCGCAGGAACACCTGCGGGATGCTGAGGTCGTAGCGCAGGTTGCCGCTGTCATAGATGCCATAGGCATTGGCCATGCGCCGCTGTACCGGCACGCAGCTGGTCGTGTCGGTCGGCAGCGTCGGGTCCTGCTGCAGCAGCACGGCCTCGCTGTCCACACCCATTTCTTCCAGCATCGGCAGCGGCAGGCAGGCGTCGACGCGGCCCTGCTCATCGGCCTTGAACTGCAGATCGCGACGGCCCTGCCAGCCACCGTTGACGTAGACGTCGACACGGTAGGTGCCAGCCACCATCGGGTTGCCATTGGTGAAGGAGGCCAGGTCGACCTGCTTGGCCTGGCCGGAGAGGAAGCTGGAGTTGAACTGGGCCGACTCGGGTGCACGCGCATTGGCCGCACCGCTCTGCGCCATCAGCGCCTGTTCGCCGAGATTGGCCGGCGCAGCCAGCGCCCATCCTGGGCAGGCCACGCCAGCAACCAGCAGGCAGATCGCCTGGTGGATCGACAATGTCAATCTGTTTCCGATCACACTGACATTCCTTCAATTCGCCGCACGGCGGCGGTGGCGGGATGCGCAGGCCCATGGCCGGCGCGGCGCGTTCAGCCCCCGGTACTGCCGAGGCGGACCGTGTGCTCCACCCGACCGCCGTAATCGTTGATGGTGATGAAGCGCACCTGGTCGGAGCCCGCCGGTGCGGTGAACTCCAGGCTCTGCTTCGGCGCGACCATGGCGCCCTTGTCCTCGACGGTCTTCTCGCTGCTGCCGGTCACGGCATGCACTTCGGCCAGCGTGACGTGGAAGGGGCTGGGGTTTTCCACCCGCAGGCGATCGCCCGTGCGGGTCCAGCGCAACGCTGCCGGCGCGTCGTTGGCGACGCCCTTCAGGCCCTGCGGCCGGTAGAACAGTTTCAGGCGCGAACGGAACGCGACCTGCAGGTAATTCTGGTCGCCGCTGTCGGCGTTGTCGGGCGACGGCGGCACATCCAGCACGTTGAGCCAGAACACCGACTCACGATCGGTCGGCAGCTGCGCACCGGAGAAGATCACGCGCAGCGCCTGGCTGCGGCCCGGCTCGACACGCGCGATCGGCGGCGTCAGTACAAACGGGGCGTCGCTGTTGTCGGCGGTCTGGTTGGCGTCGCCGCTGTCGATCCAGGCCTGGACCAGCGCCGGCGAATCGCCCACGTTGTCGACCTGCACGGTCACTTCGCGCGCCTGCGCCGGATAGATCACTCGCGTGCCGTTGACCACCACGCCGGCCAGAGCGTTCTGGCAGAAGGGCAGCGTGAACGCTGCCAGCAGCAGCGCCCGGGGAAAGATTGCTTTCATCGGAAGTACTACGCTCGAGGGGTGTGGCCAGGGGCCGCGAAGCACTGGCCGGCGCGTACGCCGGCCAGTGCGGGTACGACGACGATCAGTTGTAGATGATCGTGTACTTGACGCTGCTGGTGACGTCGCCCGGGGTGGCGGCGGCAGTGGCGTAGTACTCAGCGTAGTAGTTCAGATCGGCCGAGCCGTCGGTGCCGACGGTGACCCACTGCGAGTTGGTCTGCGCCAGGCCAGCGCCGGCAGCCTTGATCGGCAGGAACTGGTTGTTCGAGCCCAGCAGCTGCAGCTGCACGTTGGTGGCAGCGTTGGCCGAGGCCTGGTTGACCAGGCGGCCGCTGTTGAAGTCGACGGTCGAACCCGGCTCGAAGTAGGTGGCGACGTTGCCGGCGCTGCACTTGGTCAGGTTGATGTCGAACGGGGTACGGCCCGCAACGGCACCGGCGGTGGCCAGGGTGTTCTTGGACACGGTCGGCAGGGTCACGGCGAAGTCCTTGCCGCCCGGGGTCGAGATGGTGCAGGTCTTGTCGGTCACCTTGCCATTGAAGGTGATGGTGCCGTCGGCGGCGTTGGCGGCCAGCGGAGCGGCGGCCAGCATCAGAGCGGCAATGAGGTTCATCTTGTGCATTCGCTTTTACCTAACCCTACTGAAGAGATGAGAAGTAGAGGAGGAAGCAAGGAGCACTGCCGGGCTAACAAGACCCATCCTTGCGTCTCACCTGTGGCCGGACTCGGACATACCTCTCCCTGAATCCGTGACGCAAGTATAGGCACAACTGTGATGAAAGTCTCATTATTTTTCTGAACGCCAATTCATTGACGCATTAAATGTGACGTGCTAGGCGAAATCACAGCCTCGGGGTGCGGGGGATTTGACGCGGGGCCCGGTCACGCTACAAACGACTGGGGATGTCGCATTGCGCGACGCGTTCGGCACGCGCGGAAACAGGCATTTTTCAGGGGGAATTTGGCTTCTTTGATGCGCATCACTCTTTCTTGGTGATGGCCCTAGCAGATTCGGAATCGTCCTATTAAAGGTTGATCGATCCTGTCGCTAACTAGGACACACCGAACCAGAGAACGTGTCATGAGGAACTCCATTCTGCTGTGCGTGGCCCTGATGTCCGTCAGTGCGCTGGCCCAGGCCAGCAGCGGCAGCATCCGTTTCAGCGGCCGTATCGCCGAGCCGGGCTGCACGACGAACCTGTCCCAGGGTGAGCTGAGCCTGGCGGCCTGCCCGCCGTCGGCCAAGGGTTCGACGGTGGCCGTGACGGCACTGGCCGATGGCCAGGCGGCGACGCTGCGTGACGGCAAGCGCCAGGGCCAGAAGCTGTCGGTGTCGGCCAGCGCGATGCGCGCCGGCGATATCGCCTTCTCCGAGCGCTACAGCGTGCAGGCTTCGAAGCAGCAGCCGCTGCAGGGCGCCTACCTGGTGGTCGTCGACTACCTGTAAGCCCTGCAGGCCGGTATTACTCCGGCTGCGGCAATTCGAACACCTGGCGCAGGTAGGCCAAGTAACCCGGGTCGTCGCACATGCTCTTGCCCGGCGAATCGCTGAGCTTGGCCACCGGCTGGCCGTTGCAGCGGACCATCTTGATGACGATGTTGAGCGGCGTCGGGCCCAGGTCATTGGTCAGGTGGGTGCCAACGCCGAACGCGACCTGGCAGCGACCGCGGAAGTAGTCGTACAGCCGCATCACCTTGGCGATGTCGAGCCCATCGCTGAACACCAGCACCTTGCTGCGCGGATCGACCCGGCGCTGCTGGAAATGCGCCAGCATGCGGTCGCCCCAGTCGAACGGATCGCCGGAGTCATGGCGCACACCGTCGAACAGCTTGCAGAAATACATGTCGAAGTCGCGCAGGAACGCGTCCAGGCCGACCACGTCGGACAGCGCGATGCCAAGATCGCCGCGGTACTCGCGCGCCCACGATTCCAGTGCTGCCACCTGCGAATCACGCAGGCGCGGGCCGAGCGCCTGGAACGCCTGCAGGTACTCGTGGGCCATGGTGCCGTGCGGGGTCATGCCATACAGGCGCGCGAAGTGGACGTTGCTGGTACCGACCAGCTGCGGGCCAAGCGCGTCGCGCAGCAGCGGCAGCAGGCGGGCATGCCAGTCACGCGAGTAGCGGCGGCGGCTGCCGTAGTCGGCGATGCGGCAGTGCTCGAAACCGGGGGTATCGCGCAGCAGCGCGGCCTTGGCCTGCAGGCGGCGCTCGCCTTCGGCGAAGTCGGCCGTGGTGGTGTTGCGGAACCAGACTTCGTTGATGATCGCCAGCAGCGGCACTTCGAACAGGATGGTGTGCAGCCACGGGCCGGTGATGTCCAGCTCGATCTCGCCGGGCACGGCCGTCGACGCACGCAGCTGGATGTACTTGCGGTCCAGGTGGAACAGGCCGAGGAAATCGGCGAAGTCCGGCTTCACGAAGCGCAGGCCACGCATGTAGTCCAGTTCCGCGTCGCTGAAACGCAGGCTGCACAGGTGGTCGATTTCCTCATCGATCTGGGCGATGTAGCTTGCCAGGTCGATGCCGGGGGTGCGGCACTTGAACCGGTACTGCACCTGGGCGCCGGGGTGCTGGTGGAGCACCGCCTGCATCATGGTGAACTTGTACAGGTCGGTGTCGAGCAGGGACTGGATGATAGGCATGGGGCGGATTATGCGCCCGGCGGAGTGAACCGTGGGCGCGGCGAGTGGAGCCACACCATGCGTGGATGACCCTTTCCATGCAGCCGAGCGTGGGCTCGGCTCTACAACGACCTGCGCAGCAGGCGCGGCACCAGCATCAGCGCATGCGCCCAGATCGCAGCCCATACCGCCGCGCGCGCCGGCAGCGAACGCTGCCTGGCCTCGAACTTCTGGAAGTAGCGCCACAGCCCCCTGTGCTTGTGCCATTCCACGAAGAACGGCCGCGAGCGGCTGGAGACACCGCGCACATGGGTAACCTGCAGGTCGTTGGCGATCGCTACCACCGCGCCGGCTTCGCGCGCGCGCCGGCACAGGTCCAGGTCCTCGGCGTGCAGGCGATAGCCCGCGTCCCAGCCACCGATACGGTCGAACAGCGCGCGCGGCATCATCAGCAGTGCGCCGGACAGTGCCGGCACCCGCTGCAGTGCCTGGTGCGGCTCACGCGGAACCGCCAGCTTCGAGCCCTTGCCGGGCGAACGCAGCATCCTCAGGAAATCCGGGTCGCGGCGGCGCACCGCCTCGTCGGCATGGCCATGCTCGTCCACCTGTTCAACGCCCAGCAGGCAGTCGCCCAGCGCTTCGGCGCGGGAGCGCAGTTCGGCCAGCGTGTCCGGCTCGACCATCAGGTCCGGGTTGATGAAGGCCAGCCACGGGCTGTGCGAGTCGGCCACGCCCTGGTTGTTGGCGGCGGCGAAGCCGGGATTGTCCGGGTTGCCGACGAAGCGCACGCGTGGATCGTGGCTGGCATGCCGCTGCACGATGTCCAGGGTGCCATCCAGCGAACCATTGTCGATCACCCGGATCTCGGCCACATCCTGCGCCTGGCGCAGGCGCGAGAGGCAGGCATCGATGGTGCTCCCACTCTGGTAAGTGACGACGATGGCGGCGATGGCAACATTCAAACGGGTGGCTCCGGCACTGACGGGACGAACAGGTCGCCCTGTTCCTTCGGCATTATCGCCTGCCGCATGCGCTGCTGCAGGTCGGCGCGCAGCCCGTGCAGCGGGTCGTGCATCAGGAAATCGGCCAGCCGCGGTACCCAGGCCGGCCAGCGCGCGGCCAGGGCCTCCAGATCGCCATCGCGGCTGACCGCCTCCCCTGCCCGGCTGACGAAGGCGGTCTCGCACAACACGTTGCGCCAGCCAAGGCCGGCCATGCGCAGGCTGAGGTCGACCAGTGCCGCGTTCCAGCCAGCGTAGCTGTCCACGTCCAGGCCGCCGGCGCGACGGCGCGCGTTGCCGCGCACCAGCACCGCGTGGGTGACCGCCGATGGCAGCTCCGGGTGCAGCGTCGGCAGCGTCGCGCAGGTGTGCGCCAGCAGGACCGGGTCCTGCGGCTCGGGATTGATCTCGCCCAGCCGTGGCCACGCGGCGGTCTCGCCGGCATTGCACCAGGGGGTTGCGGTGGCGATCGCGGCATCGCGGGCGAAGGCATCCTGCAACTGCTGCAACCAGCCGGGTGATGGCACGCTGTCCGGCGCCAGCACGGCCACGTCCAGGCCATCGCAGGCGCGCAGCATCTCGTCCAGATGGGCGACTTCGCCCAGTGGCCGCGCGCGCCGGGTGTACTCGGCCTGCAGCGGCGTATGCGCCAGCCAGTGTTCCACCACCGCCTGCGCGCGTGGCCCGGTCTGTGCGTCATCGGCCAACCAGACCGCGGTCCCTGGCGCCGTGCCGGCATCCAGCGCGGCCAGGCAGCGGTCGAGTGCGGCATCGTCCACGCACAGCGGCAACAACACGATCGCCCCCATCCCGCCTCCGTGGTTGTCGGTGGCCACAGCGTAGCACCGGGAGGGTATCGGCCGGGTTGCACCCGGCACCCGCGGAGGCTGGAGCCGAAGCCGAAGCAACAGCCAGAGCGGGTTCCTGGGGGATGGCGGGGTGGGTCCGGTTGCGGGGGACGCTGCAAGTACGTCCATGTAAGCTCGGTCGCCGCATCCATGCGGCTCACGCCCCCGCAACCAGACCCACCCCGCCTTCGACAGATTTCTGCGATCTGTCGGCAAAGCCTGGGGTCAGATCCGTTTTCCAGAGGAAAACGGATCTGACCCCATTTTCTGATTTCGAAATCTGACAGACAGTCATCCACGCATGGCGCGGATCTACCGTGTCGACCAAGGTCGACACCTACCAACAGCCGCGGGACTCTGTCAGAGGTGGGTCGGCGTGGGGTGGCAGGACCGTTGGCGCCATGGATGGCGCCATCGAGCCCCCAGGGACGGGTTTACGGCGTGTCCTGCCACCCCACGCCGACCCACCCTCCCTCAGTAAACCCGCTGTTGCTGTTGCTGTTGCTGTTGCTTTCGCTTTGGCCGTTGCCGTTGCTCCGGCCTCGGCGGGTGCCGGGGCGCCGCCCGGCCGAAACCCCTTACTTCTTCGCGCGCGGCTGGTTCAGCGGCTCCATCGCGCGGAAGCGCTTGCTGTACTCGTCGGTCAGGTTGCGCGATTCCTGGCTGTTGCGCACGATGGTCGGGGTCAGCAGCACGATCACTTCCGAACGACGGCTGGTGCGGGTCTTCTGCCCGAACAACGCACCGACCACCGGAATCCTGCTCAACCCCGGGATGCCGCTGCTGCCGTCGGTGGCCGAATCGGTGATCAGGCCCGCCAGCATGATGGTGTCACCGCTCTGCACCGCCGCTTCGGTGGACAGCTTCTTGGTCGAGATGCGCGGGTTGCAGTTGCGCTCGGTCGGGTTGCAGGCCTCCGGCACGTCCGAGGCGCTGCTGACTTCCTGCACGATGTCCAGGAACACGGTGCCGTCGCGGGTCACGCGCGGGCGCACCTTGAGGATCACGCCGGTGTCGATGTACTGCACCGAGCTGTAGGTGCTGGTGCCCACGCCGGTGTTCACCGTGGTGGTGTTGATCGGCACCTTGTCGCCGACGTTGAGCGTGGCCTCGGCGTTGTTGCGGACGAACACCGACGGCGTCTGCAGCAGGCGCAGGTCGGTCACCTTGTCCAGTGCACTGACCACCGCGGCCGCGTTGTGGCCGGTGAAGGCCCAGCCCACACCGTCATTGCCGGTGACGCCGCCGGCGAAAGTGTTCCACGAACCACCTGCAGCCGGCGGCAGGGTCAGGCCCGCCAGGGCTCCGGTGAGCGCGCGACCAGCCACGGCATTGTCGAAGAACCAGTTCACGCCGTACTTCAGGTCACCGGTCAGCGCGACTTCGGCCACCTGTGCCTCGATGTGTACCTGCAGCGGCATCACGTCCAGCTTCTCGATCACCTCGCGGATCGAGCGCCACGCCTGCGGCGTCGAGCGCACCAGCAGGGTGTTGGTTTCCTCCACCGCCGACACGCCGACGCGGTCGCCCTCCACTTCCAGGCTGACACTGACGTTGCCGGGCTGGCGCTGCGGCAGGTTCAGGCTGCCATTGCTGCTGCCACTGCCACTACCACTGGTTCCGCCCAGCGTCGAACCCAGGTTGCTGCTGCTGTTGTCCATGCCACGGTCGCCGTCGCCGCCCAGCTGCGACGGAATGGCGCCCGGTGCCAGCGAGGCCGGGCTGGAGCCGCCGCGGTTGCCACTGCTGGCGAAGGCCTCGCTGAGGCGCTCGGCCAGGTCGCGCGCCTTGATGTAGCGCAGCTCGTAGGAGAACAGGCGGGCGCTGCCACCAGCGGTGTCGATGCGATCCAGCCACTGCTGGATCTGGTCCAGGTAGCGCACCTGCGGCGTGATCACCAACACGGCGTTGGCATTCTCCAGCGGCAGGAAACGGAACATGCCGGCGCTGGGCGTCTTGCTCTCTTCGCCGAACACCTTTTCCAGGTCGGCCGCGACCTGCTCGGCCTTGCCCGACTGGATCGGGAACACGCCCACCGACATGCCCGACAACCAGTCGACGTCGAAGATCTCGACGGTGCGCAGGTAGTTTTCCAGTTCCGCGCGGGTACCCCCCAGGGTGATCACGTTGCGGCCACTGTCCACGTTGACGATGGCGTTGGGGCGCGCGTACGGCTCCAGCACCTTCTTCATTTCGGTGGCGGAGATGAACTGCAGCGGGACCACGCGGACTTCGAAGCCGCGCGCGCTGGCCGCGGGTGCCGTGCTTGGCGCGACCGTGCCGGCCAGCGCCTGGTCGGCGGCGACGATGTTGTAGCGCCCACCGCTGTAGACCATCCGCGCGTTGTTCCAGCCCAGCACCATCTCCAGCAGGTTCAGTGCCTGCGCCGGCGATACCGGCTTGGGCGTGGCCAGGGTGACCGTGCCCTGCACGCCTGGTGCGATCACGTAGTTCTGGCCAAGCATGTCACCAAGGATGGCCTTGACCACCGCATGCAGCGATTCGCCTTCGAAGTTGAAGGTCGCCTCGCCGGTACTGGCACCGTGCAGCGCCGGTGCCGGCGCACGCGCGGCCTCGCGGTTGATCATGGTGCCGGTGCCGCGGCGGATCACCGCCTGCGGTGCCCCCTGGCTTTCACGGGCGGCATCGGCAGCGACATCGGCCGCCTGGCCGGCGTCGGCGCTTGGCGACAGATTGCCGTTGCGCTGCACGTGCGGCGCGGACACCGTACTGCAGCCGACCAGCAGCGCGAGGGCAAAGGACCAGGGAAGAAAACGCAGGTTCATGCATTCACTCTATCGGTTGGTGCCATCGCCCGGGGGCGGCGACGGTTGTTGCTGCTGTTGCTGCAGCTGGCGGCGGCGGGCCTGGATGCGCTCGCGGATGGCCTGCATCTGCGCTTCACTGGGACCGTTGTTGTTGGCCGGTGGGGTTGTTGCAGCGGCCGCCGCAGGCGCTGGTGCATTGCCAGCGGGCGACGGCGATGGGATTGCCGCGGGCGGTGGCGGCGCCGGCGGAGCGCCCGCCGAGGGCGGCACCACGATCGCACCTGCAGGCGGTGCGCCGTTGGCACCGCGCAGCACCGTCGGCGGCTCACCGCCCTGGCCGTTGAACACCGCCAGTTCCAGGACCTGGTTGCCACCAGGGCCGATCACCGTCGCCTGGCGCGGCTGCAGCGCCACCAGCTGCCAGCCATCCACGGCTTCGCCGTTGAGGCGCAGGCGCAGCGAGCGGTTCTGTTCGGTGGTGAACGTGGCCATGCCGAAATCGCCGGTCAGCAGCACACCGGTGAGGCGCAACGCGGCGCTGGCCGCCGGTTCGCTGCCACCCAGCAGATAAGGCCGCGGCCTGCGGTCTTCGGCGAACAACGGGCGCTCACCGATCGCGCTGTAGCTGTCGGCGCTGGCCATGCGCTCGGCCGCCAGCGGCGGCAGCGATGGCAGCGATGGCGCGGCGTCGGCATCACCGCCGGCACCCGGCAGCTGGCTGCCCAGCCCGAAGCCGGTCGCCAGCCAGACGGCGGCCGCCCAACCGGCCAGCGCCAGCAGGAAGCCGGTACGCAGGCTGATCTGCTCAAGCTTCATCGGCCACCTCCTGCCCTTCGGACGGGGGCGCCGGCTGCGGCGCAGGTGCGGCCTCGGCCGGCGACGCGGACGGTGCCGGTGTCGCAGCGGGCGCCGGAACCGTGCCATCGGCGGCAGCGCCCGGCAGCAGATAGCCGGCCAGCTCGAAGGACACGTCCAGGCCCAGCCCCGATTCGTTCGGTGATTGCTGGAAGCGCTGCGCGATCAGGTTGAGATTGTCGACGAACAGGCGTGGGCTGCCGGTTTCCAGGCTGTGCAGCACGGTGGCCAGTTCGGCCACCCCGCAGCGCAGGCGCACCTGCATGGCGACGCGCACGAACTCGGCGTCGCGCCGGTTGTCGGTCAGCGGCGTGCGGTTGCTGATGGTGCAGCTGCGGTTGCCCGGGCTGGCCATCGCCACCGCATCCTGCAGCCGGGCGCCCAATGCAGCGGCGGCAGCTTCGGCAGTGGCTTCGCGCAGGAAGCCTGGCCGCTGCTGCAGTGCCTCGCGGGTAGCGCGAAGGCGCTGTTCGATCTGCGGCTGCTGCTGCAGCTGCGCCTGCACGCGCGACTCGCGTTCGCGCAGGGCGGCGACATCGGCATCGATCGCACGCAGCGGCTGGGTGAACCAGGGGTGCACCAGCAGCAGATAGGCCAGGCCCAGCACTGCCAGCAGCAGTGCCAGCGCCAGCCAGCGGTCACGGCGTGCGCTTGGCATCGGCATCGGCCGCCTCCGGGGTTGGTGCGGCGGCCGGCAACGGCTGCAGTTCGGCGGTCATGGTGAAGCGGTCGCGGCCACTGGCCGCGCCATCGGCCTGCAGCACCCCGGTCAGGTTGACCTTGCGCCACTGCGGTGCGTCCTGCAGCAGCTGCACCAGCTGCGACGCCTCGCGGCTCAGGCCGATCAGCTGCAGGTTGTTGTTCTCGATCGCCAGCTTCTCCAGGTAGGTACCTTCCGGCAGGCGCCGGGTCAGTTCGTTCCAGATTTCAACGGTGCCGGCGCGCTGGCTGCGCTGCTTCTCCAGGAATGCGGCGCCATCGATCAGCGCCTGCAGCTGCGCGCGTTCGCTGGCCACACCTCGCGCACTGCGCGCGCTGCGCTCGACCTGTGCACGCAGCTCATCGGCGGCGGCCTGGCGGTTGTCGAGCAGCTGCACCGCGGCCAGTACCAGCATCACGACGGCAGCCACTGCCAGCAGCAGGTTCCAGCGTCGCATCGGGTCTGGCCGCAGTTGGCGCTGTGCGGGCGGCAGCAGGTTCACCTGCAGCACGTTGCCCTGCGCATCGATGGCATCGACGCCCGCCAGCGCATCGGCCCATGGGCCCACACTGGTGCGCCATGCGTCCAGCTGCCGCAATGGCCACGCCACCAGTTCGACCTGCAGCTGGCCCTCGCCGCCCGCGCCGAGCTCACGCACGTCATAACTGACCTGGGATGATTCGAACGGGGTCTGCCGGTCGATCTCGAAACCGACCACGGCGCGCAGGCGGTCGGCCGCTGCGGCAGGCAGGCGCAGGCTACGCCGCAGGACGTCCGTCGCCGGCAGCAGCCACACCCGCGGCAGAGTACGCAGGCGAGGCTCCAGCACGCGGTCCAGCTCCACCGGCGACAGCGGCCACGGCAGGCGCGCCACCGCTTCGCGGCGTTCGCCGGCTTCACGCCAGACCTGCAGCTGGTCGCCCTCGTGCAGCAGCAGCAGGCGTGCCTGGCCCCAGCCCAATGCCCATTGCCAGCGCACCGGCACCCAGGCCAGCAGCGACTGCCGCCACCAGCGCAGGAAACGGCCGGCGCCCGGGCCGATCCGGCCCTGCACCTGCCGCAGACTGTCCTGCCACGCCGTCATCTTGCTGTCATTCCCTGCTCCCAGCGAAGCACTGTGTAAGTCCGCCCGGGAACCCCGCCCGAGCCACTGCGTACCACTGCCTGCAACACCGACCTGCGTCCACTGCCGTCGATGGCACCGGACTCGATACTATAGGTGCCGCTGCTGCTGGCAAGCGTTGTCGTGCCGCCAGCGGAATCTGCATCACGCTCCTGCTGTGCGCGCTGCGCCATCACACTGTCCGCATCCAGGCCCAGCGCGGTCAGCACCGGCGCGCTGGCGAACTGCGGATCCGGCCGTGCCTGGCGGCTGTAGAGGGTCAGGTGCGGCAGCATCGCCCGGTACAGGGGTCCGCGCATGCCCAGGACCCGCTGTAGCTCGCCCAGGGTCTCGAAGCGCTTGTTGCGTGGGCCGTAGGGCAATCCGGCTGCGGCGTAGTCCGGCGCTTCGGCGCCACCGCCCGGTTGCAGCAGGCTGTCCTCGTCGCGCCAGTCGATGATGGCGCCGGCCAACTGCCGGGCCTGTGCATCGTCTTCGCCCAGCGCCTTGAGGAAGGCGGTCAGCAGTGCGGCGTCGGCCAGGTTCAGGTTGATCTTGCCGTTCTCGTCCAGCACCTTGATCTCGATGCTGGCGTCGTCGAACTGCCAGCGGTAGGTACGGCCATCGGCACGCCAGGGCGCCCGTTGCGGATCGGCTGACAGGCGCAGGAGGGCATATTCGAGGCCGGCGCGCGCACGTTCCTGCCCGCGTGCATCGTCATCCAGCACGCGCTGCTGCAGGTGCTCGACCCGTGCGCTCAGCGCGAACGCACCGACCAGCGCCGTCATCAATGCGATCAGCCACAGCACCAGCACCAATGCCGCCCCGCGCTGACGGCTCATCGCGTGCCTCCACTGCCACCGGCACGCAGCGCCACCACCAGTGGCGGCCACGGCGCGCCCCGGGATGGCACGATCTGGATTTCCACCAGCATCGGCAGGCGGCGGGTGTCATCCCAGCGCGGCAGCCAGTCGGTCACCTGCCCGGTGCCGGCATCGATGCCGCGATAGCGCAGCTGCACCGACTTCAGGTTGTCCACCAGCACCTCTGGCGGGCGCGGCGGATTCTCGGCGATGCGCTCGCCTTCCTGCAGCAGCACGAGGTCCAGCAGCAGGCGCTGTTGGCCACCGCGTCCGTCCACCTGCAGCGCGTGCAGGTAGGGGCCGCCACGGCCGAGGTAACCGGGCAGGTCGGCGGCGAACAGCATGCGTTGCTCCTCGCCCTGGAAGAAGATGGGTTCGCGGGTGGGGTCCGGGGCCTCCAGCGGGGTGCGCAGTGCACCCGCCAGCTGCCTGCGCAGCAACGACTCGACCGCGCGCATGCGTTCGCTTTCAGCGGCGATCTGCTCGCCGCGCTGGCTGACCGCCATCGCCGAGCGCACGCTGGCAAAGGCCAGTGCCAGGCCACCGGCCAGCAGCACGGTGGCCAGCATCACTTCGACCAGGGTGAAGCCCGCGGCGCGCCGCTTCATCGCGCGTTCTCCAGGTCGGGCGGCAACAGGCGCAGGCTGCGCCAGTGCAGTTGTTCGCGCTCGCTGTCGCCCCAGCGCACCCGCAGCTGCAGTTCGGCCAGCCATGGGGTGCCCGCTGACGTGGCCTGCACGACGTTGCCGGCGCGTGGTTCCACCCACGGCTGGACCTGCAGCTCCCAGTGATAGCGCCCCTGTTCCCAGTCACCCTGCTGGCTGCCCACCTGCAGCGGCGCGGCGACACCGGCCTGGGCCAGCAACGACTGTGCATGCAGCACCGCGCGCGTGCGCAGCTCGGCGTCACGTACCTGCTTCGCGCCACCGGACAGGCTGCCCAGCAGCAGGGTCAACGCCAGGCCCAGCAGGGCGAAAGCGATGATCACTTCCAGCAGGGTGAAGCCACGCGCGCGCCGCTTCATTGCGCCCGCCAGGGGCCGGAGCGGACCTCGCCGGTCAGCCAGCCGACGTCGACGCGCCATTCGGCACCGTCGCGCTGCAACCGGATACGGCCGCCGCTGGAGCCACCATCGGGATGGAACTCGATCACGCCCTGCCCCGCCGCGGTGGCCAGCTGTGCGGCGCCTTCGAACTGCACCTGCAGCTGTGCCGGCACCTCACCGTGGCGCTGGTTGGCCCCCTCCCAGCGGCGCCGTGCCGGTTCGATCACGAAGCGCTGCGGTTCGCCGCGGGCGATCGCCTGCGCGCGCACCATGCGCAGCTGGCTGGCGATGTCCTTGCCGGCGCTGCGCAGCTGCATGCCGGCGAACCCGCGCGACAGGCCGGCGGCGGTGATCAGGCCGATCGCCGCGATCAATGCGATCACCAGCAGCATTTCCAGCAACGACAGTCCAGCCGCGCGCCTGCCGTGCAGGCGCGGGCGTGGCAACCGGCGCGGCAGGAAGTGCGTCATGCGCGGTTACGGCTGGTAGCGGATGTCAGCGTCGACGCTGCTGCCGCCAGCCTTGCCATCCTTGCCCAGGCTGACCAGCTCATACGGCTGGCCTTCGCCCGGCGCCCGGTACTCCAGTGCGTGGCCCCACGGGTCATTCAGGTCGGCGGGCTTGGCGTACGGGCCGAGCCAGCCGCCGACACCGGCCGGCGCCGTCACCAGGTCGTTGAGCGTGGCCGGCAGCTTGCCGGTGTCGATCTGGTAGTTGTCGATCTTGGAGGCGACGGTCTGCACCTGCGCCTTGGCGATGTTGGCCTTGCCACGGTCGGCGCCGCCCAGCACGCGGCTGGCGACCAGGGTCAGCACCGCGCCGATCAGCACGATGACGATGATGATTTCCAGCAGGCTCATACCCGACTGGTTGCGCGCGGCGGTGAAGGAAAGGCGGATCGGTCGGCGACGGGCAATCATGGACGGTCCTTTCAGTTGCGGAGTATCGGGTTGCAGGGAGTGCCATCGTCAACCGATGGCATTGGTCAGGTCATACAGCGGCACCAGCACGGCCACGATCACCGCGCCGACCACCGAGGCCAGCACCAGGGTGATCGCCGGCACCATCGCCGCCAGCATGCGGTCGATGCGCCGGGCGCTGTCCTGTTCGAAGGTGTCGGCGGCCTTGAGCAGCATGGTATCGAGTGCGCCGGATTCCTCGCCGACCTGGATCATCTGCAGCGCCAGGCGCGGGAACCGCTTGCCGCGCGACAGGGCCAGCGACAGGCCGGCGCCGTTCTTCACTTCATCGGCGGCCGTTTCGACGTCAGCGGCCAGGGCGCGGTTGCCCAGCACGTTGCGCGCGATGCCCAGTGCCCCCAGCAAGGGGACGCCGTTGCGCAGCAGTGTGCCCAGCGTGCGCGCCAGCCGGGCGGTTTCCAGCTCGCCGATGAGGCGACCGATGCCACGCCGCTGCAGCAGCCAGCCATCCAGCGCCAACCGGAACGCCGGTTGCCGCGCCTTGCGCTCGAAGAACAGCACCAGCACGCCGGGCACCACCAGCAGCAGCACCCACCAGTCACGCACGAACAGGCCCAGCTGCAGTACCGCGTTGGTGAACCACGGCAGCGCCACGTCCAGGCTTTCGTACATCTGCGCGAACTGCGGCACCACGTAGCCGAGCAGGAACAACAGCGCGCCACCGACCACCACCAGCAGGATCGCCGGGTAGACCAGCGCGTTGATGACCTTGCCCTGCAGCGCGCGGCTGCGCTCGAGGTAGTCGGCCAGGCGTTGCAGGGTTTCATGCAGGCTGCCACCGGCTTCGCCGGCGCGCACCATGTTCACGTACAGGCGCGAGAACAGCCCATGCTGGCGCTCCAGCGCGGTGGACAGCGGTGCGCCACCGCGCACCACGTCGCGGATGTCGGTGATCGCGCGGCGCGATCGTTCGTCCTCGGGCAACCCCAGCAGGATCGACAGCGCGCGGTCCAGTGGCTGGCCAGCACCGAGCAGGGTCGCCAGCTGCTGGGTGAACTGCAGCAGCGCGGCCCCCTGCAGCGGGCGCTGCTGCAGCAGGTTGCGCCAGCTGCTGCCGCCGATCGCGCCGGCGTCGGCCAGCTGCGTCTCCATCGGCAGGTGGCCCTGGTCCTGCAGGCGCGCGATCAGCTCGGCCTCGCTGGCCGCTTCCATCTGCCCATCGAAGACCTCGCCATGCGGATTGAGCGCCTTGTAGCGATAGTTCGGCATGTCAGCCCCGGCGTCCTGCACGCATCAGCTTTCCTCGGTCACGCGCAGCACTTCCTCGATGGTGGTCTGCCCGCTCAACGCCTTGGACAGGCCATCCTCGTACATGGTGCGCATGCCGGCCTCGCGGGCGATGCGCTCGATCTCGCCCATGCCATCGCGGCGCATCACCGCACGGCGCAGCGCATCGTTCATCACCAGGAATTCCATGATGGTGGTACGCCCCAGGTAGCCGGTCGGTGCCAGCGCAGACGGCTTCGGGCGGTACAGGTGGATCGGCCCTTCCGGCTGCAGGCGGCGCAGTTCGAACCGCTCGATCTCTTCCGGCGAGGCTTCGTAGCGCTCGGCGTGGGTCGGCTCCAGCCGGCGTACCAGGCGCTGGGCCAGGATGCCGTTGATGGTGGACGTGAGCAGGTAGTCCTCCACGCCCATGTCGAGCAGGCGGGTGATGCCACCGGCTGCGTTGTTGGTATGCAGGGTGGACAGCACCAGGTGGCCGGTCAGCGCCGACTGGATGGCGATGCGCGCGGTTTCCAGGTCGCGCATTTCACCGATCATGATGATGTCCGGATCCTGGCGCACGATGCTGCGCAGGGCATTGGCGAAGTCGAGGCCGATCTGCGGCTTGGCCTGGATCTGGTTGATGCCTTCTATCTGGTATTCCACCGGGTCTTCGACCGTGATGATCTTGACGTCGGCGGTGTTGAGCTGGCTCAGCGCGGTGTACAGCGTGGTGGTCTTGCCCGAGCCGGTCGGGCCGGTGACCAGCAGGATGCCATGCGGCTGTTCCAGCACCTTGCGGAACTGCGGCAGGAAGGCATCGGTGAAGCCGAGCCGGTGGAAATCGAACACCACCGTTTCGCGATCCAGCAGGCGCATCACCACGCTTTCGCCATGCGCGGTCGGTACCGTGCTCACGCGCAGGTCCAGCTCCTTGCCCTGCACGCGCAGCATGATGCGGCCGTCCTGCGGCAGGCGGCGCTCGGCGATGTTGAGCCGGGCCATGATCTTGATGCGGCTGATCACCGCAGCGGTGAGGTTGGCCGGCGGGCTTTCGCCCTCCACCAGCACGCCATCGACGCGGTAGCGGACCTTCAACCGGCTCTCGAACGGTTCGACATGGATATCCGAAGCGCGCAGCTCCACCGCACGCTGGATCACCAGGTTGACCAGGCGGATCACCGGTGCTTCCGACGCAAGGTCGCGCAGGTGCTCGATGTCGTCGACCGCACCGCCCTCGCCATCCGCGGTTTCCACGATCGCGCCCATCGCGCTGCGGCCCTGGCCGAACCAGCGCTCGACCAGGTCATCGATCTCCGCGCGCATGCCCAGCACCGGTGTCACCGGGACCCCAAGGGCCAACTGCACGGCCTGCTGTGGATAGGCGTCGTGGGCATCGGCCAGCCACAGCCGCACCCCGTGTTCATCCAACTCCAGCGGGCACACATGGAACTGCTTCAGGAAGCGCAGCGACAGCGGAAGTCCCTCGGCCAGCGCCTGCGGCGGGGCCTCCGGCACCTGCTTGCCCTCCAGCAGCGGCAGGCCCAGCACCTCAGCGCTGGCCTGTGCCTGGTCGCGTTCAGACACCAGGCCCAGGCGCACCAGCAGGCCCAGCAGACTGCCGCCGGCCTCGGCATGCAATGGCCGCGCGCGTGCCAGGTCTCCTTCCTTGAGCCGGCCGCGCGCCAGCAACGCATCCAGGATGCGGCCTTCGGCGTCGTCGGTAACGGTTGCAGCGAGCGCGTTCACGTGACTCTCCTGTCAATCGGCCCGACTTTAGCAGTTAAGCCGTGATTTCCGCCGCCCTGCGGCCACCTTTCGTAAAAAGACGAAGCCCGTCACACAGGGTGACGGGCGTCGGCCGTTCAACTACGACACGAGGTGATTACTGCGTGGCGAGAATGCTCACGCCGTTGTATGCCGCTTCGCCCACCACCTTGATGTAATAGGTGCCCGCCACCGGCTTGTTCACCCGCACCGTTTCGGACGTGCCGGGACGGGTCGACTTGCCGTCGTTGTCGCTGGCGCTCGGCTCACGCCCCTGGGCAATGTAGACCGAGACGTTGCCGGTGCCACCGTAGGTGATCACGCTGAGCTGCTTTCCGGCAACGGCTTCGAAGCTGTACAGCTTGCTGCTGCCGGCAGCACCGTTCAGGCCGCCGACTGCGGCCTTGTTGGTCAGCGGCGTGGCCGCCGGCCCGCAGTTTTCGGTGCACGGTTCTTCCAGTGCCTTGGCCAGCGCGGCCTTGGCATCAAGGATGCCGGTACCGATCGGGGTCGCCGCCGGGATGGCGACCGGGAACGGACGCGCCGTTTCCTTCAGCAGGGTACGCATCGCGGCCGGGGTCAACGGATCCTTGCCCTTGGCGATCAGTGCGCTCTGCACCAGTGCCGCAACGGCGGCCACATGCGGCGAGGCCATCGAGGTACCGCCCATGCCCATGTAGCCCGGCGTGCCCGATTCCGGCGTGGTGGCCGCATTGGAGCCGGTCTGCCAGATGTAGCCGCCCGGGTTGCCGTCGACACTGCCGCCACCGCCCGGACCGGACAGGTCCACGCGGGCTCCATAGTTGGAGTAGTAGGTGATGCCACCGGTGATGCGGGTGGCACCCACGGTCACCACGCCTTCGCAGCTGGCCGGCTGGTACTTGGACGCGTTGTCGGCTTCATTGCCGGCAGCCACCACCACCGTGGTACCGCGCGAGATCGCGCCGTTGATCGCGTCCTGGTAGGTGCTGGCGCAGGAACCACCGCCCCCCAGGCTCATGTTGATGATCTCGGCCGGATTGGTGTTGGCCGGAATGCCGGTCACGGTACCGCCGGAGGCCCAGGTCACCGCATCAGCGATGTCGGACAGGTAGCCGCCGCACTTGCCCAGCACGCGGACCGGCAGCACCTTGGCCTTGTAGGCGACACCGGCCATGCCGACGCCGTTGTTGGTCTGCTCGGCCACGGTGCCAGCGACGTGGGTGCCGTGCCAGGAACTGTCGTCGGCCAGCGAGCCGTCATAGCACTCGTTGTCGTTCTCGACCCAATCACCGTAGTCCTGCGCACCCGGCACGCGATCGTTGGTCGGGCGCCGCGAGGTCTCCGCATCGCTGATGAAGTCGTAGCCTTCCAGCAGGTTTCCGACCAGGTCCGGATGCTGCGGCAGGACGCCGGTATCGATCACTGCCACCACGATGCCCTCGCCCTGCGAGACATCCCACGCCGCCGGTGCGTTGATGCCGCCGACCGCATTGTGCAGATGCCACTGGTTCTGCTGGTAGAAGGGATCGTTCGGCACCAGCGCCGGCTGCACGTTGCCGGCACGCAGTTCGCTGCGGCGCAGTTTCACGTCGGCTTCGGCGTACTGCACCGACGGATCGGCCTTCAGTTCCTTCAGCACGCGCTGCAGTTCGGCCGGTGCCAGGCGGCCCTGCACACGGATGAGGTCCGCACCGGTAGACAGCTTGCGGACCACCTGCGGGCCGAGCGTGCTGGCGCGTGACGTGCCGCCGGAGAGACTGGCACGGGTCAGTGCGGACTGCACGGTGGACAGCTTCGCCGAGCGGTCGGTGGCGGCAGCAGCGCCGGCCCGGTACTTGACGATGATGCGCTCGGTACCCGGCTGGGCGGTGCTGGCCTGGCGCACCGGTTCACGGGTCGGCAACCCGGCGGCGTGGACGGCACCGACCGCCGTCATCGACAGCACGGCGGCGGCAAGCACATTGATGCGAAGGTTCTGCTTCTTGATCACGTCGAATTCCTCTTCTGGGTCATGGATCGAACCAACACTGCGGCCATCATTCCTTGACGACTCCCGGCCGGCCCAGCCGGGATTGCCGTGACCTCCCCCCAGGCCCTCACTGCAGGTACGGCGCCGGCGTGGGTGGCCGCCGGCGCGATGGAGTGGCTTACCAGCCGAAGCCGGCACCGACGCCGACCGAACTGTCGTCACTGCTGAAGGCGCCGCCGAAGGTGACCGTGGCGCGATCGCTGATCGCACGCTGGTAACCCAGCGACAACGCCGACTCGCCACCCTGGAAACCGATGCCGACGCCGACACGGTTCTGGGTGCGGATACCGGCGGCACTGGTGGCCATGTTGAGCATCGCTGCGCTCATCGCGCCCTGGCGGTCGATGCGGCGGTCCATGTGGCGCAGGCGTCCGTCGATCTCGCCCTTGAACACATCGAAGCTGTCGGCAACGGCCTGGACGCGGCTGTCGGTGTAGCTGTTCGCCGTCGCCATGCCACGGTCCAGCTGGCCCTTGTTGACGGCGTCGGTGGCGGTGGTGCCCGCGGCGACGTTGGTGACCTGGCGTTCGTTGCCTTCGCTGCCCACCGAGACCGTGTTGGCACGATCGGCAACCGAGCCCTGGCCCAGCGCCACGGCATTTGCCGCCGTGGCACTGGCGCCCTGGCCGATGGCCGTGGACGAAGCGCCGCTGGCTACCGCGCCATCGCCCATGGCCACGGCGTTGAAGCCGGTGGCCGGGGTGCCGACCGGAATGCCCGCCCCCGCCGCGGCCACCGTCGGCGTGCCCTGCACGCGTGCGGTACTGGCCGGCGCGGCATCGGCCGTTGCCGGTGCGTCGGCCACGCTGGCCTGCGGGCTTTCATCCAGCGAAGCACTCATTGCGCGCAGGCTGGACGCGCCTGCACGCGTGCCACCGGCAGTACGACGGTCAATCTCACTGACCTTGCGGTCCAGCGCGCCCAGCGCATCGCCGACATTGCTGTAGGTGGCGCCCTGGATCACGTAGTTCGGCGCCACGAACACACCCTGCATGCCGACGCTGGCACCACCGCCGAGGAAGCTGGCGGCATCACTGAGCGACTGGAACAGCTGCCCGCCATTGATCGCCTGGCGGCTGCCGGCGGCGATGTTGCCCGCGCCGACGTTGTCGATGGTGGTGCCCTGGAAGCCGGACAGGGTCAGGCGGTCACGGCTGGCGTCGTCATAGCCGACGGCGCTGGCCGCCGTGGTCTCGACCGTGGCGATGCGCGAGTCGAAATCACCGACACGGGTTTCCACGGCGCCCACGCGCTGGTTGGTGACGTTGAGCTGCGAGCCGGTGACCGCGTCGCTGCTGCCGGCGGCGATGCGGCCGTCGGCCACATTGACGATGCGGCGCGCGGCCGGGCCATCGGTGCCGTTGCCACCACCGACCGACACCACGTTGGCATCGAGCGCACGCGAGCCCGCACCCAGTGCCACCGAGTTCGCACCGGACGCGCCGGCACTGTTGCCCAGTGCAAGCGCACCGTTGCCGATGGCCATCGCATTGGCACCCAGCGCATTGCTGCGTGCGCCGCTGGCACTGGCGGCCGAACCGATCGCTGCGGCATCGCTGCCGCTGGCACTGGCGGTACCCGCGCCGCTGGCCTTGACGTAGCGTGCGGTGCCATCGGCGGTCGCCGCGACCGCATCGAGCTGGCCACGATTGACTGCATCGGTGCGCTCGGTACCGGCGGCGACACGGGTGATCTGACGATCACTGCTGGCACTGCCGACCGACACGGTGTTGGCACGATCAGCCACCGAGCCTGCGCCCAGTGCGATGCTGCCGGCCGCCGAAGCGTTGGCACTGACACCCACCGCGGTGGCGTTCGCACCGGTGGCCTTGCTGCCGTAGCCCACCGCAGTACCCAGTCGACCACTGGCTTCGGCGTAGCTGCCCAGCGCCGAGGCGCCATCGGCCGAGGCAGTGGCGCGGAAACCGCTGGCCTGCGACTGCGTGCCGCTGGCCGTGGCCTGCGCGCCGCTGGCGGTGCTGTAGGCGCCCTTGGCCTGGGCGCCGGCGCCGGTAGCGCTGGCGCCGAGTTCACTGGCGCGGGCAGCGCTGCCCACGGCCACGCTGTCGACACCACTGGCCTGTGCGTTGGTACCCAGTGCCGCCGCGTTGCTGCCGGTCGCCAGGGCGTCGGCGCCTACCGCCGTGGCGTTGGCGGCCATCGCGTTGGCGCCACTGCCCAGCGCGGTGGCACCGTTGCCGATGGCGTTGGACGCGTTGCCGGCGGCCAAGGCGTTGTCACCGTCCACCAGGGCACCGGCCTCGCCATCGGCATTGCCGCTGGCCTGGAACTGGCGGCTGGTCCTGTCGGCGACGCTGGCAACGGCATCCAGCTGGCCCTTGTTCACCGCGTCGGTGGCTTCGGTACCGGCTGCCACATGGGTCACCTGGCGTTCGCCACCGGCCTTGCCGACGGCCACGGTGTTGTCACGGTCGGCCTTGGAGCCGGCACCGAGGGCGACACTGTTGCTGCCGTTGGCGGTGGCGTTGGCGCCCAGGGCCGTGGCATTGCTGCCGGCGGCCCACGAGTTCCAGCCGATTGCCGTGGCGTAGTCTTCGGTCGCCCATGCGCCGGCACCGAACGCCGCCGCACCGGTGCCACTGGCACGCGACGGGATCAGGCCGAAGAAGGTGCTGCCACCGATGGCCACGCTCTCCTCGCCGCTGGCCTCGCTGGACTGACCCACCGCCACGGCACCGGTACCGGCTGCAGCAGCACCGAAGCCGACGGCGGTCGTGTTGGCACCACTGGCCGCCGAGCCGTAGCCCAATGCGGTGCCGAGGCGTCCACTGGCCTCGGCATAGCCACCGACGGCAGTGGTGCCATCGGCAGAGGCGGCACTACGGAAGCCGCTGGCCAGGGCCTGCGTGCCGCTGGCGTTGGATTCGGTGCCGGTTGCCGTGCTGTACGCACCGCTGGCCTGTGCACGCGCACCGACCGCGCTGGCGCCGAGCTCGCTGGCGCTGGCACCGGTGCCGAGCGCAAGGCTGTCTTCACCGCTGGCCTGCGCTGTGCTGCCCAGCGCCGCCGCATTGTTGCCGGTGGCCAATGCATCGATGCCCACGGCCGTGGCGTTGGCCGCCAGCGCGTTGGCACCGCTGCCCAGCGCGGTGGCCCCGTTGCCGATGGCGTTGGCCGCATCGCCGGCCGCCAGCGCGTTGTCGCCCTCGACCAGTGCCCCTGTTTCGCCATCGGCGTTGCCGCTGGCCTGGAACTGCCTGCTGGTCTTTTCCGCTGCGGCGGCTACGGCGTCGAGCTGGTTCTTGTTGACCGCATCATTGCCCTGCGTGCCATCAGCCACGTTGGTGATCTGGCGGGTGTTGCCACCGCCCCCGACCGACACGGTGTTGTCGCGGTCGGCGATCGAATCGGCACCCAGCGCCACGCTGTTGGCAGCGCGCGATTCGGCGGCGTTGCCCAGCGCGGTGCTGTTGATGCCACCGGACCAGGCGCCGCCACCGACGGCGGTGGAGTAGTTGCCCGATGCTTCGGTGGCCAGCACGCCGAACAGCGATCCGCCGACGGCGACGCTGTTGGTGCCGGTGGCCAGGCTGCCCTGGCCAGTGGCGGTGCTGTAGGCACCGGAGGCTTCCGAATCACCGCCCAGCGCCACGCTGTTGGAGCCGGAGGCATTGGCGAAGTTGCCGAAGGCTGTGGCATTGAAGGCCGAGGCCTGTGCATAGCCACCGATGGCGGTGCTGTAGCCGCCGGTCGCCTCGGCACCGATGCCGAACGCTGCCGACGCGGTGCCACTGGCGACACTCTCGCTGCCGACCGCGGTGGCGCCGCTGCCACTGGCATTGCTGAAGTACCCCACTGCCACCGCCTCCTCGCCGGAGGCTTCGGACAGCACGCCGGTCGCGGTGCTGCCAGCACCGCTGGCGATGCTGGCCGCACCGAACGCCGCACTCTGCTCGCCACTGGCCTCGCTTTCCGCACCCTGCGCGGTTGCGTATTCAGCGGTCGCCTGCGCATTTGCACCGACCGCGCTGGCGTTGGCGGCGCTGGCCAGGGCGTTGACGCCCAGTGCCTGCGCATTGCTGGCCAGCGCGTTGGCGCCACTGCCGAGTGCGGTGGCCCCGTTGCCGATGGCGTTGGCCGCATCACCGGCGGCCAGCGCGTTGTCACCGTCCACCAGTGCACCGGCCACATCACCGCCGTTGCCGCTGGCCTGGAAGAAGCGGCTGGTGGTGGCTGCCGCGCCCGCCACGGCATCCAGCTGCGCCTTGTTCACCGCGTCGGTGGCCTGGGTACCGGCGGCGACGTTGGTCACCTGGCGTTCGTTGCCGGTGCTGCCGACCGAAACGCTGCGGGCGCGGTTGGCGACCGAGCCGGCGCCCAGTGCGACGGCGTTGCTGGCGCTGGCGTTGCTGCCGGCACCGAGCGCGATCGCGCTTTCACCACCGGCCACCGTGTTGGTGCCGATGGCGATGCTGTTGAGGCTGTTGCCCAGCGCCTGGAAGCCCAGCGCCACGCTGTTGTCGCCATAACCGAATGCGCCGCGACCGACGGCGGTGGAGCTGGTGCCGTTGGCCCAGCTGTTGTAACCGATGGAGGTCGCACCACTGCCACTGGCCCAGGCCGCGTTGCCAAATGCCGAGGCATTGGTGGCCGTTGCCCAGGCGCCGGAACCGAACGCACTCGCCCCGCTTGCGGTAGCCCAGCTGTAGCCACCGACGGCGGTGCTGTCGTCACTGCTGGCGAAGGCGCTGTCGCCAACCGCAACCGCGTAGCTGCCGGTCGCACGCGACTTGCCGCCGGCCGCGAAGCTGTTGTCTCCGCTGGCCCTGGCGGCGTTGCCGAACGCACTGCTGGCAGCACCGGTCGCCTGCGCACCACTGCCGACCGCTGTGGCGTCGGCGACGGCAGTGGTGCCGACCTGCTGTGCCGTACCGTCGGCACCGATGATCGGCTGGTTGTACTCGTCGTAGGCCTGGCCGAGGCCACCGATGGCAACACCGCCATTGCCGGTGGCGTTGCTGTTGCGACCCACCGCCACGGCGTCGTCACCGATGGCCGAGGCTGCTGCGCCCTGTGCAATCGCGCCGGCGCCGATCGCATTGCTCGACGAACCCGCCGCAACCGCACCTTCGCCCTCGGCCAATGCACCCGCATCGCTGCCTGCTTCCGGCTGGGCCTGGAAGAAGCGCGCTGTGCTGTCGGCGGTGCTGGCCACCGCGTCGAGCTGCGCCTTGTTCACTGCATCGGTGGCTTCACTGCCCGCGGCGACGCTGGTGATCTGCCGTTCGTTGCCGGCACTGCCCACGGCCACGCTGTTGGCACGCACCGCTTCGGAGTTGGCGCCGAGCGCAACGCTGTTGGCACCGCGTGCGGTGGCGTAGTAGCCCACGGCGGTGCTCTGCGCGCCGCTGGCCCAGGTCTGCGCGCCGAGCGCGCTGGCGTTCTCGCCCGGTGCGTAGGCGAAGTAGCCGACCGCAGTCGCTTCGGCGCCGGACGCTTCGGTCAGGCTGCCGTTGGCCACCGCGCGATCACCGCTGGCGATGGCACCGGCGCCGACGGCGGTCGACGCTTCGCCGCTGGCCTGGGTCTGCACGAAGAAGCCCAGGCCTGGAATCAGATCGGCCGGGCCGCCGATGGCCACGCTGCTGGTGCCGGTGGCATTGCTCTGCGTACCCAGCGCGGTGGAGTAATCACCGATGGCATTGGCAACCGCACCGAACGCGGACGACTGCGCGCCGGCGGCATATGCGCCCACGCCAAAGGCAGACGCGGCGAAACCGCCGGCCTCGGCACTCGCACCCACCGCAGTACCACCGACACCGGCACTGGTGGCGCCGGTTTCCACCGGCACGCCGCCACTGGTGATCAGCGGATTGCCATCGGCATCCACCGCAGCACCACCGACGGCGACACTGCCTGGGCCGTTGGCCTGCGCGTTGTTGCCGAACGCGGCACTGTTCTGACCTGAGGCCAGTGCGTTGTTGCCCACCGCGGTCGCGTTCTGTGCGACGGCATTGGCGCCCGCGCCCACGGCGGTGGTGCCGTTGCCGATGGCGTTGGCCGCCTCGCCAGCCGCCAGCGCCTCGTCGCCCTCGGCCAATGCACCCGCATCACTGTTGCTGCTGCCAGTGGCCTGGAAACGCTTGGCGGTGGCATCGGCCACGGCGGCGACGCCCTTCAACTGGCCGACGTTGACCGCGTCGGTGTCTTCGGTGCCCGCCGCGACGCTGGTGATCTGCCGGGTCAGGCCGTATTCGGCGGCGCCGACCGACACGGTGTCGACACGGTCGGCCAGCGAGCCGGCGCCCAGCGCCACGCTGCCGGTGGCGACCGCCGCCGAGTTGGACCCCAGCGCGGTGCTGTACTCACCCACGGCAGTGCTGAACGCCCCCACCGCGATCGATGCTTCATTGGCGGCAGTGGCGCCGCGGCCCAGTGCGGTGCTGCCCGGGCCCATCGCCACGGCACCACCGCCGACGGCCGTCGCGCCATCGGCAGTGGCTTCGGACAACGCACCGAGTGCGGTGGCCGCGCCGTTCTCGCTGGCTGCGTACGCGCTGGCGCCGACGGCTGTATCGCCAAGCCCGAACGCGGCCGCGCTCTGCCCGACCACCACGCTGGCATCGCCGATGGCCAGGGCGCCCTGGCCGAAGGCACTCGCGCCGAGACCGGCGGCAATGGCCTGGGTTCCGATGGCGGTGGTGGCGTTGGCCAGCGCCTGTGCACCGGCGCCGGCCGCGACTGCGCCCTGCCCCTCGATCTTCGCCGCGTCGCTGTCATCGCCTGCGCCGTCGGCCTTGAAATAGCGGTTTCCATCGGCGGCGACATCAGCCAGCGCGGCCTGCGTGGCGCGCGCCTGCGCGTCCAGCTGCGCCTTGTTCACCGCATCGGTGCCCTGCGTGCCAGCAGCCACGTTGGTGATCTGCCGCTCCTTGCCGGCATCGCCGATGGACACGGTATTGGCCCGCGTGGCCTTGGAGCCAGCGCCCAGCGCCACGCTGTTGGCGGCGCTGGCATTGCTGTTGCTGCCGATCGCCACCGCGTTGCTGCCCTTGGCCGTGGCCGAGCCTTCGATCAGGCACTTTTCCAGCAGCTTGCCGCTGAATGCAACGCAGGTGGCGCTGCCGCCGATCTGCACCGACTGTGCCGTCGCGCTGCCGCTCATGCCCAACCCCAATACCAGGCCCAGTGCCACCGCCAGCAGTGCGGGCGTGGCCTGTGTCGCATCGCGGCGCTGGTCGACGACCCCGCCACTGCTGCTGTCGGAGGAGGCCAGTTCCGAGGCCACCACCAACTGACCCAGTGCTTTGTTCCAGACCTTGCGATAAATCCGATTCATCGGTACGGCTCCTGATTGGACTGGTTTTGGGCAAAGCAACGCCACCGCTGGGCTTTCCGGCCCAACGTCCCCTGGGGGCGTTTATTCGCGTGATTTACTGCGGGGTATTGCCGAACGGCGCGCAGCGACAGAAAACCGAGCGCGTGCGCCAACCGGTTACTGCGAAATGAATGATTCTGAAACGGGGTTCAAGTGTTAACGGCAACTTTGCAGATCGTCAAGACTTTGACACGACAAATCCTATTGCCGTGAAGCAGTTCACTATTTCACGTGTTTATAAAGGCATTTTGTTAGACATACGTGACGAACTGCTGGCGCATGAAAACGGATGTAACTAGCGGCCAGATCAGCAATTTCACGCACACAAAGAAAAACCCGCCGACAAAGCGGCGGGTTTTTCCATACGCGGTGGCATTGCGGCCTGCGCGGAACGATGCGATCAGCCGCACCACACCCGCGCGTTGCGGAACATGCGCATCCACGGCGAATCACCCTGCCATTCAGCCGGTGCCCAGCTCAGGTTGAGCGCGCGCGGGGTGCGCTCCGGGTGCGGCATCATGATGGTGACGCGGCCGTCGGTGCTGGTCAGGCCGGTGATGCCGTCCGGCGAACCGTTCGGGTTCAGCGGGTACTGGCTGGCGACGTTGCCATGGCCATCGATGTAGCGCAGCGAGACGCGGGCGGCAGCCTGGTCGACGGCGTTGTCGAACACGGCCTGGCCTTCGCCGTGCGCCACCGCTACCGGCAGGCGCGAGCCGGCCATGCCACGCAGCAGGATCGACGGCGATTCCACCACTTCCAGCAGCGCGGTGCGGGCTTCGAACTGCTCGCTGGCATTGCGGCGGAACTGCGGCCAGTGTCCGGCACCCGGGATGATGTTCTTGAGCTGGCTCATCATCTGGCAGCCGTTGCACACGCCCAGCGCGAAGCTGTCTTCGCGCGCGAAGAACGCGGCGAAGGCATCACGCAGCGCACTGCGCTCCAGGATCGAGGTGGCCCAGCCACGGCCGGCACCGAGCACATCGCCGTAGCTGAAGCCGCCGCAGGCGACCAGGCCGGTGAAATCCTGCAGCGCCACGCGGCCTTCGATCAGGTCGCTCATGTGCACGTCGAAGGCGCGGAAGCCGGCACGTTCGAAGGCGTTGGCCATTTCGATCTGGCCGTTGACGCCCTGCTCGCGCAGCACCGCCACGCGCGGACGCGCACCGGTGCTGATGAACGGTGCCGCCACATCCTCGTTCAGGTCGAAGCTGAGCTTGGGCTTCAGGCCCGGTGCGTTGAAGGCACGGGCGACCTCGCGCTCGGCATCGGCGTTGGCCGGGTTGTCGCGGCGCTTCTGCATCGCGTGGGTGACCGACCACCAGGCGTCGAACAGTGCGTCCCAACGCCATTCGGCCAGGTTCTCGCCACCCAGCGACACGCGCACCACCGGCGCGGTGGTCGGCTTGGCGATGCGCTGTGCGCATTCGGTCAGTGCGTGGCGTTCGACCAGGTCGGCGAACGCAGCGCGGTCTTCGCGCGCGATCTGCACCACCGCACCCAGTTCTTCGTTGAACAGGCTGCGGAACGGATCATCGCCCCAGGCATCGAGCGTGATGTCCAGGCCAAGGCGCGAAGTGAAGGCCATTTCGCACAGCGCGGCGAAGGCACCACCGTCGCTGCGGTCGTGGTAGGCCAGCAGCAGGCCGGACTGGCGCGCATCGCGGATCAGCTCGAAGAAGCCACGCAGGCGCTGCGGATCGTCCAGGTCCGGAGCGGCACCGGCGAAGGCCGGCAGATCGCCATGGTCGGCGTGCACCTGGGCCAGGATCGAACCGCCCAGGCGCTGCTTGCCGGCACCCAGGCCGATCAGCCACAGCTCGCTGTCCACGTCGCGGTCGAGCAGCGGGGTCAGCTGCTTGCGCACGTCGGCGACCGGCGCGAACGCCGAGATCACCAGCGACACCGGCGACACGCTCTTGTGCGCTTCGCCCTGGTCGTGCCACTGCGCCTGCATCGACAGCGAGTCCTTGCCCACCGGGATGCTGATGTCCAGCTGCGGGCACAGTTCCATGCCCACCGCCTTCACCGCGTCGTACAGCAGTGCGTCTTCGCCCGGATGGCCGGCCGCGGCCATCCAGTTCGCCGACAGCTTGATTTCATCCAGCGCATCGACCGGGGCCGCACACAGGTTGGTCAGCGCTTCGCCCACCGCCATGCGTGCCGACGCAGCGGCGTCGAGCAGGGCCAGCGGGGTGCGCTCGCCGATCGACATCGCTTCGCCGGCCACGCCATCGAAGTCGGCCAGGGTGATCGCCACGTCGGCCACCGGCAGCTGCCACGGGCCGACCATCTGCTCACGCGCGGTCAGGCCACCGACGCTGCGGTCACCGATGGTGACCAGGAAGTTCTTCGAGGCGACGGTCGGGTGCGCGAGTACGCGCAGGCCGGCTTCCTGCAGGTCCAGGCCGCCGGTCTTCAGCACCGGCCAGCGCGGTGCCGGCGGGTGCGCGGTGTCGCGGTGCATCTTCGGCGGCTTGCCGAACAGCACGTCCATCGGCAGGTCGATCGGCGCATCGGCCGGGGTGTGGCCCGGCACGGCACCGTAGGCCACCACCAGGTGCTCCTCGGCGGTGGCCACGCCAACGGCAGCGAACGGGCAGCGCTCGCGGGCGCACAGCGCGGCGAACTCGGCCAGGCGCTCTTGGGCCACGCCCAGCACGTAGCGCTCCTGCGACTCGTTGCACCACAGCTGCATCGGCGACAGCGACGGATCATCGGTGGGCACCTTGCCCAGGTCGATGACACCGCCGACCTTGGAGTCGTGCAGCAGTTCGGGGATGGCATTGGACAGGCCACCGGCACCGACGTCGTGGAAGAACTTGATCGGGTTGTTGGCGCCCATCGCCACGCAGCGGTCGATGACCTCCTGGCAGCGGCGCTCCATTTCCGGGTTGTCGCGCTGCACGCTGGCAAAGTCCAGGTCCTCGGCGCTCTCGCCGGAGGCCACCGAACTGGCCGCGCCGCCGCCCAGGCCGATCAGCATCGCCGGCCCGCCGAGCACGATGACCGCATCACCGGCCTGCAGCGGGATCTTGTCGACCTGCACGCGGTCGATCGCGCCGAGGCCGCCGGCCAGCATGATCGGCTTGTCGTATGCACGCACCAGATCGGCGCCTTCGGGCAGCTCGAAGCTGCGGAAGTAGCCGAGCAGGTTCGGGCGGCCGAATTCGTTGTTGAACGCGGCGCCGCCGAGCGGGCCGTCGGTCATGATTTCCAGCGCCGGCGCCATGCGCGGGTTCAGCGCGCGCGGCGCTTCCCACGGCTGCGGCAGCTCGGGGATGCGCAGGTGCGAGACCGAGAAGCCGGTCAGGCCCGCCTTCGGCTTGCCGCCACGGCCGGTCGCGCCCTCGTCGCGGATCTCGCCACCGGCACCGGTCGAGGCACCCGGGAACGGCGCGATCGCGGTCGGGTGGTTGTGCGTTTCCACCTTGATCTGGAACGCGCTGGGCACCTGCGGCTCGCGGCGGTATTCGCCACTGGCCGGATCGGGGCGATAGCGCGAGGCCGGATGGCCTTCGATCACCGCGGCATTGTCGCTGTACGCGCTGAGCGTGTGCTGCGGAGTCTGCTGGTGGGTGTTCTTGATCATCCGGAACAGCGAGCGGTCCTGCTCCTGGCCGTCGATGGTCCAGCTCGCGTTGAAGATCTTGTGGCGGCAGTGCTCGGAATTGGCCTGCGCGAACATCATCAGTTCCACGTCCGACGGCGACCGGCCCAGCGCAGTGAAACGCTCGCGCAGGTAGTCGATCTCGTCCTGGGCCATGGCCAGGCCGAGGCGCTGGTTGGCGGCCTCCAGCTGGTCCACCGGCACGCGCTCCAGTTCACCCCGGGCCGGTGCCGAGAACAGCGCCTGGCCCTGTTCCACGGTCTCCAGCACCGACTGCGTCATCGGGTCGTGCAGCGCCTTGACCAACGCCTGCTGGGCGGCGGCATCGGCCGGCCAGCCCTGCACGTCGATGCGCAGGCCACGTTCGACCCGGCTGACCGGCTGGCCGGCACCGCGGACCAGTTCGGTGGCCTTGCTCGACCACGGCGACAGCGTGCCCAGGCGCGGCACCACGATGCGGCTGACCGCGCCGTCGGCCACGGCTTCGGCCTGCGGCGCCGCTTCGAGGATGCGGCACAGGGTGGTCAGGTCGGGGGCGGCGCTGCCTTCGGGCTGCACGAAGTAGACGTGCCAGGCACCACTGATGCGCAGGGAGGGAGCGATGGACTGCAGGCGGGATTCAAGACGTTCGCGGCGGAACGGCGACAGGGCGGGCGCGCCCTCGAGGACCATCATGTCCGGGGAACCGTAGTTGGGAAACGGGCCCGACATTGTACCGGAAGCGGGGGAAGGGCTCTGGCCGGGCGGCGCCCGGCACCCGCCGAGGCCAGGGCAACGGCAACAGCAACGGCCAAAGCAAAAGCAGGGTTCCCGTGGGGTGGCGGGGTGGGTCCGGTGGCGGGGGACGCCGTAAACC